>JARLJM010000103.1 GCA_031291185.1 Parasulfuritortus sp. | reverse complement strand
GGTCTCCTCCCGGGTGAAAGACCCGCTCGATGGCTGGCTGAACGGCAACATCGAGAATGGCAAGAAGATCGCCGAGCTGGCCATCAAGACCGCACTGGCCCGCCAGAAGGCCGGCAAGGTGGTGGAAAAGAAGAAGCAGTCTGGCTCTGCCGTGCTGCCGGGCAAGCTGACCGATTGCGAGTCGGACGAGCTGGCCCGCAACGAAATCTTCCTGGTCGAGGGCGACTCAGCCGGCGGCTCCGCCAAGCAGGGTCGCGATCGCGAGTACCAGGCCATCCTGCCCCTGCGCGGCAAGGTGCTGAATACCTGGGAAGTGGCGCGCGGCGAGATCTTCGGCAACAACGAAGTGCACGACATTGCGGTGGCGCTGGGCATCGACCCGCACGATCTGGACGGCCCCGAAACGGTGCTGGACGGCCTGCGCTATGGCAAGGTCATCATCATGGCCGACGCCGATGTCGATGGCAGCCATATCCAGACCCTGCTCCTGACCCTGTTCTTCCGGCATTTCCCCCAGTTGATCGCGAAGGGCCACGTCTACATCGCCCAGCCGCCGCTGTTCAGCATCAAGGTCGCAGCCCAGGGCAAGAGCCGACCCGAACGGCGTCTGTATGCGCTGGATGAGGCCGAGCGCGACCAGGTTTTGTTGAGGCTGGAAGAAGACGGCATCCGCGAGTCGAATATTCACACGGGTCGGTTCAAGGGCCTGGGCGAGATGAACCCCGAACAGTTGCGCGAGACCACCATGCACCCGGATACCCGCCGTCTGCTGCCGGTGACGCTGCCCCGGCACGCCATGGCCGAGATCGGCAAGATGTTCACGCTGCTGATGGGCAAGGGCGAAGCGGCTGGCCGCCGGGCCTGGATGGAAGCCAACGGCAACCTGGTGGAGGCGGACGTATGAGCCTGGTGGGCTGCAAGCCGGCTCCTGTTATTCACGTCATTCCCGCGCAGGCGGGAATCCAGTTTTATTCGGCTGGTTCCCCGCCTGCGCGGGGACGACGCAATTTGACGTTTAGCCGTTTGGATCGATCCATATGAACCACGACGACGAATCCATGGACCTGTTCGAGAACGCGCCAACTCCGGGCGTACCGGACGACATGCCACCCGATCAGCCGCCCTCAGACGAACCGCTCTATAGCATGGAGGACGACCACGGCATCCCGCTGCACCTGTTCGCGGAACGGGCTTATCTCACCTACGCTATGTCCACCGTGCTGGACCGGGCGCTGCCGTTCGTGGAAGACGGCCAGAAGCCGGTGCAGCGCCGGATACTTTACGCGATGCGCGAACTGGGCAACCGGCACGATCAGCCGTTCAAGAAATCGGCCCGCATCGTCGGCGACGTGATCGGCAAGTTCCACCCGCACGGCGACACCGCCGTGTACGAGGCGGCGGTGCGCATGGCGCAGGACTTCACCCTGCGCTATCCGCTGATCGAGGGCCAGGGCAACTTCGGCTCGCGCGACGGCGATTCACCGGCAGCCATGCGCTACACCGAGGTGCGGCTGTCGAAGTTCGCCGAGGACGTGCTGTTGTCCGAGATCGACCGGGGTACGGTGGATTTCCGTGAGAACTACGACGGTACCCTGAGCGAGCCGGCGCTGCTGCCGGCCCGGTTGCCGGTGCTGCTGCTCAACGGCGTGTCCGGCATCGCCGTGGGCATGGCGACCGAGATTGCGCCGCACAATCTGAGGGAAGTCGCCGACGCCTGCATCTCCCTGATCAACGGCCACAAGGACGAATCGGTCTATGCCGCCATCCCCGGTCCGGATTTCCCCGGCGGCGGCCAGATCATTTCCGGCCCCGAGGACATCCGCAAGGCTTATGAAACCGGCCGGGGCAGCATCCGGGTCCGCGCCCGCTGGACCGTTGAACCGCTGGCGCGCGGCCAGTACCGGATTGCGATCACCGAGTTGCCGCCCGGCACCAGCACGGCCAAGGTGCTGTCCGAAATCGAGGACCTGATTAACCCGAAGCCCAAGGCCGGCAAGAAGGCGCTCTCCGCCGACCAGCAGAACATGAAGAACGCCGTGCAGGCGGTGCTGGACACCTTCCGCGACGATTCGGACAAGGCGCATCCGGTGCGCATCCTGCTCGAGCCGCGGACCCGGACCGTGACCCCGGACGACATGATGAACCTGCTGCTGGCGAACACCTCGCTGGAAGGCAACACCAGCCTCAACATGACCATGATCGGCCGCGACGGCCGGCCGCAGCAGAAGAACCTGCCCCAGGCCCTGCGCGAGTGGTGCGACTTCCGGATGGAGGTGGTCGAGCGGCGTTTGAGGCACCGCTTCGACGAGGTCAACCGGCGCATCCACATCCTGGAAGGCCGGATGATCGCCTTCCTGCGCATCGACGAGGTGATCAAGGTCATCCGCGAGGCGGACGAGCCCAAGGCCGAGCTGATGGCCGTGTTCAGCCTGACCGAGATACAGGCCGAGGACATCCTGGAAATTCGTCTGCGCCAGTTGGCCCGGCTGGAAGGCATCAAGATCGAGCGGGAACTGAACGACCTGCGCGAGGAACGCAATGGCCTGCAGGAACTGCTGGCCAACGAAGGCAGCCGCCGCCGTCTCGTGGTCAAGGAAATTCGCGAAGACGTGAAGAAATACGGCGATGCCCGCCGCACCCTGATCGAAGCTGCCGAGAAGGTGACGGCCGCGAAGGTCGATGTGATGGCCGACGAGCCGATGACCGTGATCCTGTCGCGCAATGGCTTCATCCGCAGTCGCGTCGGCCATGGCATCGACCGGGCCATGCTGAGCTGGAAGGATGGCGACGGCGAGCTAGCCGTGATCGAGACCCGGACCGTGCATCCTGTCGTGCTGCTGGATGCGACCGGGCGGGCCTACACCGTGCGGCCGCTGGAACTGCCCGGCGGCAAGGGCGATGGCGTGCCGGTGTCGTCGCTGGTCGAACTGCAGGGCGGCAAGGTGATTGCCATGCTGTCCGGTCCGGCGGAGACCAAAATACTATTGGCAACGACGGCCGGAGTTGGTTTCATTGGCCGCCTTGGCGACATGGTTTCCCGCCAGAAGGCCGGCAAGGCCTACATGACGGTCGACGAGGGCGCCAGTCTGTTGCCGCCAAGCACGGTGCCGGAGGGCGCGACATGGATTGCGGCGCTGGCCGAAGAACCCCGGCTGTTGCTGTTCCCGATCGACGAGATGAAGGAAATGTCTGGCGGCAAGGGGGTGATCCTGATCGCTCTGGAAGACAAGGAAAAGTTGATTGCCGCTTTGGCGACACCGGATTGCGTAACGGTTGTCGGTATCGGCCGGGGTGATAAACAGATTGACCATAAAGTTTGTACTGGTTCTGCCGATAACTGGGTAGGAAAAAGAGCCCGCAAGGGCAAGGTTTTGCCGGTCAAGTACAAGCGAGTGTCGGGTATGCACTGATTGTCTGCTCCGGGGTCGAGAGAAGCGCCTTAAGAGAGACGTATGACAGAAACGATAATTAGCCAGGAACCCTCCTGGGAATTGCCCCGCGATGCGGGGCGGCGGCACGATCCGCTGCTTGAATGTCTGGTGGTCTTGTCTCGTATCCATGGCGCTCCGCGTACCCGCGATGCCCTGACCGCCGGGCTTCCGCTGGTAAATCATGTTTTGACGCCTTCCATTTTCGAGCGTGCCGCACGCCGGGCCGGCATGGCCAGCAAGGTGATGCGTCGCGGGCTGGATGCCTTGTCCGGGCCCTTGCTGCCGGTCGTGCTGCTGCTGCACGATAGCAACGCCTGCCTGCTGGTCGGCTGGGATGCGGATGGTTCAGCCCGTGTCGTTTTTCCTGAACTGGGCGAAGCCTCTACCACCCTGTCGAGAGAGGAACTGGACCGGCGCTATACCGGCGTGTCCATTTTCTGCCGGCCCCAATTCCGTTTCGACAAACGCACTCCTGAAGTAAAGGACATGCGCGTCCGGCACTGGTTCTGGGGTGCCATCTTCGACAATCTTCCGCTGTACAAGGACATCCTGCTGGCGGCGCTGCTGATCAATCTGTTCGCCGTCGCCATGCCGATGTTCACCATGAACGTGTACGACCGGGTGGTGCCCAACCAGGCTACGGAAACCATGTGGATGCTGGCTGCCGGGCTGTTCATCATCATGTTGGCGGATGTCAGTCTGCGCCTGATCCGCGGTTATCTCATCGATCTGGCCGGCAGCCGGGTGGATGTGAAGCTGTCGGCGATGATCATGGAGCGGGTCCTGGGTATCCGCATGGAGAACCGGCCCATCTCGGCCGGCGCCTTTGCAGCCAATTTGCGCTCTTTCGAGACAGTGCGGGATTTCATTACCTCGGCCACCGTCACGGCGCTGATCGATTTGCCGTTTGCCTTGGTGTTTCTCTTGGCCATTGCCTGGATCGATCTGCCCCTGGTCGTGCCCGGCCTGATCGGGATGGTGCTGGTGATTGGCTACGCCATGCTGGTTCAGGACAGGATGCACGAGCTTTCGGAAACCACCTACCGGGCTGCCGCGCAGCGCAACGCCCACCTGATCGAAAGCCTGGTTGGTCTGGAAACGGTCAAGACTCAGGGTGCCGAAGGCATCATGCAGAAAAAATGGGAACAGAGCGCGACCTTCCTGTCCCGTATTTCCACCCAGTTGCGCCTGCTGGCGGCGACCACGGTCAATGGCGCTCTGGAGATTTCACAACTGGTCTACATGGCCGTCATCATTTTCGGCGTTTATCGGATCGGCCAGGGTGAGTTGACCCAGGGCGGATTGATCGCCGCTTCCATGTTGATCTCGCGCGCCATGTCGCCGTTCGGCCAGGTGGCGGCCTTGCTGACCCAGTATCACAACGCCTCCACGGCCCTGAAGTCGCTGGACAAGATCATGGACAACGAAGTGGAGCGTCCTGCAGATGCCAATTTCGTATCGCGCAGCCACTTCCAGGGCGAAATCGAATTCCACGATGTTTGTTTTTCGTATCCGGGCGAGGAGCGCGAGGCCCTGCGCAACGTGTCGTTCCATATCAAGCCGGGCGAGCATGTAGCTATCATCGGCCGGGTCGGGTCGGGCAAGACGACCTTGCAAAAACTGATCCTCGGCTTGTATAGGCCGACCTCCGGTTCGATCCGGATCGATGGCGTGGATATTCGCCAACTGGACCCGGCTGAATTGCGCCGCAACGTGGGCTATGTGCCCCAGGACGTGACACTGTTCTTCGGCGGCCTGCGGGAAAATATCGTCATGGCCTCGCCGGAAGTTGACGACAGCGCCTTGCTCGCGGCGGCCGAAGTCGGCGGTCTGCTGGACATGGTCAACACCCATCCGCGCGGCTTCGATCTGGTCGTGGGCGAGCGGGGTGAATCGCTTTCCGGCGGGCAACGCCAGGGGGTGGCCATCGCCCGCGCGGTGATCAACTCGCCGCCGATCCTGCTGCTGGACGAGCCGACCGGCTCCATGGATTTCAGCAGCGAGGACGAGATCAAACGCCGACTGCGTGATTACTGCACCGGAAAGACCATGATGGTGGTAACTCACCGCACTTCCTTGCTGGATCTGGTCGATCGCATGATCGTGATCGACCATGGCAAGGTGGTGGCCGACGGACCCAAGGCGTCCGTCATTGAAGCGCTGAAACACGGTCGTATCGAGAAGGCAAAATGAGCGACGATAAAAAGCCGAAGAGCCTGTTCCCGGAAGCCATTCCGCTACCAGGCTGGATGGTCAAATTGCGCGAGCGCCTCGATCATGTGTTGTCGCGCTGGATTCCGCATGAAAACAAGGAGGAACTGGACTGGGTCAGCGATGCCGATTGGGCCATGATCCAGCAGGAACCGCTCAAGGCCCGTTTCGTGTTGCGCTGGGTGGGCGGGATCATTCTGGTCCTGCTGATCTGGGCGGCCTTTGCCCAGGTCGACGAGGTGACCCGCGGTATCGGCAAGGTGACGCCGTCCCGCCAGTTGCAGATCATTCAGGCCGTGGACCCGGGGGTGGTGTCGGAAATCGACGTCAAGGAGGGGCAATCGGTCGAGCAGGGCCAGGTACTTCTGAAAATCGACGAAACCCGTTTCCTCTCATCCCTGCAGGAAAACCAGGCCCAGTATCTGGCCCTCCTCGCCAAGGCGGCACGGCTGCGTTCGATAGCGGAGGGCAAACCTTTCGTTCTGCCACCCGAAGTCGAGAAACAGGCGCCCCAGGTTGCCGAGCAGGAGCGCGGCCTGTACCTGTCGAAACGCTCCGAACTTGATGCCCAGATATCCATTGCCCGCCAGCAACTGGCGCAGCGCAGCCAGGAGCTCAATGAAGCCAGGGCACGTCGGGACCAGGCCAGTCAGTCCTATGATCTGACCAACCAGGAGTTGACGGTGACCAAACCGCTGGCGACCTCCGGGGCAGTGTCCGAGGTCGAGTTGCTCCGTCTCCAGCGCGATGTCAGCCGGTATCTGGGTGACCGGAATGAAGCCAATGCACAGATCTCGCGCCTGCAGTCGGCCATCTCGGAAGCGCAGCACAAGATCAATGAAGTCGATCTCAACTTCCGCAATGAAGCCAGCTCGGAACTGGCGGACACCATGGCCAAGATAAATGGTCTTTCGGCCGGCAGCACGGCCTTGTCCGACAAGGTCAAGCACTCCTCCATCGAGTCCCCGGTCAAAGGCACGGTCAAGCGCTTGCTGATCAATACCGTGGGAGGCGTGGTGCAGCCAGGTACCGAAATGGTCGAGGTCGTGCCTTCCGAGGACGCGCTTCTGCTTGAAGTAAGGATTCTGCCCAAGGATGTCGCCTTCCTGCGCCCGGGCCTGAAAGCAATGGTCCGCTTCACGGCCTATGACTTTTCCATCTATGGTGGACTTGAAGGTGTGGTCGATCACGTCGGCGCGGATACTGTGACAGATGAGCGGGACAAGGACAAAACCTACTATCTGGTGCAGGTGCATACGCTCAAGTCCAGCCTGGGCAAAAATCTCCCACTGCTACCGGGGATGGTGGCGGAAGTCGATATCCAGACCGGCAAGAAGAGCGTGCTGTCCTATTTGCTGAAGCCCATATTGCGGGCTCACCTGCATGCCTTGACGGAGCGTTGATGGCGATCAGTCGACACATTTTCCTGACGCAACGCGCGGAACCGCTGCCGCGCTGGCAGGAGGCCTTTCCGGATGCCGAAATACTCAAGCCGGGTGCCATGGCGGCCAGGCCGGATGCCCTAGTCTGGCTGCATCTGGACCCGACAAGAGCAGACGTCGCTGATCAAGTGCGTACTGCGGTTTCAACGGCATTCGGCAACCCGGTTGTCGCCCTGTCCAACCAGCCAAACGATAGCGAAGGTCTGGCATGCCTTGAAGCGGGTGCGGTCGGTTATATCAGCGCGCTGGCTGTACCGGACATGATGCGGCAGGTCGTCAGCGTTGTGGAGAACGGCGGGCTCTGGGTGGGGCCGGGATTGATGATGAGGTTGCGCGCCGCCCTTTCGGTGCAGCGCCCCTCCCAGGGCGAGGCCGATAAGTTGACCGCACTCAGCCAGCGTGAGAAAGAAGTGGCCCTGGCCGTGGCCGCTGGTGCCAGCAACAAAGAGATCGCCCGCATCATGGGGATCACGGAACGGACCGTTAAGGCCCATCTCAGCGCGATTTTCGAGCGACTCAAGGTCGGCAACCGGGTGCAATTGTCAATTCTGGTCAACGGCGATCGCCAGACCGTCAACGAAGCTGTGCACTGACTGACCCCGGCGAACCGGACTGTACTTCAGTCCAATAGGCAGGGCGTCAGAAAGCAAGCAACATCCGAAAATATCGTAATTCCGGTTAATTGCTAAATTCGCAAAGGACTCAACATGGCCAGCAACTCTTCCACTCAAGCCGTAGCCCACGTCGTTTCCATCAAAGGCGAGGCCTTTGCCCGTGCCGCCGATGGCTCGATGCGCCACCTCAAGGCCGGCGATATGCTCTACGTGGGTGAGACCCTGGTAACCCAGGACGGCGCCCAGGTGGTTCTGGCCTTCAAGGATGGCCATGAGATGACGGTCCTGCCGAACGAAGCATTCCAGCTGACCCAGGACGTGACCCATGAATTCCACGCCAAACCGGCCGATGCGGCAGTCAGTACCGCCGAGGTCAACACCATCATTGAGGCTATCAATAAAGGCGGCAGCATTGATGACCAGCTGGATCCGACGGCTGCTGGTCTGGGCGGTGCAGGTGCCCAGGATTCCGGGAACAATTTTGTTCGCCTGCTGCGCATCAGCGAAGGGGTGACGTCAGGCTTTGAACACCAGTATTCCGTTGATGGACACACCATTTATCAGACACAGGAAATGATCGTTGCTCCGGTTGAATCCACCACGGTGGCCACGGCCAGCATCACGGTCGACGCCATCACGGCGGACAACGTGATCAACGCAACCGAAAGCGGCCAGAGCATTGGGGTGACCGGGACGGTGGGCGGTGACGCCAAGGCGGGCGACACGGTGACCCTGACCGTGGGTGCCAACAGCTATACCGGCACGGTCGGTGCCGGCAACACCTACAGCATCAACGTACCGGGCAGCATTCTGGCCGGCAACAGCACGGTGGGGGCCAGCGTCACCGCACACGACACGGCCGGCAACGTGGCCACGGCCACGGCCACGCATCCGTACACGGTGGACACGGTGGCCACGGCCCCTGTCGAATTGTCAGCACATACAACGTCGGTTGCTATTTCTCTATTCAATACCGGGGTAGACTCAACTGGGAGAGGGATGGCGGCAGGAACAACGGATACGCATTACACACTTGTAAGTGAACCCGCTGGAGCAACATTTTCAACGGCTCAAACAGTTTCTCAATCATCAGCGAATGCGGTTAATTGGGCCACTGCCGACTATGCCACTTCAGAGTGGATTGGCTCAACGGCAACCAATCCAAAAACCGGGACTTTTAAGTATCAAACAACTTTTAGTTTGGATAATACGGTTGATTTGAAATCGGTAGATATTAATTTCAATATTAATGCTGATGATAATGTAACCATTTTTGTAAATGGCGCTTCAACTGGAATTAATTTGAGTTCGTTGTGGACTTCAGGTTCTACTACGCATGTGGATTTGAGTAGCCTAAACAGCGTATTCCTAGTAGGTACAAATACCATAGAGTTTGATGTCACGAATACTGGTGCCGGCCCAACCGGACTCAAAATAGACAATATGACGGCGAGCGCTCTGTCTAACGACCTGCCAATTACTATCAATTTTGCAAATTCGGGTGCAGTGGCTGGTGATACGCTGAACTTTACGGCTAATGTAGGCGGTACGGCGACTACGTTGACCCATGTGTTAACGACTGGCGATATTCTGGCCGGAAGTATTGTCGAGCATGAAGCCATTACTTCTGGAAATAGCGTTTCAACTTATGCAGCATCGTTGACCGATGCCGCTGGAAACCAGTCAACGTTAACTACGGAAACGGTTTTTGGATCTGGCAATCTGTCAGCAACGGCTGCGAGTGCTGGTGTTGATATATTCAAATGGACACTGGATTCGCATGGTACGGTTGCAAATCCGGCAAAGGATACTATCAGCGGGTTTAGTTCAAATGATGTTCTCGATTTACGTGATCTGCTACAGGGGGAATCGCATACCGGCAACTCTGCGGGAAATTTATCCAGCTATCTGAACTTTACCTATGATTCTGTCCACAACACGACGACTATCAATGTCAGTTCACATGCCAATGGCGCTACCGGCGTGGATCAGATCATTACTATGAATGGTAATCTGGTTAATGGTGCTACAACGAATGACCAGATTATCCAGAATCTGCTCACTGCAGGTAAACTGATAACCGACTAAAAGCGCATATTCGGAGTCCCCGGTCTGAAGCATTGACTGGGGACTTGTTTTGGAGGAATTAGCATGCCGTATGTCCAACGCGACAGTCAGGGCAGGATCATCGCAGTATCGGCTTCCGAGTCGGATGCGACCCGTGAGTGGGTGGAGGAGGGCAGCCACGATCTGAATTCGTTCTTGCTTGACATGGCGCTAGGCAAGGAAAACGCCGACCCGACTGTTGTGCGAGCATTGAGCGAATCAGACTTGACCATGATCCGGGTGGTCGAGGACGTAGTGGATTTGCTTATCGAGCAGAGTTTGCTGCGGTTTACCGATCTTCCTGTCCAGGCTCAGGAAAAACTTCTGCAACGCAGGTCCCTCCGTGAGTCGATCAATTCGCTCGGCCTGATGGGAAATGAAGACAGCGGTGTGATCTAGTTTGAGCTAGTAAGTGGCGACCACGGCGTCGCCACTTTTTTAGCCTTTCGTGCGTTGTGTGACAGCCTGTCCGGTTGCACCATCAAAGCCCAATTCGATCAGCGTGGCCAGTTCCTGTTCGGTTGAGACGCCTTCGGCGATCACTATAAGCCCGACGTTGTGCGCCATCTTGCAGAGTCCTTGCAGGAATTCCCGATTACCCGCGTTTTGTGAGATGTCGCGGACATAGCGGCTGTCGATCTTGAGGTAATCCAGACCTAGTTCCGCCAGTTTTGCGATTTCGCCAAGGTGCTGTCCAAAGTGTTCGATTCCCAGTTTGCAGCCTAATGAAGAGAGGTTTAGACAGAAGCTTCTGAATGCCTCGAAATTCCGGAATGCTCCATATTCGGGTACTTCGATCCAGAGTCGCCGGCTCTGGTCAGGGTTCTGTTTAAGTATGTCGATCATGGCATCGCGGAAGCCCCAGTCGGTAATCGAGTCGGCGGATAGGTTGACGGCGATTTCAGTGGCTTCCGTCGTCAGATGGTTCAGGGCGATATGAAGCGCATCCATGTCAACGGCAGAGGATAGCTTGAGGCGAAGGACCATGGGCATGAACTCACCTGCAGACAGCCAGGGGCCGTCGGGCTGGAGTTGCAGCCTGGCTGCGCCTTCCTGATGGATGGCCTGGCCACCCGAAGCCAATACCGGGTAGCGTTCGAGCCGGATGCGGCCGTTGCCCAGGGCTTGGGTCAGGGTTTGTCGCCAGTCTTCGCAACTCATGTTCTGATCAGCACGGACGCTAACGTTCAGGTTGTGGCAGCTGTTCGGTCCCTTGTTTTCGGCGATGGCCAACGCCTTGTCGGAGGCCGCGAGCAGGTCGCTGATTTTTTCGCTTTTCTGATACTGGACGGCACCTACATGGAAAACATCATCCAGTTCTGCCCAGTGGGTCTGCATCACATGTCTGAGCGCAGAACAGACCTTTTCCATGAATCCATCTGTGTCGTTATCGCCAGCCGCCAGGACAGCAAAGTCCGCGCCATTGAGTCTCGCGGCCAGTCGGTTTTCTACCCCCGGTACGAGTTCTTGCAGCGTGCTTGCGATGGTTTGAATCAGCTGGTCGGTTCTTTTGTGTCCAAGCCGGGTGTTGAGTTGTTCCAGGCTGGTGATTCGCACCAGAGCCAGCGAACCACCGCCTGCCAATGCCTCGTCGCCTTGCAGGGCTTCCTGCAGCCAGGTCATGAAGAAGGACCGGTTCGGAAGATTGGTCAGTGGGTCATGGTTGACTTGGCGCCGCAAGCTGTCCAGCCGGTCCGCTTCTTCCGAAAACATGTTTTTCAGACGTTCTACCATCGTATTCATGGCGACGACGACGGAGCGGAGTTCGGGCGTGGTCGGCTCGGGGACGGTAATGAACCGGCGCTCATGTATGGCCTGGGCCTGCTCCATCACCCGATTCAGTGGCTGGAACAGCAGTCTCAATAGCCAGGTGCCCATCACGCCCGCGATAAGACCGGCAAGGATGAACCAGGTGGCCAGCTCCTTTATGCCTGTCCAGAGCGCCTGGTAGGCGAACCGGCTGTGGCTTACGACCCGTATCGAACCGAACTGCTTCCAGCCGTCCTGTACGAGCGCGACGCCGGCGTCGGCCTGGAGAGGGAAAAGATGTTCGAACCAGATCGGCGAGCCGTTTTCATTGCCTGTGTAGTGTTTGTCGACCAGAACCTGGTGCTTGGGGTCGGTAAGAACAATTTCCTGGTAATGACCGGTATCGAACTGGGCCGAAATGACGAGTTCGACTGTCACCAGGTCCTTGCTGGGAAGTTGGGAAAGGACCAGCGCCAGAGAGCCGGCATTGTCCACGTTCTTCATGTAGAGCTGTTGCTCGATATATTTGCGGGCCGTGTAGACGCTGACTGCGAAGCTTCCTGTGAAGGAGAGTATGGTCAGTCCAATGATGGCCAGCCAGAGTTGCCGATAGATAGACATGGTCGTCTCCCAAGAGTCCCAAGGTTAAACGGTATGCATTATTCGAAGCCATCCGCATGCATGCGGGCGATCAGATCCCGCCAGTGGGATAGCCGTGAGGTTGAACTGCCGCTGGATGGGGTGCCGGGTGACGTCCCAATCCATAATCCATCGCTGTTGAAACTGAATATCGGAGTCAGGTCAGGGCGTCGTGAGCCGGGCCGGATTTCATCGATCAGGTTGTCCAGGATCAGCGGTTCGGCATCCACGCTTGGGTAATAGGCCAGGACCATGTGGGCCTCGTATACGCTGCTTAACGGGCCTCCGATTCTGGCTCTGACATAGGTTATGCGCAGGTGGTCGGCAGGAATGCCAAGTATCAGCAGGCTGAAGTATTTGGCGATGGCATAGTCCTCGCAATCACCTACGCCTCGGCCCATGGATTCGAGTGGTGTCGCCCAGTAATCGCTTTGCCCCCACGCGACACTATCCTCGGTAAAGACGACATGGCCATTGACGAACGTATTGACCTGCTTGGTTTGCTCGTTTCGGTCAGAATTCTCCAACGATCGCAGAAGATTTCGCCACTGCTCGAGTGTTTGCTGGCCATGACTTCCATAGCGCTTGGCGGCGAGCTGGATCTGGTTGTCAAAATTGAAACTCCTGCCTAATACGGCTACTGCCGAATAGGCAAGTAACAGCATCAGGCCCACTAGCAGGCCGGTGTTCGCTAATCGACGATTACGTCCTATGGCCATGTCGGTTCATGGATTTGGGTGGATTGCTTCAATTCTTGCATCTAAAAGTCAGTTAGCGTTAAATCCGGCGCGAAATATGAGTGTTTGGTGTGATGCTACTACTCGCAGGTTAGTAGGAAAGGGTCATCAATTGAGTCAGTGGTTAGATCAGAATGACCATCTGTTCAGTGTGCCGTAATTTAACTTCCAGGGAATAAAAATGAAAAAGCGATTTGGCTTTGCTGTGCCTGTTCTGATTAGCGCCATCACGTTGGCAATTGCAACTATGGGTGCGCAGGCCGATGGGCTAACCCTCAAGGATGCCGTCCAGCAGTCGGTATTGAAAAACCCCGATGTGCTTACGCGCTGGCACGCTTTCAAAGCCGCTACCGAGAATATCGAAGCCGTCAAAGGCGGATATCGTCCGACAGTCGATGTGACTGCGGATATCACGCGGGAGCGGCAGGATTCGCCGATCATCAATGGGACCTACACACGCCATGATGCGTCATTGATCCTTGACCAGATGCTTTTTGACGGCGGTTTCACACGCAATCAGGTTAAAAAATTCAACTACGCTCAACGCGTGCGTTACGACGAATTGATGGATGCATCGGAAACCTCGGCACTGGAGGCTACACGCGCATACACGGATGTGCTTCGCTACCGCAAACTGCATGATCTGGCAGTCGAAAATTATGTCCATCACCGCAAGGTATTCGAACAGATCCAGCAGCGGGTCAAATCCGGTGTGGGGCGTCTGGTCGATCTTGAGCAGGCGAGCGGTCGCCTGGCCCTGGCTGAATCGAACCTGTTGACCGAGGATAGTAATCTGCATGATGTCAGCGCGCGTTTCCAGCGTGTTGTCGGCATCCTCCCCCCAGAGAAAATGGCTGATCTGCCCGACATGTCGACAGGCATTCCGGCTGGTTCAGATTCGGCCTTGCGCATGGCTTATGCGCAGAACCCCGCCCTGGCGGCAGCACAGGAGAATATCGTCGCCGCACAAAGCGACGCCCAGATCCGTCACGCAAAATTCCTGCCCCGCATCGATCTGCGGGCTCAGGGCGATACCGGCCGTAATCTGGGCGGCATTCTAGGTAAAGCCAACACCGCCAACATCGGCTTGCAATTTAATTACAACCTATATAACGGCGGCACAGACAAGGCTACGGAGCGGCAGTATTGGGAGCAGGTAAACGTCGCCAAGGACGAGCGTGACAAGACCTGTCGTGATGTTCGTCAGACCCTCTACATTGCCTACAACGATGTCAATCGGCTGAAAGAGCAGATGGGATACCTGGAGCAACACATGTTGTCCCAGCAAAAGGCCATTGAGGCTTATTACAAGCAGTTCGATATCGGCCAGCGGACACTTTTGGATTTGCTCGATTCGGAAAACGAAGTCTTTGAGGCGAAACGTGCTTATCAAAACGCCTATTTTGATTATCTTCTGGCCACGGGACGTACCCATGCCGCCATGGGGAATCTGGTCAAGTCCTTGAATGTCGAGCAACTGGATGGCACCGGCCTGGCCAAGGCTGACGAGACAGCGGCCTTTGATCCCGATACGGTATGTCCGATCGACGAGCCTGTTCAGGTCAAGGAAGACAAGGACGCCCTGTATGCTGCCAGCCAGCCGGCCGTTGTCCAAGTGGGCGACCAGGATGGGGACGGTATTGCCGATGACAAGGACATGTGTCCGGATACGCCCAAGGGCACCAAGGTCGATGCCAAGGGTTGCCCGCTTAAGGCGGTCATCGAACTGAAAGGGGTGAACTTTGAATACGCGTCGTCCAAGTTGCGTGCGGACTCTTTCCCGGTCCTGGATGAGATGGCGCAGACCCTGCAGCGTTACCCCGAGCTAAAGGTCGAGGTGGCTGGTCATACTGACAACAACAACCACAGCAAGAATCCGAAGCTCAATGAACAGCTGTCCCAGAACCGTGCCAATGCCGTGATGAACTACCTGGTCGGCCATGGTGTGGTCGCCGATCGCCTCTCTGCCAAGGGCTATGGGGCATCCCAGCCTGTTGCCGACAATGCCACTGAAGAGGGGCAAGCCAAGAACCGTCGTGTGGAACTCCGCATTCAGCAATAAGCCAGCGGACTTGAAATGAGGGCTGCGTCCATGTGGGCGCAGCCCTTTCTATTTCGTGGGGGGCAAGGGCCAATCGGTATAATGGTCGCCCAGCCGAATCTGTTTTGAAATCCTATGGCCAACGCTTCGTTCGTCCACCTCAGACTGCATAGTGAGTTCTCCATCCAGGACAGCATCCTGACCGTGGATGGTGCAGTTGCGGCGGCGGCAACGGATGCAATGCCGGCCCTGGCCTTGACCGATGTGTCCAATCTGTTCGCCCTGGTCAAGTTTTACCTGGCGGCGCGAAAAAAAGGTATCAAGCCTGTCATAGGCTGCGATGTCTGGGTGGCGGATAACGATCAACCGGACAAATTGAGTCGCGTGCTCCTGTTGGCCCAGAATTGGCAGGGCTATCACCTGTTGAGTGAATTGCTGACCCAGGCTTATCGCAGCAATCTGCATCGAGGCAGGGCCGTTCTGAACAAGGACTGGTTCCGGGCGCAGGGTACCGAGGGCTTGATCGCCCTGTCGGGCGCGCAATGGGGCGACGTCGGTCTGGCCTTGCTGAATGACGCTTGGGACACCGCTCAAGCGCTGGCGCGAGACTGGTCGTCGCTCTTTCCTGATCGCTATTATCTGGAAATACAACGGAATAACCGCCCGGAATCGGAACGGCATCTGGTACAGGCGGTGGCGCTGGCTGACGAAATCGGGCTGCCGGTGGTGGCGACCCATACCGTCCAGTTCTTGACCCGCGATGACTTCAAGGCCCATGAGGCGAGAGTCTGTATCGCCGAGGGCTACATGCTCGCCGACCGGCGCCGGCCGCAGTTGTTCAATGCCGAGGACTATTTCAAGAGCCAGGCCGAAATGGGCGATTTGTTTGCCGATCTCCCCGGCGCTCTGGAAAACAGCCTGGAAATTGCACGCCGCTGCAACCTGACTCTGGAACTGGGCAACAGCAAGCTGCCCCTGTTCCCGACGCCGGCCGGCATGACGCTGGACGATTATTTGCGGCAGCGGGCCAGTGAAGGTCTTGCAGAGCGTCTGCTCAGTCTTTACCCCGAGGTGGCCGAGCGTGAAGCGCGTTCGGCCGAATATCTTGCGCGTCTGGATCTCGAACTGGGCACGATCATCCAGATGGGTTTCCCCGGCTACTTCCTCATCGTGGCGGACTTCATCAACTGGGCCAAGCATAACGGCGTGCCGGTTGGTCCAGGACGCGGTTCCGGCGCGGGTTCGCTGGTGGCTTATGCCATCGGCATTACCGACCTGGACCCGTTACGTTACGCCTTGCTTTTCGAGCGCTTCCTGAATCCCGAGCGGGTCTCCATGCCCGACTTCGATATCGATTTCTGCCAGGACAACCGCTACAAGGTGATTGAATACGTGCGGGAAAAGTACGGCACCGATGCCGTGTCCCAGATCGTCACCTTCGGTACCATGGCGGCCCGGGCGGTGGTGCGAGATGTCGGTCGGGTGCTCGACTTGCCGTACAACTTCTGCGACCAGCTGTCCAAGATGATTCCGTCGGCTCCGGGCAAGAACGTGACGCTCGAACAGGCTTTGGCCGAAGTGCCGGAACTGAAGGAACGCTACGAGCGGGAAGAGGAAGTCCGTGAACTGATCGATCTGGCCAAAAAGCTGGAGGGACTGACTCGCAACGTGGGCATGCATGCCGGCGGCGTGCTGATTGCGCCGGGCAAGCTGACCGACTTCTGCCCGCTTTACTGCGCTGAAGGTTCCGAGTCCGTGGTGTCGCAACTGGACAAGGACGACGTCGAGAAGATCGGTCTGGTGAAGTTCGACTTCCAGGGCTTCCGCAACCTCACCATCATTGACCTGGCCGTGAAGTACATCAAACGGCTCGACCCGGCTTTGGAAGTGCGTCTGGATACGACGGATTTCAATGACCCCTCCGCCTACAACATCCTCAAGAAGGCCAATACGACCGCCATCTTCCAGCTTGAATCGGAGGGCATGAAGAAGCTTCTGATCAAACTGGAGCCGGACCGTTTCGAAGACATCATCGCCGTCCTGGCCTTGTACCGCCCGGGTCCGCTGGGGTCGGGCATGGTGGACGACTTCATCCTGCGCAAGAAGGGTCGGCAGGCCATCGACTATTTCCACCCTGATCTGACCGCCTGCCTGTCGCCGACCTACGGCGTCATCGTCTATCAGGAACAGGTGATGCAAATCTCCCAGATCATCGGCGGTTATACGCTCGGTGGCGCGGACCTGTTGCGCAGGGCCATGGGCAAGAAGAAGGCCGAGGAGATGGCCAAGCACAAGGACATCTTCCGCGAGGGGGCGCAGAAGAAGGGCTACGATCAGAAGCTGGCGATCCATCTGTTCGAACTGATGGAGAAATTCGCCGAGTACGGGTTCAACAAGAGCCACACCGCAGCCTATGCCGTGGTCACTTACCAGACTGCCTGGCTAAAGGCGCACCACGCGTCGGCGTTCATGGCGGCCACGCTGTCGTCCGACATGGACAACACCGATGCGGTGCGCATCTTCATCGAAGACACGTTGCGCAATGGTTTGACCGTCCTTCCTCCGGACGTGAACCACTCGGAGTTCAGGTTTGTCCCGGTCGACCGGGATTCCCTTCGCTATGGCCTGGGTGCGATCAAGGGCACGGGGGAGTCGGCGATTAACAACATTATGGCGGCACGGGAAAAGGACGGGCCATTCGCCGATCTGTTCGATTTTTGCCGTCGGGTCGACCGGCGCATGGTCAACCGCAGGGCCATTGAAGCAATGGCTCGGGCCGGGGCTTTCGACGCACTGCATGAGAATAGGGCGGCGGTACTCAATTCGGTCGGCATTGCGATGGAGTGGGCTGAGAATGCCCAGGCCAACGCGGTTCAGAACAGTCTGTTCGGCGCTGAACTCAACGAACCCGCACTGAGTCTGGTTTCGACACCGCACTGGTCGGTGCGTGAGCGGCTGGCTCAGGAAAAAACCGCACTGGGTTTCTACTTCAGTGGCCACCCCTTCAGTGCCTATCGGGATGAACTGGTTGGCATCATCGACCGTAATCTGGGCCAGGTTGCGCCGCAACAGAGGCCGATATTGATGGCTGGCGTGATCATGGAGGTCCGCAGTCAGATGACCCGGCGCGGCAAGATGGCCTTCGCCACACTGGATGATGGCACAGCCCGCCTGGATGTCGCTGTCTACAACGAGCAGTTCGAGACCTACCGGAACCTGCTCAAGGAAGACAATCTCCTGCTGGTCATGGGCAAGGTCAGCCATGATGAATATTCAGGCAACCTGCGCGTCGTGGCCGATGAGATGTATACCCTGGAACAGGCTCGAAACCGTTTTGCCAGCCGGTTGTATATCCGGATGAATGGTCAGGCGAATGCCGAGCAACTGGCCCGGATTCTGACCCCTTATCTTATGGGTAATGCGGGGCAGGGTTGCCCCGTCCGCATGCATTACCGAACTCCCGACCGGGAGTGTGAAATTGATCTCGGGCAAACCTGGCGGGTGCGTCTAGAAGAGGGGCTGATCAGCGAGTTGCAGGCTTGGCTCAAGCCAGAAAATGTTGTGATCCATTACGCTCAGTAACGCGCTGAACACCTGGGTATTATTAATATAATTAATCAATGGTTGATGGATATGGGTGAGCCGTTACATCGGCACATCTAAATAACGAGCATTAAATCAATAATATACCGTTTATTTCGCCTGTTTATTTTGCTGTTTCTGCTTGCCTTGTTGTTTGCAATGGTGCCTTGGCCATAAATTCCATCTTGAAATAAGCATTCGTATATTAGATAATTCTAATAACACTGGCGGCAACGCTTCGTCTCCCTTGGCGTTGTCAGTGTTGTCTCCTCCATCCTCCTTATTTGGTGGATTTAAACCCGGTTCAATATAGCCGGGTTTTTTTTATTCCCAAGCGTTCTGCCCTAGTAAAATAACCCGTCACTCCATTCTCTGGCGATTCATGACTCAACACCTCTGGTATGTCCGAAGACGCGGTGTAACGAGCGGGCCCTTCCCGGCCAGGCAGCTTCGCGAGACCTTCAGTCTGGGGCAACTTGATCTGAGAGACGAAGTCAGCCTTGATGGCCATGCCTGGCTCAAATTGCTGGAGACGGACATTCTTGATGTCGAGCACACGCCGGTTCATGCCGCCGAGCCAGAGGACGACGATTGGCGACGGGAGCGGGAAAAGGCCAAATTACGCTGGATCAGTAATTCCGACGAGCCTGACGTGAGGGACGAGCGGGTTATTCCGTCTGATGAGACGTCTGACCGGTTACGTCGGCACGAGGCGGAGACCCGCACCATGCTGGATGCACAGTCACACAAGCGTCCGGCGTTCGTCGCCGGTCTGGCAATGGTGCTGATCCTGCTCCTGATCGGTGTGGGTGTCTGGATGGGGCAGTCGGGAGATACCAAGATTCAGACATCCGTTGCCAGCAGGGCCAGAAACTGTAACCAGCCGCCTGCGGAGGGGGTGAACTGGTCGGGCTGCAACAAGATCGGAGCAGTTCTTTCACATGTTGATATGCGAAATGCGGATCTATCCGGTGGACATTTCGGGCGGGCGGATTTTAGCGGCGCCGACTTGTCATATGCGAACCTCGGGTTTGCCGATCTGCGCGGTGCCAACCTGAAAAATGCCGTTTTGAAAGGCGCCACCTTGAACCAGGTGGACCTGACCGGCGCCGATTTGTCCGGTGCCGACCTCAGCTTTGCCGTGATGAGCGGTGCGGTGGTAAATGGAGTGCGCCTGGATGGCGCCTCGCTGGTCCAAAGCACCTGGATTGACGGGCGGGTTTGCGGTGAGCAATCGGTCGGCGCATGTCAATAAAAGTCATTACCTCACGGGACAATCCATTTTTTCGTAATCTGCTGGCACTGGCCGAGAGCCGGCAGGAGCGCAGGGAGCAAGGGCAGACATTGCTCGATGGCGAGCATCTGCTGGCGGAGGCCGTGCAGGCGGGTATAACGCCGAGACATCTGGTCATCAGTGAGGGGTTCTTCGGCATTCAGACCTGGCTGGACAGGTTGCCCCAAGTGCCTGTGACGCAGTTGCCGGCAGTTCTCTTCCGCAAACTGTCACCGGTGACAACGCCAAGCGGAGTCCTGGCTGTGATCGACATTCCTGTTCCTCCTCTAGTTGACAGCCCGATGTTTGCTGTCCTGCTGGAAGACATCCAGGAACCCGGTAATCTCGGCGCACTCTTGCGCACGGCTGCGGCGGCCGGGGTGGACACAGTCTACCTTTCGAAGGGCTGTGCCGAAGCCTGGTCACCGAAGGCCTTGCGGGGTGCCCAGGGCGGTCATTTCGGTCTTCATGTTCTGGAAGGCGTAGACCTGAAACTAGTTGCAGAAAACTTTCCAGGGACTGTGCTTGCCGCGGCGCTGCGCTGCGGACAGTCCCTGTACGATCTGCAATTGACCGGAGCGGTGGCCTTCGCGTTCGGCAATGAAGGGGCGGGTCTCAGCAATCCGCTGCTACGAGCCGCACAGCCCTTTTCGATCCCCATGCCAGGTTCTGTTGAATCCCTCAATGTGGCCGCTGCCGCTGCCATCTGCCTGTTCGAGCGGGTTCGGCAAAGTGTAGTCGTGGGTGTTCCATCGTGAAAAGTCTCTACTGGCTGGCCTGGTTGATGCTCGGCTTTGGCCTTCTGGTCGGCGTGTCGGGCTTTGCTGCGGATCAGGTGTCTGTGCCTGACTTGAAGACAAGGGCTACCGATCTGACCAAGACCTTGACGCCCGATGACATCAAGGCGCTGGATGCCAAACTGGCGGCTTTCGAAACCGTGAAGGGAGGCCAGATCGCCGTGTTGATAGTGCCGACCACTCAACCTGAAACGATCGAACAGTATGGAATCCGGGTGGCCGAGGCCTGGAAAGTGGGCCGCAAAGGTGTGGACGATGGCCTAATTCTTCTGGTGGCAAAGGATGACCGAACCATGCGCATTGAGGTCGGATATGGCCTGGAAGGCGTGGTGCCGGATGCCGTGGCCAGGCGTGTGATTGACGAAACCATTGCTCCCTGATTCAAGGCCGGCGATTTCGCCGGCGGGATAGGGGCAGGTGTCGATCAACTCATTCGCCTGGTCAACGGCGAACAATTGCCGCCACCGCCGCCGAAAAAGTCGGAACAAGGGGGAGGCGGTTCCAACCTGCTTTTTTACCTGATTGTGCCAGCCATCATTGCTGCGCAAATATTCCGGGCCGTGTTCGGCCCATTGGGTGGGGCGGCGGTCACGGCTGGATTGGGCTTTCTGGGCGGTTGGTTCTTTGGCGGCTTGGGACTAGGCTTCGTGATCGCCCTCATAGGTTTCTTCGTTGCATTGTCGGGAGTCGGGGGTCGAGGCGGCGGCGGGTTTGGCGGAGGTGGATGGAGTTCCGGTGGGGGCGGTGGTTTCTCGGGTGGCGGGGGCGGTTTTGGAGGCGGTGGCGCCTCGGGCAGGTGGTGATATGCATAAGCTGATACGGGTGTTCAGGCACGTGAGTTATCCCTCCTGGTGGTTGCGTCGGGTATTGCCCGGGTCCAGCCTGGATAGAATTGGAAAGGCGGTTGCCGATTCGGAAGCGCATCACGGCGCCGAGATTCGCGTGGCACTGGAAACCAGCCTGGGATGGCGCTCTCTGTTGCAGGGAGAAACCGCGCGTCAACGTGCTGAAGGAGTCTTTACGTCGCTACGTGTGTGGGATACCGAACTGAATAATGGTGTATTGATCTATCTGTTGTTGGCCGATCGCGAATTCGAGATCGTTGCTGACCGTGGTCTGGCCCGGGTTGTAGAGCAGGCCGAGTGGGAACGACTCTGTCGTGCGATGGAGGCACATTTCCGTGCAGGCCAGCATGAGAAGGCACTGCTGTATGGAATAGAGGTGATCGGGAAACGGCTGGGAACGCTCTATCCCCACCTTGCCAACGATGCCAATGAGTTGCCGGATCGCCCGGTAATTCTGTGATTAGCGCTTTTTCTTCCGATTGCCCGGAGCCCGGCTGAAGGTCTGTATGGTCTTTTTGACCACGATTTTCGGGCTGGGCAGATTCTCCCTGAGTACCTGACCTGTCGTCTGGCCATGGGTCGGTTGGAGCGGCTGATGTGCTGCTGCAGCAACCGCCAGCAGGTGTTCCAGTTCGACATTGTGTTCGCGCATGTTGAACAGGTGCCAACGTCGTACCAGATACATGCTGACGATGATGAAGATGGCGAACATGACGATCACGGCCCAGATCGGGAGGTTGGCCCTCACCATGAGCGTATACAGAACCAGCATGATCAAAATGCCCAGGTTTTCATTGAAGTTCTGCACTGCGATGGAGTGGCCCGCACCCATCAGGATATGGCCGCGATGCTGGAGCAGGGCGTTCATCGGCACCACGAAGAAACCCGCCATGGCGCCCACTGTGATCATCAGGATCGAGGCCGGGACCACGCTGTGGATGGGGATCATCAGCAGCGAGGCGAAACCCATGGCTATGCCTACTGTGATGACCTTGACCGATTTATCGATGGGAACCAGTTTGCCGGCCAATACCGCACCGATGGCGACGCCAAGGGCAAAAATCCCCTGTAGGTTGGTCGCTTCGTAAAGTGGTACGTTGAGTGCTTCTTCCGCCCAGCGCAGCATGATGTACTGCAAGGTGGCACCGGCGCCCCAGAACAAGGTGGTGACCGCCAGGGTGATCTGGCCCAGCTTGTCCAGCCAGAGCAGTTTCACGCAATGGGCGAAGTCCCGCACCATGGCCCATGGGTTTCGATGCAGCATGCGGTGGTCGACCCCCGTTTCCGGAACCCAGAGGTTGAACACGGCCGCGACGAGATACAGCCCCGCGATAGCGGTCATGCTGTAGTCCAGCAAGCTGCCGGCAACGCCTCCAAAGACCAGGGTATCGACTGTCTGGAAGGTGTGCTGGACGTAAGGACTGATCAGCCAGCCACCCGCCATGGTGCCGAGGATGATTGCGCCCACGGTAAGCCCTTCGATCCAGCTGTTGGCGACAACCAGCTTGGAGTGAGGCAGGTATTCGGTGAGGATGCCGTACTTGGCCGGGGAATAGATCGCTGCGCCCAGGCCGACGACTGCATACGCATAGAGGGGCGGAACTCCGACGATCATCATGATGCAGCCGCCGACCTTGATGGTGTTGCTGATCAGCATGACCCGGCCCTTGGGCATCGAGTCGGCGAACGCTCCGACGAATGCGGCCAGTACGACGTAGGAAATCGTGAAGAACAGTTTCAGGAGGGGTTCGTATTCAGCCGGGGCATGCAAGTCCCGCAGCATGGCTATCGCGGTGATCAGTAGAGCATTATCGCCGAGCGCCGAAAAAAACTGCGCTGCCATAATGATGAAAAAACCGCGGTCCATTGGATTGAGTTTTGTTTTGGAACTGAGTGAGTGGCGGGGTGTATGTACGGCTCGACGGCGAGCGGCGGTTATAACACGGCATGCCTGTCCGTGCCATCCCGAATCCATGGGACGGGCCTCTTCTCACCTGATGCGAGAGGTCAAAGCGCTGGCCTAAACAACAAAATTATGATTCAATAAAATTTATTGATTCATTAAGTGTGTTTTAGTTATGGCTGACCGCCGATTGCAGGTTTTTTTTACCGTAGCCAAGCAACTCTCCTTTACCAAGGCAGCGGAACTGTTGTTCATGACTCAGCCTGCCGTGACCTTTCAGGTCAAACAGCTGGAAGAACATTTCAATACCCGTCTGTTCGAACGTTCCCACGGCAAGATTTCGTTGACTCCGGCCGGTGAATTGACCCTGGATTATGCTGAACGCATCCTGAACCTGACTCAGGAGATGGAAGCTCGCATCTCCGAGCTGACTGGCCAAGTTAGTGGACCGTTGTTGATCGGAGCCTCCACAACCATCGCCGAATACATGCTGCCCAAGCTGTTGGGCGAGTTCAAGCGCCTGCACCCGGAAACCCAGGCCCGTCTGATCGTGGCCAACTCCGAGACTATCGAACATAAAGTCGCCGACCACACTCTCGATCTGGGGCTGATCGAGTCGATCTCGCACAACCCGAATCTGGTCACAAAAGTGTGCTGTGAAGACGAACTGGTGATGATCTGCGCGCCGGGCAGCGATCTGGCCCAGCACACTCTGGTCAGCCCGATGCAGTTGGCTTCGCTGCCCTATATCAGTCGCGAATCCGGGTCCGGCACGCGGGAATGTATTGACGATTACTTCCGTTTGAATGGCGTCAACCTGGATGAGCTCAATCTGGTCATGGAACTGGGTAGTCGCGAAGCCATCAAAGGCGCCGTGTCCGCCGGACTCGGTGCAGCCGTTGTTTCCGCCACCACCGTCGCCAAGGAAGTCAAGTTGGGTGAACTGGTAGCGGTGCCCATGACGCCGCCCCTGCGTCGTCAGCTTTCACTGGTCTATCCCCAGGAAAAATTCCGCAGCAAGCTTTTGCAGGCCTTCCTCGATTTCATTGAGGCCAGCCCGCTGATCCGGGACCAGAAACTGCTCATCCTGTAAATGCAGTCCGACGAAAAGCAGTTGTTGCGGTTCTTCAGGGGGTTATCCGAAGCAAACCGGAAAAGCCTGCTTGATTACGCCGAATTTCTTGCCTCGCGCAAGATTGGTGTGGCGGCTGGACCGGTTTCGCAGATCCCTCTGGGCATCGAACGCCCGGTTCAGGAATCAGTCATCAAGGCAGTCAAGCGGTTGAGATTGAACTATCCCATGCTGGAATACGACAAGCTCCTGAACGAGGCCACGGCACTGGTTTCTCGCCACGTGATGCACAAGGATCCAGCCCCTGAAGTGATCGACGAACTGGAACTTGTTTTCAAGCGACACTATGATGCACATCTGCAAACCATAGGTAATGCAACTCCTGAAAATGAAGAGCCCGTCTGACAATATGCCCAACGCCGATCAAGCCGAACTCGATAAATTCAGCGCCCTCGCGCACCGCTGGTGGGACCCGCAGTCCGAGTTCAAGCCGCTTCACGAGATCAACCCATTGCGGTTGAATTGGATCGATAAGTTGGCGAATTTGAATGGCAAGCGGGTCATTGACGTAGGCTGCGGTGGCGGCATTCTTGCCGAGAGCATGGCGGAGCAGGGCGCGAACGTGACCGGCATCGACCTGTCCGACAAGGCGCTCCGGGTAGCAAAGCTGCACTTGCTCGAAACCGGCCGGCAGGTTGAATACTTGGCCATTGCAGCTGAACATATCGCCGAAGAACGTGCCGAGACCTACGATATAGTCACCTGCATGGAAATGCTTGAACACGTGCCCGATCCCGCCAGCGTGGTGGATGCCTGTGCCCGGATGTGCAAGCCCGGTGGCTGGCTGTTCTTCTCCACGCTCAATCGCAACCCGAAGAGCTACCTGTTCGCCATCATCGGCGCTGAGTATGTCCTCAATCTGCTGCCCAAGGGTACGCACGAATGGGCGAAGTTCCTCAAGCCGGCCGAGTTGTCGCGCTTCATTCGCCATGCCGGCCTGGATATGATCGAAGTAACCGGCATGACCTATAACCCGTTCAGCCAAGTCTACAAACTGGGGTCTGATACGGATGTCAATTACCTGATCGCCTGCAGGAAACCCGTCTAGGTGGTATTGCCTTTTTTGCGCGACCCGGACTGCATGCGCAGATGCAGTTCGATTGCGGTTAAAGACTACTTCATTCTGCAATCTATGGAATTTCTTGACTATCCTGGTGCCCGGCCGTAGGCTCAAAGCCTGCGTGAACTTTTTCTGAAAAGAAATCTCTCACACAGTACACATGGGGCCGACTTGGCTTCGACGTGGGTTGCAAAGCAGACAGGTGCATACCGAGGACCAGTTACCTCGTAAATCAACTGGAAAATATTAGTCGCCAACGACGAAACTTACGCTCTGGCCGCTTGACGGTCAGACTCCACACCGGTAGGTCCATGGGCCGGGCTGGGCAACCAGCGGTGGAGTCATTAACATGGACTCGCGCGGATTCGGGCTACTTGAATCAGCGTCAAACTTAGGTGGCTCGCCTGAACCCAGCCTGTTCGGCCGGCGTGGTTCGGGTTAAAACCAAATGACCGGAATAAGTATGTAGATCTTGCTGTAGAGGACTTGCGGACGCGGGTTCGATTCCCGCCGGCTCCACCAATATTTGAAATCCCAACCCTTATCGGTTGGGATTTTTTTTGCCCGGAGCGCCAGTGTTGGCGCGGTTCCGGGTCTTTGCCTCGCGCGCGGCACCTCCACGACTGCGCCAGTTTCTGCACTTTTTCAGCCTCTCTCCTCGCTGTTTTCTCTGTTTGCCTCGCGAGCGCTTTCGACCCCGTATCCAGTATTCATGCGGGTTTGCGCGGTGCGGGTTGGGAATGGCAACTGCTGTACCGACGGCGACCGAGAACCAAGAAGGCATAAAAAAACCGCCCGGAGGCGGCGGCTGACACGATGGCTTTCATTCACGCCGGGGGCGCGAGCACCCTGATCTGGTCTTTCCACGCGGTGGGCCACGGGCAGCGCATCAACTGCTCCAGCGCCGTTTCCGACGTGCCGACCAACTGCTCAACGACCGCCGGGGCCAGCAAGGTCAGCCGCATCAGGCGGCGCACCTGTGTCACGTTGATCTCCTCGACCTCCGCGATCTCGGCCACCGATTCCACCCGTTGCTCGTCCAGCAACCGCTGCCAGTGATAGGCCAGACCAAGGGCGCGCACCAGTGCGGTGTCTTGTTCCGACTCGTGGGCCTGCCGTTCCCTGCGCGCCTCCTCCATGAATTCCTGCGGCGAATCCAGCGGCGTGATGATCTGCTTCTTCAAGCCCCGCTTGACCAGCGTCCACGGCACGAAAGTCTCCAACTGGACGCCGCCTGCGGGTGACGGCAATTGGTAGGTGACCGCGTCACCCTGGTACCGACCCCGGTGTTTCTTGCTCATACATCCTCCTCAAAGCGTTCCACAATCTGGCGTTGAGCCACCCAATTCACTGGCACCGGATTTCGCTGGAACCAGATCAGGTTCATTCGGCGCGGCTGCCTGCCGGTCATCAAGCGCTCAATGATGTCGGGCGCGAGCAAGGTCATGCGCAGGAATTCATTCACGACCGAGCAATGCAGCCCTTCTGCGCGCGCAATCTCGGTGCCGCTGCGCATCGCGCCGGTGTCGATCAGGTGCTGCCAATAGAAACCCCGAGCCAGTCCGTCGAGCAGCGTTACGTCATGGAAGTGCCGGTCGTCAGTGACCACGCGCCGGGCACCACGACGACGAAACGCCAAGGGCACGAAGGTTTCCAGTGAGTCGTCCATCAGGCTTCGACCTCCAGCATTTCCGCACCAATGCCGCTCGGCGCAAATTCTTCGATCAGCGCATTCCAGCCAATCTCCCGCCATTTCACCTTGATGCCCTGAACCTCACCGGTGTGGACAAGGTCGATGCGCTCGATCATCAGATTCGCAATTCGATGGCGCTCGGCCGGGAACAGTTGCTCCCAGACGTCGTTCAGCCGTCCCATCGCCATCACCGTGGTCGCCTCGTCAATCTGGGCACCATTGCGCTGGATGAAGCGCACCACCGATGCAATGGACTCCGGACTGGTCAGCACGGTGCGGATCTGCGCGATCACCGCCGCCTCAATTTCCGGAGCAGGCAGGCGCTCGTAAGTTTTGCCCGGTGCGCCAAACCGGCTCTCGGACTTGGACACGTAGTAGTGGTACTTGCGCCCGTTCTTGCGCGAGTAGGTCGGGTACATCCGCTCGCCAGACGGCGCGTAAAGCAGGCCGCGCAGCAGCGCGTCGGTGCGTGACCGGATTTTGGTTTCCACCGAGCGGCTGTGCGAGTCCTTGGCCAGCACCTCGTGAACGCGATCCCACAGAGCCGGTTCAATGATGGCTGCGTGTACGCCGGGGAACCACTTCCCCTTGTGCGAAATCTCGCCAAGGAAGATGCGGTTGCGCAGCAGCTTGTGCAGGTACTTTTTGTCGATCTGCGTCCCGTTGCGAATCTGACCGTCCTGTGTCGTCCACGCCTTGGTCGTGATGCCCTCGGCGGTCAGGTTGGCGGCAATCTGTGTCGGCGCACCGACGGTCAGCATCTCCTCGAAGATGCGCCGTACCACCGCAGCCTCGGTTTCGTTGATGACCAGCAGGCGATTCTCGACGTTGTAGCCCAGCGTCGGCACGCCGCCCATCCACATACCTTTGCGCTTGGCCGCCGCGATTTTGTCCCGGATGCGCTCGCCAGTGACCTCCCTCTCGAACTGGGCGAAGGACAGCAGCACGTTCAGCATCAGCCGCCCCATCGAGGTGGTGGTGTTGAACTGCTGGGTGACCGACACAAAGGACACGCCGTGGCGCTCAAACACCTCGACCATCTTGGAGAAGTCGGCAAGGCTGCGCGTGAGGCGGTCGATCTTGTAGACCACGACGATGTCGACAAGACCGCGCTGGATGTCGGCCAGCAAACGTTTCAGCCCGGGGCGATCCGTGTTGCCACCGGAAAATCCGGGGTCGTCGTAGTCGTCGGCCACCGGAATCCAGCCCTCGGCTCGCTGGCTGGCAACATAGGCGTGGCCAGCCTCCCTCTGGGCATCGATGGAGTTGAATTCCTGATCCAGTCGTTCGTCCGATGACACCCGGCAGTAGACGGCGCAGCGTTTACGCGGCTTGCTGCTGGCGATTTGTACTGGCTCGTTCATTTAGCACCGCCTTGCGCCAAGCCAAAGAACAAGGGCCCAGACCAGCGAGCGCCGGTGATGTACCGCGCCACAGCGGTCAGACTCTTGAAGGGGCGACCCTCGTATTCAAACTGGCCGGTGGCAGAAACCGTGACCTTGTGTTCCCGTTCGCCCCATTCGCGCAGCAACACCGTGCCCGGCGCGAAATTGAACTCACGAGGTTTGGCGCGCTGTTTGATCTTGGAATGCTTCGCGCCAATGGCCTCCAGCCGCTGGCGGGTGGCTACCGCGAGGCCGCCGAAGGCATCCTCCTGTAGCTTGTATGCGATGCGGGACTCGACGTGGGTGCGGTTCGGGTATGGCGGACGGCGCGTGAAATACCGATCCCACAGTGTCCAGAGCTCGGCCATCGGCAGGCACGACAGCTCGGAGATGCGCGCGGCGACGGATGCTTGTTTTTCGTTCATGACAACCTCTTTTCTTGATAAGGGGTTGTATGAACGCGCTGGTCGGGCAGTAAGCCAAGGTCAACTTCTCTCTGTTTGGCGGCCTGCGCAAGCTGGGTGCGGACGATGGCGGCCGCAAGGATGGTCGTGATCTCGGCAGCGCGGGCGCTGGCCGACATCTCGGATGGGGGATTGAGTTCGATGTTGTTCATGACGGCTCCGGGGAATAGCAACTGTCACAAATGATCAATCCAATCTTCCGAAGAGGATGGCAACGCAGGGTAATCAATATTGCCGCAAACAACAAAACGCAAGACTAACTTGCAAAGTACAATACGCAAGAATACAATGCTATTTTAGGAGGTCATCACCATGCTTGAAAAAATCTCGCAAAAGCTGATCGGCTACCGCGTCAAAGCGGCGCGCGATGCGAAGGGCTGGACGCAAGATCAGCTCACCCAAGGCCTCGGTTTGAACGACCGGCAGTCAGTCTCCGACATTGAAAACGGCAAGCGTGCGTTGAAGCCAGATGAACTGCTGGAGCTGTCCGATTTGCTGGATCGGGACATCGAGTACTTCATTGATCCGTTCGCTGTTGCTGGCGAGGCACAGTTTTCTTGGCGTGCCGCCCCAGAGGTTCCCGAAGACAGCCTTGACGGTTTCGAACTGAAGGCTGGGCAGTGGATTGGCGTGCTGCGCTGGCTGCGCGAGCAGCAAGACAGTAAGACGAGCGTGCTTAAGCGTGCTTTGCGTCTGTCCGCACAATCCTCGTTCGAGGATGCTCAGGAGCGCGCCGAAAGTTTGGCCGCTGAACTCGACCTCGGCGTGATCCCAGCCGAGACCTTGATCGACAAAATTGAGCGCGAGCTCGACATTCCGGTGCTGTTCGTAGATACCGTCGAAGCCGACGACGGCAAATCAATCTCGGGGGCGACCTGTCACCTCGAAGAGATGGGCGTCGTCCTCATCAACCGCAATGAGACGGAGGCACGGCGCTTCTACGACCTGGCGCATGAATTATTCCACGCGCTGACTTGGGATGCGATGAAGCCCGACCACCGCGAATCCAACTCTATTGAGGATCGCAACAAGAAGAAGCGCATTGAGCAACTGGCCGACAATTTTGCCGCCGCCTTGCTGATGCCTTGTGCCTCCCTCGACAAACTGATCGACAGTGATCGGCAAAACGATATCGCGCATCTGTGCGAAGTCGCAGCGCTGCTGCGCGTTGCACCGGTTGCCCTCGCGTGGCGGCTGTTCAACCTCAAGCGTATCAGTGACGACACTCGCCGCAATCTCTCGCAGGAGAAGCAACGTTCATCCGTATCAGGCCCGCCTAAGCGGTTTTCGCCCACCTTCGTGCGGATGCTGCACGAGGCGCTAGAAAACGGGCGTTTGTCGGCGCGTAAAGCTGCCAAAGCCATGGGTCTTGGCCTGGGCGGTTTGACCGAGCTCTTTGCTCAGTACGACCTCGCAGCACCTTTTGAGCTGTGAGGTGCGAACTGTATGCAGAAAACACGAGTCTTCGCCGACACCAACGTCATCCTCGAGGCATTTCGAACCAATTGCTGGAAAGCGATCAGCAGTCATTTCGCCATCGAAACAGTCGAAAAATGCGTTGAGGAAACACTGACCGGAAATCCCGGTGATCCCCGGCATATCTCGGCCAAATACTCGAATCCACGCCCTCAAGATCAAAACCTTGCTATCCTTGTCGGGATGCGGACGCGGGTTCGGTTCCGTGTTCAACCACCAAATAAGCCTAACGTAATCAATACGTTAGGCTTTTTTATTGACTTCAGGTAGAGTATTGTTCATGGCTGTTTGACGGGATGGTCGGTTTTTGGACAGCATTTTCGCATACGCATGGATATGCGATCCTAAAAGCGGTTATTCAGTTTATGTTGTAACGCAAAACGGGGGCGTCATGGCGAGAAAAGAACCAATTAGTAAGGATGCGGTTGCAATCCCTGGTTTGGACCAGGCACCGGAGGCTGTCGAGTCGCCGAAGCCAAAGACTCGCAGAACCTCAACTCCCCGTAAGCCAAAGGCTCAAGCGGTTGCGACGCAGGATTCCGACCCGTTGCCCGAGCCTGTAACGAAGGCAGCTAAGGCTACGAAAGCACCGGTACGCAAAGCCAAGACAAGTGCTGAAGCTGTTACCAAGACTCGGAGTCCCGATTTCGCAAAGCTGGTCACAGAACTTGATGAACTGCGGCAACGTCTGGCAGAAGCTGAACAACGTGTGTCCGACGCCAGTAGCGCAATCTCGAGTGTGGATGCGCAGTCAATCAAAATGGGTCGAAAACTCGTAGCGCTAAGTGGCTGGCGGAAGTGGTTCGCAACCTGGCTGCTCGACTGACCTATACGGTTGCGTCATGTTGTGCGGGACTGAGCTGGTAGGCCCATGTTACAGATCATATCTGCGATGCTTGGCCGGCGTTATCCCTCTGAGTGCATGAGCAAGGGCCGTTGATTATACCATACCAAGTGTCACTTCGACTCTTTAGGGAGCACGAAGTGGATGCAATCCTTTTTCAGGGTATCTTGCTCTGATATGGTCTTGTCATTACAGAAGTCAGCCATCGGCACCAGATATTGCACAGCTCCTTTTTGCTCATTCGAGCCGGCATGACCGCCTGAAGCACTCCAACCGCAGGGCATTTCCTGGAAAGTCGTATTGCCGTCCTTGACGCATTTATAGATATATTGCTTATAGAAAACGTCAGCATAGGAAGCTGTTGATAGTGCAAGAAGGAGTGCAATAGTCATCACTTTCATGATATGTCCTCATCGATTGTTCAAAAAAACACTGACTCAACTACCTGCTCGCCAACTTTCAGACAAGCCACATACTTCAATATAGTCATCGTTGCTCAAATGGAATGACACAAGCGATCTGTGTGCAGAATCGCCCTGTTGAATTCAGCCATCACGGCGATAGAACCATCTGTTCATCATATGGACTAAGGATTAACAGGAGTCGAATCCTGTTTCGATAATTTGGTTAAAAGCGGTTCAGTCATGAGCGATGTGTTGTTCGGTTCCGTTATATAAGGTGGTGTCTCGGGCTGACGGAGTATGTGGTTTTTACGAGGTATGGAAATGAAAATATCGATCATTGCACGTCTCTCCGTTCTTATTCTGGCCGGGCTGGCGGGTGCCTGGGCTTTGTATGGTCATGCCCAGGAAACATCGGTCAAGAAAACGGTACGAACAGAGTCCATCGTTCTCGGCATGGGGTGTTTCTGGGGTGCGGAGAAGCACATGAGCGGACTCCCCGGCGTGGTGGGTGCCAAGGTCGGATATGCCGGCGGTGATATGCCCGCCCCGACTTATGAAAAGGTTCAGGATGCCGAGCATCGAGGCGTTGGCCATAACCATGCCGAAGTGGTGAAGGTGACCTTCGACCCCGCCCGGACGTCGCTGGAGCAGGTGCTGATCGGCTTCTGGGAAAATCACGACCCGACCGAGGGAAACCGTCAGGGTAATGACGTGGGCTCAAACTATCGTAGTGCGATCTATTATGCGGATGCCCAGCAACGCGCTGTGGCCGAGATGACTCGCACCGCATATCAACAGGCCTTGACCAAGGCCGGTCGTGGCAAGATCACGACGGAGATCGCGCCGCTCAAGGTCTTTTATCCGGCTGAAGAATACCATCAGCATTACCTGCAGAAGCATCCTACGGGGTATTGCGGATTGGGGGGTACTGGCGTGCCGTTTCCTAGTCACGATACAAGTAAAAAAGCCTTGGTGCAGCCTCTGGATTCAGCAACGCTGGCGCCGAAACAGTTGGTAGTGTTTGAAGCGGCCCAGTGTCCATTTTGCAAACAGTTCGAGCAAGAGGTTATGAACCACTGGAAGGCCGATGTGCCGGTGGTACGCACCCTGTCCAGCGAAGCGCCGAAAGGCTGGAAACTGGCGAGTCCGCTATGGGCGACGCCGACCATCGTGCTGTTCAAGCAGGGGCAGGAGGCCAGTCGGTACACGGGTTACAACGGCGATCAGAAGCGTTTTTGGGGCTGGCTTGGTCACCAGTTATTGACGCCGGAGCAGCAGCGGATTGCCTATCAGGCTGACACCGAGGCCCCTTTCACCGGATCGTTGCTGGATAACCATGGAGCAGGCTCTTATGTCGATCCGGTCAGCGGTCAGCCGCTGTTCCGGAGCAATACAAAGTTTTCCAGCGGGACAGGGTGGCCTAGTTTCTTTGACCCGGTGCCGGGTGCGTTGACCTACCGGGACGACAACAGTGACGGGATGCATCGGGTGGAAGTGATCAGCGCCAGTTCAGGGATTCATCTGGGCCATGTCTTCGACGATGGCCCACCCCCTACCGGCAAGCGCTACTGCATCAACAGCGCGGTTCTGCGTTTCGTGCCAGACAAGTAACGATCAGAGTTTGAAGCGGCTGACGGCAGCCTGTAGCTTGATGGCCAGTTGCCTGAGCGAGTCAGCTTCGCCATGGTTCCGGTGGGCGGCGGCACCATTGACCTCGGACATCTGGGCTATCCGCTCGATGTTGCGGGCAATATCCTGACTGGCTGTGGTTTGTTCACGGACCGCGTTGCTGATCGAACTGACGCCTTCGTGCGCAGCCGTGACCGACTGGTTGCCCTCGGACAGTACCATGGCCACTTCTTCCAGAATGTCCTGGCTTTTGGTCAGTGAACGTTGTCCTTGTTCGATGGATCGGTCGACCAGATTTGACTGGCTGCCTAGGCTGCTGGTGACCTGGTCGATCTGGCTGGCCGACTGGGCCGATTTCTCGGCCAGCTTTCGCACTTCGTCGGCGACCACGGCAAAGCCGCGGCCTTGTTCGCCGGCACGAGCAGCTTCGATGGCGGCATTGAGTGCGAGCAGGTTGGTCTGGTCAGCAATATCGCGCACCTGACGGGTCATGTTGGTGATGGCCTCGGTGCTACGGATGAATTCGTTGACGGATTGTCCTATTTCCGCGACGGCGCTTTCGACTGCGCTGATCTCGCCAATCAGTTCGGATAGCTTCACGTTTCCGGCATCGCTGTGCTGGAGGCTTTGTTCGGCCATTTCGTTGGCTGTCGCGGCGTTGTCGGAAACGGTCGCAATGCTCACGGCCATTTCTTCTACGCCTGCGGCCGTGGTGGCGGAGGCTTCGCTCTGCATGCGTGCGGCGTTAGTCAATTCGCCGGCATCGTTTGCCAGGCGCCCGGCAGATTCGTTGAGTTCGGTAGCCGAATCCAGAACATCCTTCAGAATGTGTGCCATCTCGCGGCGCAGTGATTCTGCCGTGGCGGCTATCTGGCCGATTTCATCTTCGGTAGTGTGGCGTATTGGCCTCTGGAAATTGCCTTTTGATATTTCGGCAAAGTCATCGACCAGATTCTTGGCTGGCGTCATGATGGCTTTTTGAATCAGACCGACAAAGGCGACAAAAGAAATTACGATGGCCCCCGCCATCAGGCCAAGGCTGAGCATGATTCCATGTTTGGCATCGGGCGTTGCATCGCTCCAGGCAAGCCACATACCGAACAAGGCCGAAGCCAGGACCAGCGTCGTGCCCAGGCCGGTAATTGCCAATAGTTTGTTTCTTATACTATTTGTAATGAAATTCACGTCGCCCCTCCATCAAGGACATATATGTGTGAATGAATATCGGTTGTTTATCGGAAAAATTTAGCTTAGATGTAAAGAAACATCCATTTATTTAAAACACCTTGTTAGCCAAGGTTATCTGCTATTGGTTTGATTGGCTTCCCGGAGTAACCTTCGCGCCTTGAAACAGGTGAATCTGAATGATGGAATTTCGTTTGAATGGGGAGTACGTCGAGCTCTGCAATCTCCTTAAACTGGCAGGAATCGCGAGCAGCGGCGGCGAGGGCAAGGCACTCGTGGCTCAGGGGGTGGTGACGGTGGATGGCGAACTCGAGCGGCGCAAGACAGCCAAGATTCGCGCCGGCCAGGTGGTGGAATGCCATGGCCAGCAGGTCACCGTGGTGAGCTGAAGCTGATGACTATTCAATGGTTCCCGGGGCACATGACCTCGGCCCGCAAGAAGGCGGCCGAGACCATGGCCCGCACCGACGTGGTGATCGAAGTGCTGGATGCGCGCCTGCCCGAGGCGAGCCGCAATCCCATGATCGAGGAACTGCGTCTGTTTCGCCAGCGGCCCTGCCTGAAGATACTGAACAAGTCCGATCTGGCTGATCCGGTCGTGACCCAGGCCTGGCTGGCATTCTACGAGCGCCAGCCAAACGTCAAGGCGGTCGCCCTGTCGGCCAAGAAGGCTTCCGATGTGGCTAAGATTCCCGGTCTGTGCCGCGCGCTTGCGCCACACCGCAGCGACAACACCAAACCGCTGCGGATGATGATCATGGGCATTCCCAACGTCGGCAAATCCACTCTCATGAATGCGTTGCTCAAGCGCAAGGTCGCGGCGGTGGGCGACGAACCGGCGGTGACCAAATCCCAGCAGAGTCTCGACATGGGACCGGGCATGACCTTGACCGACACTCCGGGTTTGATGTGGCCCAAGATCGAGCACGACAGCGACGGTTACATGCTGGCCGCCGCTCACGCCATCGGTCGCAATGCCGTTATCGAAGAGGAAGTGGCCGAGTTCCTCGGAACGCTCCTGCTCTTACGTTATCCGGCCCAGTTGAAAGAGCGTTACGGTTTCGACCTGACCGGGCTGGATGGTCATGGCGTGGTGGAAGCCGTTGCCCGTCGGCGGGGCTGCATTCTGAAAGGAAAGGGAGGTGGCTACGATCTGGAAAAGGCCTCCATCGTGTTACTGACCGATTTTCGCGATGGTTTGCTGGGACGCATCAGCCTGGAAACGCCTGATACGCGGGTACTGATGCTGGCGGCCGCGAAGGCCGAGGCCGTTTCCGAATGAGCCTGGAGCCACGTTTGACCGAGCTTGAGATCAAGCTGAGTTATGCCGAGGATCTGATCGATGCGCTGAACAAAACCGTGTTCCGGCAGCAGGAACAGATCGACCTGCTTCAGCAGCAGCTAACCCTGCTGCACCGGCAGATTCGGGACAGCGCTTCAAACGAAAATCGCGACCTGCGGGAAGAAATCCCGCCGCATTATTGATCCAGACACGGCAGCCATTTCAGGTGGCTGCCGCAGCCATGCCGACAATCCGAGGCGCCGAAACCGGGCACAGCGATTTCATCCGTGCTGCCCTGATTCAACTCGCATTCCTCAACATCGGACCTCAATACATCGATCACTGAAACCCCTGGCGCCGCCAGCAGATAATCGATATGCCAGCGCAGGGTTTTCTCCTTGCGCAGATGACGGGCGATGCGGGCCTCGAAGTTGCGTTTCGCCGATCCGGTATAGACATAGGTGCCCTTCTGGAAAGAGCACAGTCCCAGTCGGCCGACCGCAACTTCGACCTGTCGGGCGACGCGGATGACGAGCTGGTAGGTATGCGGAGCAGACGTCATTGCAGCGACATGTCTCAAGCTGCAGCCAATGCCTGCAACACGGCCTTGAGCAATTGCCAGCAACGGGCAACCGACGCAATCTCCACCCGCTCGCCGGGCGCGTGCGCACCGCGGATGTCCGGACCGAAGGAGATCATGTCCAGATGCGGATGGCTGGCCGCCAGCAGGCCGCATTCCAGCCCGGCGTGGATGACCTGCAAGCTGGCCGGCTGGCCGAACTGACTTGTGTAGACGCGTTGGCATAACGCCAGCAGCGAAGAGTCCGGATTCGGTGTCCAGCCCGGATACGCGCCGTCCTTCGTGGCCTCCATGCGATGGGCGGCGGCGTGGGCGATCAGCTGGTCGGCCAGTGTATTCAGGCCGGCGTCATGCAGCGAGCGGACCAGAAAGTCGGCGCTGAACGTGCCCTCGACCAGGCTGGCCACGCCAAGGTTGTTGGAGGTTTCCACTACGCCAGGAAAGACCTTGCTCATGTGCGCCACGCCATAAGCCGCGCGGTCGAGGAAGGCGAGCAGATTGTCCCGGTCGGCCTGCGCGATGGCCTTGCCCGTCGACGACTCGCCCGGCTTGCAGGCCAGCGACACCGTCGGGTCGGCCTTGGCGAAGCGCTGCCGCCAGTCCTCAAGTCGATGCGCCACCCAGCCGCCCAGTTGGGTCGCTTCGCCGGCCGGCAGCGCGAATAGGGCAGAGGCCTCGCGGGGAAGTGCATTGCGTGCCGAGCCGCCTTCAAACTCGATCAGACGGAGATCGTATCGAGCGGCCAGATCGCGCAAGGCCTCGGTCAGCAGCCTGATCGCATTACCGCGCCCGAGATGGATGTCGATGCCGGAATGGCCACCGCTCAAACCAGATACTTCCAAGCGTTGAAGTAGGTAGCCGGGCGGCAGTAGCTCCTGTCCAACTGTCTGGCTGACCTCCACATCGACACCCCCTGCGCAGCCCAGATAGAAATGGCCCCATTCCTCGGTATCAAGGTTGATCAGCGTCGTGCCATGCAGTGTCCCCGGCGCCAGCCCGCGGGCGCCGTCCATGCCGGACTCCTCGTTGATGGTGAGCAGCACTTCCAGCGGCGGATGCATCAGGTCCGGCTCTTCCAGCGTGGACAGCACCAGGGCGACGCCGATGCCGTTGTCTGCACCCAGCGTGGTTTCGTCTGCCACGACCCAGCCATCCCGCACCACGGTGCGGATCGGGTCGCGTTCGAAATCGTGCACCGTGCCTGTGTTGGCCTGGCTCACCATGTCGAGATGGCCCTGCAGGATCACGCCCGGCCGGCCCTCGCAACCGGGGCTGGCCGGTTTGTCCAGAATCAGGTTGCCTACGGCGTCGATCCGTGTGCCTATGCCGCGCGCCTTGGCCCAGTTGACCAAATGGTCGCGCAACGTGGCTTCGTGCAGGGACGGGCGGGGTATGGCGCACAAGGTTGCGAAGTGGGACCAGACGGAATGTGGTTGCAGGTTTTTCAAGAATGACTCGCTTCGGGTTTGGTCGGGACGTTGCCTTCAAGGTGCGGCTGGGTCGGCGCATCCTCGATGTTTTGCTTCATCCATTTCAGCATGTCCACCCACATCGCCTGCTGGTCGCGCAGGCTGGGCATGGCGTTGGCATTGGGCAGTTCGATGGTGATGACCGGAATCTGCTTGAATAGTCCGCTGTAATTGCCCATCGAGCCGGGATAGACGCCCAGCCGGTTGAGCGACAGGCGGCCGAATCGCATCGGTTCGGGCACCGGTCCGTCGTAATCGAGCAGGTTGTAGGGTGCATGGATGCTGACGATCAGATCAGGCTTGAATTCGTCGACCTGTTTTTCGAGCCATTGGGTTTCGATTTCCGAGCCGGCCGCCTTGCCAGGAAACCGGCGAGGGTCGCTCCGGGTGCGTTTGATCCAGTAGTCCTGGGCATCCCTGTCCCAGTCCGGGGTCTGGAAATTGCGGTTGAGGTCCACCCCGTTGGCGTTGACGCGGGTGGATGGCCGGGCCAACAATCCATCCGGGTTGGCCACCGGAATGATGCGCCATTGGTAGATGGCCGCCTCGGGCTGCCGGGCCCAGTCCAGCCAGCGAAACACGGTCGAAACCGCAGTGAGCTCGTCGCCGTGGATGCCGCCGATGACCAGGATGCGCTTGGCTGCTACAGAAGGGTCGCCGGACTTGGTCGGTTCGATGTCGCGTGAAACCAGCGCATTGCCTCGGATGGTGAGTTCCTGGGCGGCCTTGAAGTCCTGTGCGTGGCAGGCCACTACGGACACGCTGTGAAGTCGATTGCCTAGCTGGTTGCACCACGCATCAATGACGTTGGGTTCGGCAAATGCGGAAGTTGCCTGAATGGCGAGTGTTGCAACAAGTAGAAAGCGAGCAGGATGGGCCATGGCTTGAATGAGGGAATCGGTTCCAAAAATTATAGCTTGGCCAGGCTGGCCACTATTTAGCCGCGCAGATAGCAATCGGCAAACACAAAGCCATCCCGCTCGACCACCTCGCCCATTTCGATATCGAGCGGTTTGGAAAACATCGGACCGTCAAAGACGAAGCTGTGGAACTCGCCGTTCTCGCCGCACGGATCGATTCCGGCCGGCATGTTTTCCAGTAGTGCCTGGGTCAACTCGCGCCCGGC
>JARLJM010000102.1 GCA_031291185.1 Parasulfuritortus sp. | reverse complement strand
TGCAAGGGGAAATCAAAGTTACGATGGTGCGCAATTGAATTCGGTTCCGGGGTCTGTCCTGGACGCCATCGAGCCTGCCCGGCTGCAACCGATGCCGCAGGTGTTGTTGCGCTTCCTGCGAATGACCGAAGATGCACGTGCCTCCATGGATGACCTGACCAAGGTGGTCTTGCAGGACCCGGCACTGAGCGCTCATGTCCTGATGGCCGCAAATGCGGCCTTAGTCGGTCGTGGCCAGCAACTAAAGTCCCTGGATCAATGCCTGCGCGTCCTTGGGATGCGCCTGGTTCGCACCCTTGCGGCCAGCCTGTCCATACAGAGCGTTTTCGCCCGTATGGCTGATGATCAGGTCTACGATCTGGCCGGTTTCTGGCGTCACTCGCTTCAGGTTGCGGAGATCGCGCGTGCGATTGCCGTCAAGCTTGAGCGGGACGACTTCGGGGAATGCTATCTGGCTGGCTTGCTGCATGACACGGGGCAGCTGCTGCTTCTGGGCGGTTTGGGCGACCGATATGGCGCTCTGCTCGACTGGAGCGGTGAGGAGGAGGCTCTGGTCGTTCTGGAACGGAAGGAACTGGGTACGGACCACGCCGCAGTGGGTGCCTGGCTGCTCGATCAGTGGAAACTCCCATCCTTCATGGCCGATGCGGTGTTGTTCCATCATGTCCAACCCGGCCAGATTCCCTCGGCCGATCGGCTCAGTCAGATCGTCTGGTCCGCCCATGCGGTTTCCGCGTGGCAACCCGCTGAAGATGGCAGCCTGAACGGACGGCAGCAATTCGAGGCCGAGGCCATGGAGTCGATGTTGAGTTTGCCGGCCGGCAGCCTCGTCACCCTCCATCGGCAATCCTTCGCGCGCGTTGCCGACTTGGCTTCGACCCTTGCAATCAACGCTACGCCAAATTCGACTCCCTTGCCTCGGTCATCCCAGGCTTCGTTCGATCGTTCCCGCCTGGCTGAACACGGCGAAGCGTGGAATCAGATCGAGGCCGCCGTGTGTGACATGGCGCTCATGGAACCGCTGCGACATAACCTGTTCACCGCCGAGAGCGAGTCGGATGCCCTTGAGGTCATCGGTCAGGTGGTGAGGATACTTTTCGGGATCGACCGGCTGGCCTTCTTGTTGCCAAACGAAGACAGGTCTTCGCTCTCGGGCGCCGCCCTCGATAGCCAGCCGGCATTGCTGCAGCAGCTTGCCATCCCACTTGAGGCTGAAAGCAGCCTGGCCGCGGTTGCGGTATTGGGCAAGGAGCCTCGATCCACCTTTTCTGGTGACGGCTCGCAGCCGGCTTCGCTGGTGGATGTGCAGATTGCCCGTTGCCTGGGTACCGAGGGGGTGCTGTATGTGCCCATGTACAGCGGCGACACATTGATTGGCGTAATGGCCTATGGCCTTGGCAAGGCTCAATTCAGCCGCACCCGGAACCGCCTGGGCTGGTTAATCAGTTTCACCGGTCTGGCTACTGTCAGTGTGATGGATCGGCGTGAGGCCCTTGCCCAAAGGAAGCGGATTGAGACTGAACTGACCAGCCAGTTCCAGAATCAGGCCCGTCAGATTGCTCATGAAGCGGGCAATCCGCTTTCCATCATCACAAACTACCTGAATACGCTCGCCGAGCGATTGCCCGATGGAAGCGGTGTCCATCAAGAGATCGACATCCTCAAGGAAGAGATCGACCGGGTCGGGCTCATCGTTCGCAGGTTGGGAGAAATCCCGGTCCAGGCACCCGAAAAGGCACAGGTCGATATCAATGCGGTCATCGATGGCATGGCGGCGCTCTATCGGGAGTCGCTGTTTTCCAGTCGCGACATCAGTCTCGATCTGTTCCTCGACGAGCACTTGGCCGCTGTACCTGGCAGCCGCGATCAAATCAAGCAGATACTCCTGAATTTGTGGAAGAATGCGTCTGAGGCGATACCGGTTGGCGGACGGTTTGTGGTCAAGACTGCCGGCGGTATCCATCTGTCCGGCCGTGATTACGCTGAAATCCGCCTGACGGATACCGGACCGGGTTTGCCGCCCGATATCGACAAGAACCTGTTCCAGCCCTTGAGTCCGACGCGGAGACCGGGGCATGCAGGCATGGGCCTGTCGATCGTCGCGGCCTTGGTCAAGGCACTTGGCGGCCAGATCACGACGCAGAGTCGTGCTGGCCAGGGTACAACGTTTGTGATCCTGCTTCCGATGTCTTAGAGGGCGAAAATGAACGATTTTTCAATATCCGATTTTCGACCGATACAGGATGTATCGACACCGCTCGACAGGATATTGATTGTCGATGACGAGCCCCTCATGCGTTCAAGTCTGAGGCAGTTGCTCGAATCGAGTGATCGTGAAGTGCTTGAATGCAACTCGGGCGCCAAGGCGCTCGGCATTCTGGAAAACAAAGACATTACGGTCGCCTTGCTGGACATCAACCTGCCGGATATATCCGGCCTTGATATTCTCAAGTGGATCAGAAAGAACCAGATCCCGACCAGCGTCATCGTGGTGAGCGGCGACCGCAGTCTCGATTCGGCCGTTCAAGCATTGCGCTACGGCGCCGTCGAGTTCGTGCGCAAACCTGACGACATGAATCACATCAGGCACAAGGTTGAAAATGCACTTCATCGCGTGCATCTCGAACATCGGCAAGCCTATATGGTGTCGCGTCTCGAGCAATCGGAGTACCTGCATCGCTTCCTGGTCAACAATTCGCCCGACCTCATCTATACGCTGGATGACAATGGCCGGTTCCTGTTCGTCAACAATCGCTTCGAATCCCTGCTCGGATACAGCCGGGACGATTTGATCGATGCGCATTATTCGACCATTGTCTACGATGGCGATCGGGAACGGGTCCGCTATACCCTGAATGAACGACGTAGCGACAATCGCGCGACAACCAACGTCGAAGTCAACCTGAAAGCCAAGGAGGCAGGCGGGCGCAGGACTCACACGGATCATAAAGTGGTTACCATGCTGAGCGCCGTCGGGATCTATCGCGGCAGTCCCGTCGATGAAGATGGATCGCCACGCCGATTCATAGGTACCTACGGCGTGGCGCGCGACATCACGGAGCGCAAAACGGCCGAGGAGATCATCAGCTTCCAGGCCTTTCATGATCATCTTACCCAGTTGCCGAACCGGCGCCTGTTCAAGGACCGGCTTGATCTCGCCATCACCCAGGCCCACCGTCAGGGCAAAATGGTTGGCCTTGTTTTTGTGGATCTGGACCGTTTCAAGCTGGTCAATGACACATACGGCCATGCCGAAGGCGACAAATTGCTGAAGAGCGTGGCGCAAGCGTTGCGCCGATGTGCTCGTGCGGGCGATACGGTGGCCCGCCAGGGAGGTGACGAGTTCACGGTTCTGCTGCCCGATCTGGCTCAGGCCGAAGACGCGGCCCTGATTGCGCAGAAGATCGTGGAAGAGCTGAAAACACCATTCCCTATTGGAGAGCGCAGCTATAGCGCCACGGCAAGCGTTGGCATAGCCGTTTATCCGCGCGATGGCGAAAATGCCGATACGCTGTTGAAGAATGCTGACATCGCGATGTACAAGGTGAAGGAGTCCGGCAAGAACGCGTACCAGTTCTTTACCTCGGCGATGAATGCAAACTATCAGGCGCGTCTGAACCTGGAGAGCGACCTGCGCGAGGCCATCTCGCGCTCCGAACTCCAGGTTTATTTCCAGCCCCAATACAGCGCCGTGAGCAAACGACTCGTTGGCATGGAGGCGCTGATCCGCTGGAATCACCCCAGGCATGGCCTCCTCAATCCGATCGATTTCATCGATCTGGCGGAGGAAACCGGTTTGATCTATGCAATCACCGATTTTGTACTGGAGCAGGCCTGCGCACAGCTGGCGTCATGGCGGGCATCGGGCCATTCCGAGTTGCGGCTCTCGGTCAATGTCTCGCCGCAGGAGTTCTCCCGCAGTGATCTGGTCGAACGGGTCACTGACCAGATCAGGAAGCACCAGCTACCGGCCGACTCGATGGAAATCGAGATCACCGAAAATGTCCTGCTCCAGGATGTTTCTGCGGTTATTGAGAACATGCGCATGTTGCGTGACCGGGGCGTACATATATCCATCGACGATTTCGGTACGGGTTATTCCTCGCTCAATTACCTGCGCCGCTTCCCCATCAACTGCATCAAGCTTGACCAGTCATTCGTGCGCGACCTGGACGAGGAGCACCACACTTCGCCCATCATCAATGCGATCATCGGCATTGCCGACGGCTTTGGCCTGAAGCTGCTCGCCGAAGGGGTGGAGACCGATTTCCAGCGGCGGACGCTCCAGAAGCTCGGCTGCGATGTCATGCAGGGTTTCCTGTTCAGCCGGCCGGTGCCGGCAAACGAGCTGACCCAACTGCTCGCCGCCTGAGACGTGAATGAACCGTTTCAGTCGGGTCCCACGCCGTGGGGCGCCCGGTTGATGTCTGACATAAACACTCGGGTATAATCGCGGCCATGGAAAATACCGCTCCCGCCTTCCCCAAACTCATTCAATTGCCCGCCATCCAGCGCCCTGTGACCGTGCCTGTCGACAAGCTGGCTGAAGTCAGATCAGCCGCCGATCTTCCGGGTCGGTTGCTGCTTGGCGATCTGGTTCCGGACTCGTTCAGGCACGAGAAAAAGGGCTGGTCCGCCGAATGGCGTGACGCCGATGGCCATCGCGCCAAGCTTCGCTGTGCCGGCGGCCTGTCATCGCTGGAACTGGTCTACGACGGCGATGAGGCAGTCACGTTGGTCACAGCCGAACGTTTTGCCGAACTGGCCCAGACCATCCAGAACATTCATCCGGGCGCGTGGCTGGCCAAGCTGGCCGCAAATCTGGAGCCCCGCTACAACCTGCGTATCTTTCCGCACCAGGAAGATGATGCCGTAGGCGGCGATTTTCCGGATGGACACATCCTCAGCCTGGTCATGCCGGTACCGGCCGACCGGTTGATGGCCCTGTTCGAACTGCACAAGCACCTGCAGAGAGACGCGGTCATTCGCGGCGGCATCGACGGCTACCTGCGTTACGGTTTCAGTGTGGTGAACTACGTCGAGGGGCTCAACCATCCCATGCTGTCCCATCCGGCCGGGCTGGTGCTGTTCCACGTCAACGCTCTGGGTACGCCGGCGGCCGAGATGCCGGTGCGGGAAGAGGACGAGGAGGGGGCCGCTGCCTGGACCCTGCAGCGCAGCCATTATCTCTATGTCGCTCACTTTCATCTTCGCGATGCGGTGCGCTTCATGGGCCGACTGGCCGAGGCAGGCTTCATCGCGTCAACGGAGGCGTCTCCGGAGGGCTGGCCTGGAGGTGCCGAGTTCGGTGCCGCGATTCTGCCTTTCGGCTATGAATATGTGGCGACCAATGCCTGGTGGTTCGACCGGCAGGGACGGCGGCGCATGTTCTATCCCCGCTTCGCCGATGCCGACGACCGCAACCAGCTGGGTGGCAACAGCAGCGACATCTGGGTCAAGGCCATGATCCGCGATGCGGCCAAGGCGGCGGAAGCATGTCGTGCCGATACGGCGCGGGTGTTTGCCGAAGGGCTGTCGCGTGACGAAAGTCGTCCGCAAGGTCCGGCCGGATTTCAATAGCCCCAGTAGATTTTCCAGTCGATTTCGGGCCAGTCCGGCTCGATCTCGGCGGTATTGAGGAAGGCATACCCGATCTGCGCGGTGTTGCGTTCGGCAGGCTCCTTGAGCAAGCGGTGGTTGGGGCTGAGAAAGGCGATGACCTTGCCTGGTGTCTCACCGCTGCCCTGCTTGCGCATCACCACGGCGATTTCCTTGCTGGCGAGGCGGATCAGGGTGCCGGGCGGATAGAGACCCAGTCGGCGCAGGAGGATGAGGGCGAGATGGTTGTCCAGCCGCGCCCGCTCATCGCCGAAAATGTGCTTGAAGGCGGCTTGGGCGGAGATGGCCGGGCGATAGCGTCGACCCCGGATCTTGGCGGTGTAGAAGTCGGCGATACGGATGATCCGGGCGGCGAGGCAGATGTCCTCGCCGCGCAGGCCATTCGGGTAACCGCTGCCATCCAGGTTTTCATGATGCTGGCCCACCGCCGTCAACCAATCCCGATCTTGCACACCGCTGACCTCAAGCAGCTTCAGGCTGTCCTGGGGGTGCCGCGAGATGGAATCGCGCTGCTCGCTGTCGATGAAGGTCCGGCGCTCAGTGAGGTCCGAATGCAACCGCATGGCGGCGATGTTCATGGTCAGCGCAGCACAGATGATGGCGTCGATGCGAGGATCGTCCGGAGCGAGCATCTGCTCGGCCATGTCCAGGGCAACGATGGCGGTCAGCAGACAGTGCCTGGCCGCCGGATCGGCCATGGGTAAAAGCCGAAGCAGCCCGATGCTGGCATCGTGGTCCACACGGGCGAGGGCGATAAGCTCGCGGGCATGTCCACGGATTGCCGATTCGAATTGGCTGGTGCCAGCTGCCTTGCAGGTATACGGAAAACTTTCCATCTGCAGCAGGAGGCGCTGACCAAGATTCGCATCGTCGTTATCCCCTGCGGACTGGCGGAAAAGCGGCCTTGCCGTGAGCTTGGCCAACTGCTCCTTATCGGTGAGCGTCAGGCCGGCGCTGGCGACCAGCACGCCGGTGACCGTATACAGATTCCAGGGCAGCGATTTGCCAAGGATGGATGCGTCAAGAGTAACGGGGCGAAGCGGCACGTGATTAGGTGGGATGGGACAATGCGCGATATTATCCCACCTGAAAACAATGCCCTAAAAGAGAACCATGACTGTCCACGCACTGAACAATCAGGAAACCGCCCTGCTGAGAAACGAGATCGAGATGCTGATGCAGGAACGCCAGCGTCTGTTGCAGGTGGTTGGCGCCGCTGCGGTGCTGGTCGCCAATCTGGATATCAACGCCATGCCGCACGATCAGGGCACCATCGACGCGGCTGAAGTGCTCGGTGAGGGGCTCAATGCCCTGTCGGAAGAAACCCTCAACGATGCCCTGCAACGGGTGCAGGCTAAGATCAATTGATTCGGTAGTTCACCCGATCCGAGAGGATCGCAAGTTCACCAAGTCCGCGAGGATCACAAAGTCAGCAGATCCGCGGCAGTGGATCGTCTTCCAGTTCACCCAGCATCCGCCGGCCGCCCAGTTCGGTTTCCAGTATCACGCGAGAGGCGTTGTTCGTGATATGGCCGATGAGGGCAGCGTCTTGCCCGCCAGGAAGGGTGCGCCAGCGGTCCAGGACGATCTCCGCCGTATCGGCTGAAGTCACTGCGACTACCCGGCCTTCGCAGGCCAGGTAGTACGGGTCGTAACCCAGTATCTCGCATACCGCTGTCACCGTGTCCCGCACGGGCACGGCGACCTGTTGCAGGATGAGGCCGTGATCGGTGGCGTGCACGATTTCGTGACATACCGTGGCGAGCCCGCCGCGTGTCGGGTCGCGCATGAACTTAAGCCCCGGCATATCCCAAATGGCTCTGCATAGCGGCAGCACCGAGGCGGAATCGGAACGCAGGTCGCCAGTCAGGCCGAACTGCTCACGCGCCAGCATGACTGAAATGCCATGATCGCCGATCGGCCCAGAGACCAGCACGGCATCGTCCGGCGTGATGTGGCGCATGCCCAGGGTCGCTGTCGCACGGCGCAGGCCGATACCCGCCACGGACAGATACAGCCCGCCGCCTTCGCCTTTTCGGACCACCTTGGTGTCCCCGGCCGCCACAACTGCACCGTTTTCCCTGGCGCTTGCGGCAAACGAGGCAATCAGACGGTCGAGCAGGGTTATTTCCAGTCCTTCCTCGATGATCGCGGACAGGGTCAGATAGCGTGGCTCCGCTCCGGCCACGGCCAGATCGTTCACCACGCCATGCACGGCCAGCGAGCCGAGGTTGCCACCAGGGAACTCCAGCGGCTGGACCGTGAAGCCATCGGTGGTGACCATGATGTCACCGGCCAGTCCAGGCAGATGCACCGCATCGGCATCGGTATCCAGCGCGGGGTTAGCCAGGTGGCGGGCGAAGATGTCGCTGATCAGCTCGCGCATGAAGCGGCCGCCGTTGCCGTGGGCGAGAAGGATGCGTTGGTCATGCATTTTGTGAAAGATACTCCATAACCTGACCGAGGCTGATGCCGGCGTCATTGATCGGGATCTGTTCCGGCAGGTGAATGCGGAAGTCTGTGGACTCGAGAAGCCCGACGGCCAGTTCGGTCAGCAGCCGGTTCTGGAATACGCCGCCGGTAAGGCCGATGTCGGCGATGCCTGTCGCTGCACGCAGCGTTATGGCCTGGGCCAACAGTGCACCGGCCATGGCAGCATGGAATTGTCCAGCCCGTTCGCCCTGGGACAGCGAGGCATCCATCAACATGGGCAACAGGGTGGACCAGTCAGTGCGCAGGATGCCGTCCTGGTCGATAGAGAGTGGAAGTTCGATCCGGGTATCGGTGTGCGTGGCGCGGGCTTCGAGCCTCATCGGGCCTTCGCCCTCGAAGCTGGCTTCTGTGCAGAGTTCGGTCAGGGCCGAGGCGGCGTCGAACAGGCGCCCTGCGGAGGTGGTCGCCGGGCAGTTGATTCCTTTCGCCCAGGCTTGTCTGAGCAGGGTGGGTGCAAAGCTGGCCGGCTGGCCGGACTCCCACAACAGCGCTGCTGCCGCGCGCCACGGTTCCCGCCCGGCCTTGTCACCGCCCGGCAGCCGGAACGGCTTGAAACTGGCCGCGCGCCGCCATCTGCCAGGGCCGCCCACGAAGGCTTCGCCGCCCCATAGGCCGCCATCCTCGCCCAGCCCGACGCCATCCCAGGCAAACACGATCCAGTCCTGAACCTCAGGAAACTCCCAAGCCAGGGCCGAGGCGTGGGCATGGTGGTGCCAGACCTCGGTCACTGGCTGGCCAGTCTCGCGAGCCCAGCGCCGGTAGCCATAACCCGGGTGCCGGTCAAGCAGGAGGCGGCCGGCACGGACTCCGTACAGTCGTTGCAGGTCCTCGGCGACGCGGATCATCGTGTCCAGACTGCGGGGCGAATCCAGCTCGCCGATATGGGGCGAGATCACCGCCCGGTTGTCCCAGGCCACACAGACCGTGTTCTTCATGTGGCTGCCAAGCGCCAGGACCGGTTCGGGCAGGGAACCGGGCAGTGTTATCTCAAGCGGTGCGATGCCGCGTCCAAGCCGGATCGGCCGAGTCTTTCCAGCGATGACCCGGTATACCGAATCGTCCGCCGGCCGGATGATGGGGCGGTTGTGATGCAGGAAGACATCGGTAATCTCGGAAAGTCGTTCCTGCGCCTCGGTGTTGTCGGTGAGTACCGGTTCTCCGCTGGTGTTGCCCGAAGTTGCAATCAGCGGGCCATCGAAACGTTCCAGCAACAGGTGGTGAAGCGGCGAGTAGGGCAGGACGCAGCCGATTTCATTCAAGCCGGGGGCAACAAGGGAGGACAGGGCGTAGCCGATCCGCGCCGTCAGAAGCACGATCGGGCGGGCTGGCGAGGTCAGCAGTTGTTCCGCGTTTGGGGTCAGATGTACGGCGGCTGCAAGGTGTGAGCCCTGCGCCGGGAACATGACGGCCAGCGGTTTCGCCGGGCGGCGCTTGCGCCGGCGCAGCGCTGAAACGGCCGCGTCGCTGGCAGCATCGCACATCAGGTGATAACCGCCGACCCCCTTCACGGCGACGATGCGACCTGCTTTCAGTGCGGTTACTGTGGCGGTCAGTGCCGCGTCGTCGTCCGTGGTTCTTTCCAGGACGTCGACGAACTCCAGATGCGGTCCGCACACCGGGCAAGCCACCGGTTCGGCGTGAAAACGACGGTTCAGCGGGTCTGCATATTCATTGGCGCAATCCGGACAGAGCGGAAACTCCGCCATCGCAGTATTGGGCCGGTCGTAGGGAAGGGCGGTAATCAGCGTGTAGCGGGGGCCGCACTGGGTGCAGTTGATGAAGGCATAACCGTAGCGCCGGTCAGCCGGATCGCGCATCTCGTGCAGGCAGTCTGCGCAGGCGAAGTAATCAGGCGGCAAGTGGATATTGCTCGCCGAGTCGGCGGCACTGGTCTTGATGATGAAGTGGGAATGGCCTTCGTTTGAGACTGGCTCGGCTCTATCCAGAACCGGCCGGGCGATGGCCGGAGCATGTGCGATCAGGTCGAGACAAAATTGACTCAGGTCGTCTTCACGGCCTTCCGCGAATATTTCCACGGTTCCATTTGAATTTCTCACCCAGCCCTTGATGCCCATCTGCTGCGCCAGACGATACACGAAGGGCCGGAAACCGACGCCCTGGACCTGGCCGGACAGAACGAGATGGCGGGCTGAGGCAGGCATGGCGGCTGGAATTTCTGGCCGCGGAGCGGACTAATCCACCTCGTTGGAGTTTGGTCCCTTGTCGGTGGTGATCAGGTAAAAGCCGATGGCGGCGAGCCCCATCCAGAGTGCCATCGCCCAGGTGCCAATCCAGCTTGCCAGCGGACCCATGAAAAACAGGACGGCCATGGAGAACGCCAGGATGATGTTGCCAGCCCAGAATTTGCTGCTGCGTTTCTTTTCGAGCATGTTTGGGTATCTCGGTTGTGGATGAATGGAGCAATGATAGGCGAGCTTGAGCGGGTTCGGGTCTCTGGCAGGCTAAAATCCCTGCTGTTGAGTTACCTGCATTGGTTTCATGTCTGACACTTCCCCGCCGTCATTGGCGATTGAACAAATCAACCTGACTTACGATATGTGGCAGGACCGTCTGGTCCTGCGTTTGCGTACACGCGATTCCAGTCTGGTCGAACTGCTCTTGACCCGACGCCTGACCCAGAACCTTCTGCCGGCTCTGGTGAAGCTGGTGGGCGGCACGGTATTGGCGCCGGACCCCGCTGCCCTCCAGGAGTTGCTCGCCTATGAACATCGGGAAACGGTCGGCGCCAGTGATTTTGCCCAGCCATTCAACGAAGACGGCCAGAGCCTGTTCGAGGGCAATCCCATGCTCGTATCCGAGGTCAAGCTGCATGTCCTGGCTGACAATCAGGGCTGGCGTCTGGATTTTCTGGATCGTGAAGGCAGAGGCATGAATATCAATGCCGACAAGAACATGCTCCACAACATCATCAAGTTATTCAACAGCATTCTGCCTTCAACCGGCTGGGCTTTGCCATCGGCCCGGATTGAATGTGTCATGGTATCGGCAGGGCGTGTGACTCACTGAGGGATACACGGCGGCTGTCGCCGGGACAAATGGACTGGCTGTTTCGATCTTCCGTAAACCGCATGCCAGTGCAGATGTCACATCGGCCTTGTAGTGACTAATGATGTGACTTTGACATCAGCTTGAGCATCTTGAAGTTGATGGCGAAGAAGCGGTATATCTGCCACAGGACACACGTCCGCATGCTGCGGGTGAAGCCAGTCGGGGCTGGCGGATAGTAGGCCTGCTGGTACGGCTCTTTGTTCGTGACTTTACTGGTCATGTTTTTTCCTTGAAATTTTGTGGGATCAATCCGGCAGCAACGACCAGCCTGGAAGCATTTTGGCCTGATAGATGAAGGTGTAATGCAACAGGGATTTCATCCAGTGGCCCGCCAAGCCTATTTCACCGAATGTCAGATCGAGGTCGCGGCCGTATTCCGGGTATTTTTCATAGTCCGGCACGACCGGGAAGACTGTCATGGTGGCGGCAGTGCCCCGGAAGATGTGGGATCCGGTAGAGGCGACGCAGGCCGCGCCCATTTTCGACATTGAAGCCGTGTGGGTCGGCTTCTCGGCACCATTGAGCATATCCTTGATGCTGTTGGCGACGGCGATTGCCATGGCGGCGGAGGGCATGCCGGTCCGCGGCGGGGCCGGATTGATCGGCGTGCCGTTGGCGCTGGTCATCGGCTTGCTGATCAGATGCGGCGGGGCAAACGCGATGCCGACCGCGAAGATGTTACGGTAGCCGGGTGTCTGGTAGGTTTCGGGCCAATCCTTGGCGCTCCACTCGGCGTAGGGGCGCGCCGTATAGTCGGCATCTACCTTCATGAAGCCGTTGGGCAGGAAGACCTGGGCAGTAATATCCTCGCCCGCCTTGTCGAAGGCCTTGAGTCCGACGCCGGCGAAGGGAGGAATCAGCATGGAGAAATCGAACTCCAGTTCATGCATTGCACCGTCCAGAGTCTCGTAATGGATCTTGCCGGCTTCGACCTTCTTGACGGCAGCACGGACGATCCATTCGATGCCGCGCTCGACCATCAGTGATTCGGCAAAGGTCTTGCCATTGGTGATATAGCCGCCGCGCTTGATATGGACGCCGCCCATGCCGAAGTCACCCAGCTCATATTCGTTGCTGATCCAGACGATGCGGGCTTGGTCCCGGACTCCGGCCTCGCGCAGGATGTGATCCACGTTGTAGATGTATTCGAAGGCAGCACCCTGGCAGGTGCACATGCCATG
>JARLJM010000101.1 GCA_031291185.1 Parasulfuritortus sp. | reverse complement strand
CTGTCGCTCAACCTGCGCGAGGTCGTCTGGAGTTCGGGATTTATCTGGATATTTTCCGGCACCCTGCTGCTGGTCGCGGTATTGGGCAAGCTGGCGGGTGCGCTGCTGATTCCCCAGCCCTGGCCGGTGCGCTGGGTAATCGGCACAGCCATGATCCCGCGCGGCGAGGTGGGGTTGATCTTCGCCGAGTTGGGCCGGACCAGCGGCATTCTGGATGGGCAGACTCACGCCGGGTTGGTCATCGTCATCGCCTTGACCACATTGCTGCCGCCGTTTGCGATGAAATGGCTTTATCGATCATGGCAGATCGATAAAGCCGCGTAGCGGCTAGGCCGGTTGGTCTTCGAGCAGCAGACCCAGCTTGCCGGCCAGCCATTTGGTGGTGGTGGCCTGGATCAGGATGGTGGTCAGGATGGCGATGAAGGTGACCGAGGCGATGATGTCTGCACCGGGCGCTTTCATGCCGACCAGCATGCCGGCCAGCGCGCCGGGAATGACCCCGGTTTCGCGGGTCCAGCACATGAACAGCATTTCCTTCAGGCTCCACTTGGTCCGCCGGTCCGGCAAGGTGCAGACGAACACCGACACCGGGCGTGCGACCAGCATGAAGATGGCGACCACGGCCAGGCCCGGCAGCAGGTACTTGCCCATCAGCGCGAAATTCACCTGCGAGCCGAGCAGGATGAAGATGAACATGCGCATGATCAGGGCGGTGGTCAGAACGTATTCCTCCATCTTTTCCTGTTCCCTCTCTTCCATTTTGAAGCCGAAGGCATCCTTGTTGCCAAGTACGATGCCGAACACGAACACGGCCATGAAGCCTGAAGAATGCATGCCGTCGGCGCCCATATAGGCGCCGATCACCGCCATCAGGGTGACCACCGGGGAATATTCGGCCAGGAAGTCGTATTTTTCGTGGCCAATGAGCAGGGCAGCCAGATAGCCCAGCACGCCGCCGGTCACAATGCCGAGTCCGGATTGCTTGAGCAGGTCGAGCAAGGCGTCTCCGGCCGAGAACGTCCCTTGACCCATGGCGATGCCAAGCACGGTAAAGGTGACGATTGCGCCCATGGCGTCGTTGAAAGCGGATTCGCTCATCACGGTCTGGGCGACCCGGTCCTTGATCCTGACCTGTTTGAATACCGGCACCAGGGTGGCCGGGTCGGTGGAGGCGATGGCCGAGCCCAGCAGCAGGGCGACGATCAACGGCACGCCGAGGATGGCGTAGGCGGCCACGCCGGTAATCGCGGCCGAGATCAGGACGCCGACAGTGGCCAGCACCACGATGCTGATCCAGACCTCCTTGAGCACCTTGAGCCGGAGCGAGGCGCCGCCATCGAACAGGATGTAGCAGGAACCGAATATCAGGATCAGCTGGTTGATTGCGGAGTCGGCCTTGATGTCCACCCAGCCCAGCATGCTCGGCCCGACCAGCAGGCCGGCGAGCAGGAAAACCACCACGTCGGGAACCTTGAACTTGCTGGCGATCAGGCCGGCAAAACTGCCTACGGCAAGTAGGGTCCCGAAGGTGATCAGGATATGTTTGGATAGCTCGATGGCAGCGTTTGATTCCATGGCGTGGATGCGAAAGGATTATTGGCGACGGCCCATTCTATCCGACATGGATTGCAGAGCTGTGCTCAACCTGCCCGAGATCGGACAGGTTGATGATCATGGTCGCGAGTCAGCAGGCCGGCACGACGGCCGAATATTGGCTGAGCGGAACCGCCTTGGTGGTTTCGCCCACATCCTGACGATAGACGCCGGCACCGTATCGCTCGATGAGGTCGCCCTTGAAGTTCTTGAAAAAGCGTTGAATGAAGGCCTTTCCGACGACTCCGGTTGCGGTCAATCCATCGGTCGCGGCGTCATAATCCAGCGCCACGGGCAACAACGGGGCCGGGGCCGGGCCGGATTCCACGCGTGCCCCTTCGGCTGGATCGTAGACGCTGCCATGAGCGCAGCAGACGATGCGGCCCGGTTTGCCGGCGAGTTCGCTGCCCTCGTTGGCGTAACGCAGATAGCTGATTTCGGGTGTCGGGTAGCTCAGCTGATGGCTGCAGATGGCGATGAAGGCGACCAGGTGGTTGCCTTTGCCGACGCCTTCCGGATTCGAAAATACGCCGTCGTCGGTTGAATCCATGGCCTGCGGATGAGCGGTGCGATTGCCCAGGTTGATCAGGTAACAGGGAATGCCGTTGAACGGATAGGCGAACACCATCGCTTCATTCAGGCCGACTTCCGACGCCTTGAGCGGACTGCCATCGGCCTTGACCAGTTTGGCGGGAGGGAAAGCCTCGATCTGTCCGGCCCGGCTGGACAGACTCTGGCTGAATGCCGTGGTCAGGACTGTGCCGGTGCATAGTTTTACAAAACCTCTGCGGTCCATGTCTCCATCCTCCAAAAAAAAGGCCACCCGCGGGTGGCCTCCGGGTTTTGCCCGATTACGCTTCGAACATGTCGCGGTAGATGCCTCGCGCCCATTCCAGGGTGGCCTGGCCCTTTGCCGTATCGCGGTTTTCGAAGGTCTTGGTGTCCTTCGAGAAGCCGGTGATGGCGTCTTTCTCTGCGCTGTAATCATAACCCGCATCGACGCTGATGGCTTCCATGGGGTTGGCGTTGACCATGGAGTAGCAGATGGTGCGCGGGCTGACCCAGGCGATCTCCTTGCCTTGAGCGCGGGCAGCCAGCACCTTGGCCACATAATGGGCTTCGGTGTTGGAGGTGTTGGCGCTCTTGGAGTAGGGGTGCGGGCGCGAGTCGCCGGTCACATAGACGTGCGGGTCGCCGACGATGTTGTAGAAACGGGTGTCGATGTTGGCTTCCTTCTGGGTGCTCTTGCTGGCGGGAGCCATCAGTCCCAGATGTTCGATCAGGGTGGAGCCGCGCACGTTGGGGTAGATCGCCGCGTCATCAAAGGTATAGCTGTCGAACTCGGTCTTGATGGCGCGCTTTTCGACATCGACGCTGGTGATGGCCGAGTTCGGCTTCCACTCGATGATGTCCTTGTACAGTTCGTTGAACGCGGCATGGAAACCCTTGGCCTTGATGGTGATTTCCGGGTTGGCGTCCAGCACCAGCACCTTGGCCTTGAGCTTGTTCTTCTTGATCACCGAGGCGATCAGGCAGGCCCGCTCGTAAGGGCCGGGCAGGCAGCGGTAGTTGCCGCCGGGAACGCTTTGCACGAATACGCCACCTTCGAATTCCTGGACCTTGCGGTGAATGGTGACGTGCTCGGTCGGTGAAATGAAGCCGCCAGGATATTTCTGGCGCAGGGCGGTCATGGTATCAACGTCGCTGACGCCGATCTTGTCGTAGTCGTAGGAAATGCCGGGGGCGAGGACCAGGAAGTCATAGCCGATGTCGCCTTCGCTGGTGACCAGGGTGCGGCTGGCGCGATCCAGCCCGGTGACGGTGGCGTTGAAGTAGGTATAACCGTTGTTGGTCGCGCCATCCAGGAAGCTGTGGTTGGCCAGGAATTCGAGATTGATCAGGCCGGCATACCAGAGGTTGCTGGAGAAGCAGGAGGAATACATGTCGCGTTTTTCGACCAGCACCACGTCGAATTTCGGGTATTCCTTCTTGGCGTATTTGGCGATAGTGAGGCCTGATGTGCCCCCGCCGACAACGACCAGACGCGGTCCCCTGGCCTTCGGCAGGGCGGCTTTCAGGCCGGTTGCGATGGCGGCGGACGTGTCGGCAGCCAGCGCGGAGCCGGAAACGCTCATCGCCGCACCTGCGGTGCTGGCAGCCAGCACGGCGCCACTCATTTTCAGGAAATTGCGGCGGTTGAAATTGTCGGTCATGGGTCAGTCTCCTTCTTTATGGTCAGGAATCGGCGAGCCGTGCCGTTTCTGGCGCCTCGTCGGAATTCGGCGTATGTGTCGCCGACTGGAGGGAAATCCTAGTAGGGGAGAGGTGAAGCTGAGGTTGTGGCGAGGTAAAGGTTTGGTTAGTTTCGTGCCGACTGTCCAGACGGGCGATTCAGGTTATGTATTTCTTGCCGAAAAATAGTTGTGCCGACGTCCCCTGGCCAGGTGCGCTGTCGATGACGATCTCCCAGCCATGCAGGTCACAGACCCGTTTGACCAGGGACAGGCCGATGCCGGAGCCCTGGGAGTCCGGTCCGCGATAGTGGCGCTTGAAAATGTGATCCAGGTCGGCTTTGGCAATGCCCTTGCCCGAGTCGCTGATCGCCAGCCGGTTGCGTTCCAGACACACGCGGATCTGACTGGATTGGGCATGAAGCATCGCATTGCCGATCAGGTTGTCGACCACGATCGTGGCGAGGCCCTTTTCGACCGGCACCAGCGGCGCATCGACGATGTTGAGGTCGATATCGACGGTGAGCGCACCGTTCAACGATCGATGCTTTTCGACGGATTCCCGGACCACTGAGGCAATGGAACAGTTGTCCGGGCTGGCTGCCAGGCCGTTCTCCTCGCGCGACAGGCTCAGCAGGGCGCTGGTCAGTTCGGTCATGTCGTGGCTTGCCCGTTCGATGCGGGCGATCCGGTTGCGCTGGCTGTCGTTGAGGTCTGTGTCGTCTTCAAGGACTTCAAGCGCGCCCCGGATGACGGCAAGAGGGGTGCGTAGCTCATGGCTGACATCGGAGGCGAAGGCGCGTTCCCGTTCGGCGCAGCCACGAATGCGATCGAGATAGCGTTCGAAGATCAGGGTCAGTTCGCCCACATCGTCGAGAGACAGATTCCTTTCAGAGCCCGGATTGCTAGATTCGCTGGCGGCAATGCGGGCGGCGAGGTCGACGACGGGTGCCGCGACGCGTCGGGTAAGCCATAGTCCGGCCTGTGTGATCAGCCAGGTCAGCAGGAGCATGGCGAGGCCGAGGCCATACAGGAAATATTTTTCCTGTGCGAGCCGGGCGGATGCGTCGATGGTGAAAATGATGCCGGCCCCGAACAGCAGGCTTAACAAGGCCCCGAAGCCGGCAAAATAGAACCGGGTACGGAGCAGCAGGTTACGACTCGGCATTGGGGTCCGCGATCTGGTAGCCGACGCCGCGTACTGTGCGGAGAAGATGGCTGGCAAAATTTTTATCGATCGCATCGCGCAGGACGTGGAGATGGGCCTTGAGCGCGTCGCTATCCGGCGGATGGTCGGCCCAGACGGCGGCTTCCATCTGTTGCCGGGTGACGACCTTGGGCGAGGCGCGCATCAGCAGTTCAAGCAGTTTGAGCGGGATGGGCGGCAAGTCGATGGTCAGGTCGCCGCGCGTGATCCGGTAGGTGCCGACATCGTAAGTCAGGTCGGCCACGCGCAGTTTTTGCGCCTGGCCCTGTGGCAGGACACGTCGGGCGATGGTGCGCAGTCGGGTTTCCACCTCGCGCAGGGCGAAGGGCTTGACGACATAATCATCCGCTCCGGCTTCCAGCCCCTGAATCTTGTCGTCGAGCGAATCACGT
>JARLJM010000100.1 GCA_031291185.1 Parasulfuritortus sp. | reverse complement strand
CTGGGCGAGTAGTTCGTCGGCGGGCGAGGGAATCAGCCGGTCGAGAAACTCGCGTACCGCGCCTTCAGGCAGCGCGCCCGAGAATTCGTCGACGATCCGGCCGTCGATCACGGCCTTCACCGCCGGAATGCCCTTGACGCCAAATTGCGTGGCCAGCGCCTGGTTCTCGTCGGAATTGATCTTGGCCAGGATGAACTTGCCCTGATATTCCTCGGCCAGTTTTTCCAGAATGGGCTTGAGCGATTTGCACGGGCCGCACCAGGGCGCCCAGAAGTCGATGACCACAGGGGTGCTGCGTGAGCCCTCCATGACCACCTGCTGGAAATTGCTTACGTCGACGTCATGCGCGAACTGTCCCATGGTCATCCCTTCGCAATGCGTTTGGCCAGCTTGGCGGCCTGGCCGGTGTAGCTGGCCGGGGTCATCTCGAGCAGTTCCTTCTTCGCGGCGGCCGGGATGGCCAGGCCCTCGATGAATCTGGCCATGCGGGCGGCGGTGATGCGCTTGCCGCGGGTCAGCTTCTTCAACTGCTCGTAGGGTTTTTCCAGACCGTAGCGGCGCATCACGGTCTGGATCGGTTCGGCCAGGACTTCCCAGTTGTGGTCGAGGTCCTCGGCCAGGCGGGCCGGATTGGCTTCCAGCTTGTTCAGGCCGCGCAGCAGGCTTTCATAGCCGAGCAGCGCATAGCCGAGCGCGCTGCCCATATTCCGGAGCACCGTGGAGTCAGTCAGGTCGCGTTGCATGCGCGAGATCGGCAGCTTCTCCGACAGGTGGCGGAGCAGGGCGTTGGCCAGGCCGAGGTTGCCCTCGGAATTCTCGAAGTCGATCGGATTGACCTTGTGCGGCATGGTCGATGAGCCGACTTCGCCTTCCTTCAGTTTCTGCTTGAAATAGCCGAGCGAGATATAGGTCCAGACATCGCGGTCGAGGTCGACCAGGATGGTGTTGATGCGGGCGCAGGCGTCATACAGTTCGGCCATGTAGTCGTGCGGCTCGATCTGGATGGTGTAAGGGTTGAAGGTCAGGCCCAGATTGACCACGAAATGTTCGGCGAACTTTTCCCAGTCGAGCTTGGGATAGGCGGCCAGGTGGGCGTTGTAGTTGCCGACCGCGCCGTTGATCTTGCCCAGGCACTCGACCGCAGTCAGCCGCTTCATTGCCCGCCGCAGACGGTAGACCACGTTGGCCATTTCCTTGCCCAGCGTGGTCGGTGTGGCGGGCTGGCCATGGGTGCGGGACAGCATCGGCAGGTCGGCCAGTTCGACGGCCAGTTCGGTTAGCTTGCTCTCGATCTGGCGCAGTGCCGGCTGAAGTACCTTGGCGCGGGCGTCGCGCAGCATCAGCGCGTGCGACAGGTTATTGATGTCCTCGGAGGTGCAGGCGAAGTGGATGAACTCGGAGACCCTGGTCACTTCGGCGTTGCCGGCAGTCTTGTCCTTCAGGAAGTATTCCACGGCCTTGACGTCGTGGTTGGTGACTTTCTCGTGCGTCTTCACCGCCTCGGCATCGGCCAGCGAGAAGTTGGCCACGATCGCGTCCAGTTCGGCCAGGGTTTTGGCGGAAAAGGCGGGCACTTCCTTGATGCTCTTCTCGTGAGCCAGCGCCTTGAGCCATTCGATCTCGACCAGCACGCGATATCTGATCAGGCCGAATTCGCTGAAGTAGGGCGCCAGCCTGGCACCGGTGCGGCGATAGCGGCCATCCAGTGGGGAAAGGGCGGTGAGGGAGGTCAGTTCCATGGCGGTTCCTTCGTTATTTCTGGCGCAGGGCCAGGGTGATCTGGTTGCGCAGGGCCTTGATCAGACCAAGCGTTTGCTGGGCGAGTTGCAGTGCGCCATCGTGCTTGTCGGCATAGAGCACGGCGACGGTGCGGTTGTTGAGTGTGATCGGCAACAGGAGGAAGGAACGGGCTCCGATCCGCTCCTTGTACCAGGCGGGGATGCGCTCCCGGATGCTGTCGGCCTGGGTGTCGGCGATCAGCAGGTCGGCATTTTTCGAGATGGCGACATGAAATACATCCGGAGCAAAGGCCAGCGGGATCCGGAAGCTGGCCTTGTTGCGTTCGGCGTTGGGGCCGAGACCAATCCGGCCGACCAGTTCCTTGCCATTGGCGTCGATGGTGCAGATCAGCACGTTGTCGAAGCAGCGGGCGCGGTACAGCAGTTCCGCCGCAACGTGCAGCACGTCGGCTGGCTTGGCGTTTTCCAGCAGCAGGTTGGTCAGGTCCTGCATGCCGGTGATCAATATGGCGGTGGGGTCGTGCGCGGAGGCCTCCTCGCCCGGCGCCTGGAGTATGGCGCTGTCTTCCACGGCGTCAGCCGGTTCGGTCTCTCCGGCCGGCTGATTCGCTTCGTCCTCGTCCCGGCTGAGCAGACGGGCGAGCATGGGGCTCGATCGGATGTCGACCTGCAGGCTGGCGGATTCCTTCTCCATGACCGCGCTGGCCTGATAGACCAGTTCCTCCAGATCGTCGGTCTGCAGATGAACGACCTGGCCGTAGCGTTTCAGCAGGTTGGCATAGGCCTCTTTCGCTGACTCCGGCTCACTGTCGCGGGTGGCGATATACAGGTCGCGCGCCATGTTGGCCATGACCTGCAGTTTGGGTACATCGTTGCCGACGACCTTGGTCGAGCCGGGCGGCAATGGCGCCATGCCCTGTAGCAGGGAGTTCGGCAGGTGCCAGTGGCGGCCGAGGGCGAGGCCGAATTCGTCATAGGAGATGCCGAAGATGCGGCGCGAGGCAACGTCCTCGGCCAGGCCCTGATCGGCGACAAGCTGTTCGACCTCCTTCGATTTGTCGAAGAAATGCAGGCGGCACATCATCCGGCCGAGGTTGCGGAACAGCGAGCAGATCAGTACTTCCTCGCCGTCGCGCATGCCGGCGCGGTGGGCCATGGCCCGGCCGAGGATGCCGCAATAGAAGCTCTCCACCGCTTCGCCCTTGAGTTCGGCGGCTTGGGCGTGGTTGGCCAGGTGATCGAACAGCATCAGCGACAGGGCGGCATCGCGCACCGTGTCGTAGCCGAGGATGACGATGGCGCGCGAGACCGTGTTGACCGGCCCCGAGCCGAGTTGCTTGTAATGAACGGAGTTGACCACCCGGAGCAGCTTGTTGGTCAGCGAGACATCTTTCAGGATCGATTCGGTCAGCTCGTCGGTACGGCTGTTTTCCGAACTGGCGATGTGGTTGACCTTGGAGATCACCTGCGACAGGGCGGGAAAGTCGCGCACCTTGGACAGGTCGGCCAGCAGTTGCTGGGCGGTGGCGACGTCCTCCTGATCGGCGGCCGGCACGGCGTCGGTCATATCGTTTTCCTGTCCAGCAGGGCCTGGGCCACGGTCATGGCGTCGACATGCTCCAGTTCGCCGCCGGCCGGCAGGCCGCGCGCCATGCGGCTGACCTTGAGGCCTTTGGCTTTGAGTAGTTCGCCCAGGTAGTGCGCGGTGGCCTCGCCCTCGACCGTGAAATTGGTGGCCAGGATCACTTCCTCGGTGACGCCGTCCTGGGCGCGCTTGATCAGCCGGTCGAGGCCGATCTCGCGCGGACCAACGCCATCGAGCGGCGATAGCCGCCCCATCAGGACGAAATACAGGCCCTTGTAGGCATGGGTTTCTTCCATGCGGTTCAGATCAACCGGCATTTCCACTACGCACAGCTGGCGCGGGTCGCGGCGCGGATCGGTACAGCTGTCGCAGACCTCGACTTCGCTGTAATTGTTGCAGCGGGCGCAAGGCTTCAGTCGTTCCAGGGCAGCGGTCAAACCGGCCGCCAGCCTGGCCGCACCCTGGCGATCGCGTTGCAGCAGGTGATAGGCCATCCGCGCCGCCGACTTGGGGCCGACGCCAGGCAGAACGCGCAGCGATTCGATCAGATTGGCGAGGGAAGCAGGGGTCACGCGTTCAGAACGGCAGCTTCATCCCGGGTGGCAGCGGCATGCCGGCGGTGACCGAGGACATCTTTTCCTGGGTGACGGTTTCGACCTTGCGCACGGCATCGTTGACCGCGGCAGCGATCAGGTCTTCGAGCATTTCCTTGTCGTCGGTCATCAGCGAGGCGTCGATGCTGACCCGGCGCACGTCGTGCTTGCCGTTCATGGTGACCTTGACCAGGCCGGCGCCGGAGACGCCTTCCACTTCCATTTCGGCGATCTTTTCCTGGGCCTTTTTCAGGTTTTCCTGCATTAGCTGGGCCTGCTTCATGAGGTTGCCGATTCCGCCTTTGATCATGGTGTCTGTTCTCCGATAGGTTTGATGTTGGTGACGGTGGCGTCGAAATCGCGCACCAGGGTCTGCACGAAGGGGTCGTCCATGACCGCAGCCTCGGCTTCGGCCTGGCGCACGGCCTTTTTCTGGGCGACGATCTCTGCCGGCGCCGCGCCGGAAGTGGCGCCCAGCTCGAATTCGATCCGCGCGCCCGGCCCGAGCAGTTCGCGCAGCGCCACCCTGAGTTTTTCGCCCAGGCTGTCGAGCAGGCTTTTCTTGTCGCCGGGCAGGCGCAGCTTGAGGAAGTCGGCGCTGTGATCGGCCAGCTCGCACAGCGCGGCCAGTTGCTTGACACCTCCGGACAGCCGGCGGCTCAAGGCGAACCAGTCGCCGTCGAAGGCGGAAGCGGTTGCCGGGGTTTCGGGGCGGGGCGTGCGGGTTTCCGGTGCGTGAACACGCGGCGTTTCTGCGGCGACCTTTGGCGTGGGTGGCGGGGTCGGCGTACGAGCCGGAACGGATTGGGCCGGCTGTGCCTGTTCCTTGCCCGGTGCGAACGCAAGCATTCGCAGCAGCGTCATGCTGAACCCCGCGTATTCATCCGGCGCCAGTTCCAGGTCGCGCCGGCCCAGAGTGGCGATCTGGTAGTAAAGCTGCACGGTTTCCGGATCGATGCGGTCGGCCAGTGCAAACAGCCGGGCCCGCTCCGGTACATCTTCGGCGACCGCATCGGGTACCGCCTGCGCCAGCGCAATCTGTTGCAGCAGCAAGGCGAGGTCCTGCAACGCGGCGTCAAAGGACAGGCTGCGTTCGGCGATGGCTTCGGCTTCGTGCATCAGGTGTGGGCCATCGGCTTCGGTCAGGGCTTCGAGCAAGGGAAACAGGTAGGCCTGGTCCACCGTGCCGAGCATGTCGCGGGTCTGTTGCTCGTGCACTTCGCCGCTGCCATAGGCGATGGCCTGGTCGGTCAGAGACAGGGCGTCGCGCATGCTGCCGGCGGCGGCGCGGGCCAGCAGGTTGAGCGCGCCGGGTTCAAAGGGAATGCCTTCGCGTTCGAGCACCGTGCGCAGGTGGCCGGCGACGTGGCCGGGCGGCATCTGCTTGAGGTTGAACTGCAGGCAGCGCGACAGCACCGTGACCGGCACCTTTTGCGGGTCGGTGGTGGCCAGGATGAAGACCACGTGTGCGGGCGGTTCCTCCAGCGTCTTCAGCATCGCGTTGAAGGCGTTCTTCGACAGCATGTGCACTTCGTCGATGATGTAGACCTTGTAGCGGCCGGAAGTGGGCGCGTACTGGGCGTTCTCCAGTACCTCGCGCATGTTGTCGACGCCGGTGTAGGAGGCGGCATCGATCTCGATCAGGTCGACGAAGCGGCCGGCCTCGATCTGCTGGCAGGACGGGCAGACGCCGCAGGGCGTGGCGGTAACGCCGGTGTCGCAATTGAGGCAACGGGCCAGGATGCGGGCCAGGGTGGTCTTGCCCACGCCGCGGGTGCCGGTGAACAGATAGGCATGATGCAGCCGGCCCTGTTCCAGGGCATTCGACAGGGCGCGGACCACGTGTTCCTGACCGACCAGTTCAGCAAAGGATTTTGGCCGCCACTTGCGGGCCAGAACTTGATAACTCATGGCCGGATTTTAACCCGGATAATCCATTAGGACGCGCGATGATGGCGAGGCGGTTTGCGAGTGGATCGGCGCATGGGCGACAAACCCATAGCCAGGTCTATGGGCGCGAAGCACGGGCGTCGAGACGCCGCAAAGCGCCCGCCAGCGCGCGCGTAGGCCCGCAGGGCCGCCTAATGGATTATCCGGGTTTAACAGAGGCGTGCCCGGCGGCCGGACCTTAATAGAGGTAGGTCAGCCGGATTTCCTGCAGGTTGACGCCGTCGTTGGGCTGGGCGATGCCGGCATTGGAAAGGTGCTGGAAACGGTAGCCAAAGTCGTACTGGCTCTTTTCGCCGAAGGTGACGCCGAGACCCAGTAGCGGGCCAAACTGGAGGGTGTTGCCGAAAGCGTGGTTGTCGTCGAGCCGGGTCCTGGACAGGACATGCAGGCCGATGGCCGCATCCAGGTAGGGCTGGACGCCGCCCGATGCATCCGGACGCAAACGGAAGACAGGGGTCACACTGGCATCGGCCAGGCCGACGCCGCCCGGTCCGTCGCTCTTCAGGTAGGCCAAGGCCGCTTCCCAGTATCCGGTCATGTGCCAGTTGCTGCGTTGCAGCCATTGCTGATGCCACTGCCGGATCATGCCGATCTTGGCCGACTGGATGCCGCTGGCGCCACCGATGTCGGTGAAGTAACCATCAATGGCCTGACTGGGCATGGCCGCCGCCAGGCTGGTGATCAGAAAGACAAGTAAAACTGGTCTCACTCCAATCCTCCACTTCAAATTAGGGGTGGCGAGCCTGAACCCCGGCACTGGCATCATCCGCTGTGGCTGCTTCCTTCCGGACCTGACCAGGTTCACGGGCTAGCCATGCGGGGAGACCCGCCACGGCATATTCTATCCCAGAAGCCAGAGTCTGGTTACTGTTCGTCAGCAGGCTTGGCCAGGCGCCGTGTCTGCACCGCCTGGGCCAGTTCACGCAACAGCGGCTCGGTGTCGCCCCAGCCCAGGCAGGCATCGGTGATCGAGACGCCGTAGGCCGGGGTCTTGTCCGGGCAGAGATCCTGGCGGCCAGGATTGATATGGCTTTCGATCATCACGCCCATGATGCGGGTTTCGCCGCCGGCCAGCTGGCCGGCCACGTCGTGGCCGACATCGATCTGACGCTGGTACTGTTTGCTCGAATTGGCATGCGAGAAGTCGACCATGACCTGCGGGCGCAGACCGGCGCCGGCAAGTTCCTGGCAAGCCGCTTTGACGCTGGCGGCATCGTAGTTGGTCTGCTTGCCGCCGCGTAGGATGACGTGGCAGTCCTCGTTGCCCGCGGTCTTGAATACGGAAACATGGCCGGATTTGGTAATGGAGACGAAATGATGGCGCGAAGCGGCCGCCTTGATGGCGTCCACGGCGATGCGCAGGTTGCCGTCGGTACCGTTCTTGAAGCCAACCGGGCAGGACAGGCCGGAGGCCAGCTGGCGGTGCGACTGCGATTCGGTGGTGCGGGCGCCGATGGCGCCCCAGGAGACCAGATCGGCGATGTATTGCGGCGAGATCAGATCGAGGAACTCGGTGCCGCATGGTAGCCCAAGTTCATTGATTTCCAACAGGAGCTTGCGTGCCAGGCGCAGGCCTTCATTGATGTCGAAGCTCTCGTTTAGATGCGGGTCGTTGATCAGGCCCTTCCAGCCCACGGTGGTGCGGGGTTTCTCAAAATAGACCCGCATCACGATGACCAGATCCTGGTGCAGTTCCTCGGCCAGAGGCCTGAGCCGGCGGGCGTAGTCGAGCGCGGCGGCCGGGTCGTGTATCGAGCACGGACCCACCACCACCACCAGGCGGTCGTCGGCACCGCGCAGCACGTCGTGGATTTGGCCGCGCGCGACGAATGTCGTCTTTATCGCTGCTTCGCTGGCCTTCAGTTCGCGCATGATCTGCATCGGCGCGAGCAACTCGTCGCTCTGCTCGATCCGGGTGTCGTCGGTGCGGTAGCCCACCATGATTTGCTCCTGTTTCGGTTACGGCCCCTGAATGAAAAAACCGCCAGGGGCCTGGCGGTTTTTCGGGGAATTCGCGTTGCTTGTCCGCGTCACACTTTCCCGACCGCCATGGGCGTGGGGAAAAAATAAAATCGAAAAGTGTGGGTTTGGGTACACATCATGGATTCGATGCTATCAGAGGTAGATGGAAACTCACAAGAAAAACTCCGGTCTAGAGATAATTGCCTTCCCTTGCCATGACTGGATGCCACCATGATCAAATCGCTGCTCCTCGCTCTTGCCCTGCTGGTCGGTAACGTTGCCCAGGCAGCCAACCCGAACGTCGAAATCAAGACCAATATGGGGACCATGACCCTGGAACTCTACCCGGACAAGGCACCGGAAACGGTCAAGAATTTCCTGGGCTACGTGAAATCCGGCTTTTACAACGGCACCATTTTCCACAGGGTGATCGACGGTTTCATGATTCAGGGCGGTGGCTTCGATCAGTCCTTCAAACAGAAGGCCACCGGCGCACCCATCCACAACGAGGCCACCAACGGTCTCAAGAACGATATCTACACCGTGGCCATGGCCAGGACGGGCGATCCCCATTCGGCTACTGCGCAGTTCTTCGTCAACGTGGCAGATAACGCTTTCCTGAATTACCGCTCGTCCGATGTCATGGGGTATGGCTATTGCGTGTTCGGCAAGGTGATCAAGGGCCAGGATGTGGCAGCCAAGATCGCGAAGGTGCCGACCGGGGCGTCGGGGCCGTTCGGATCGGATGTGCCGTTGACGTCTGTGGTGATCGAGAAGGTCAGGTTGGTCGGGGGGAAGTGACTTTTTTCTTGAGTTGATGTGGTTGGCCGGGGGTGGCCCGGCGGCCAGTTACTTTCTTTGCTCGTGCAAATAAAGTAACCAAAGAAAGCACGCCCCACTTCATCCGCCCTTCGGGTTCCCGCGCCCACCCCAAGCTATCGGGCGGCTGCGCAACTCGCCCTTCGAGCTCAGACAGTGCTCGCCGACTTCCCCCGATAGCTTGGGTTGGGCGCGGCGGTGAAGAAGGGGGGAGGTAAACCGTTTGGGTGTTGCGGTGTGCTCGGTAAGCGTGAAGTGATTAAGTGTTCGTCGTAAATCATGGAACCCAGTAGGGTCGGTACGGCTGACCCAATCAAAGCATACTGTTTAAAAAATTCTCGTTTTGGCTAACGGATTTCGAATATGCCTAGCGCAACAATCAAAATATTCCTGGTTCACGGAGATCCCAAGAGACTCCGAACAGCAGAACTGTCTAACTGGACTGGGAAGGCGGTCGCCGGCCCCAGAAGCGAGTTTGACGGTGTGCTGTCACGTGAAGAGTCTGATAGTTCAGGGGTCTACTTCTTAACCGGTGCTGACCCAGAATCAGGAAAGCCCGCAATCTATGTTGGTGAAGCTGAGAACATTCGTGACCGAATCAAAGCTCATTTGGAGAAGGACTTTTGGAATCAAATCATCTTTTTTACCAGCAAAGATGAAAACCTAACAAAGGCTCACATTAGATATCTCGAAGGGAAGTTGATCGATCAGGCACGTAAATCAGGGCGAGCTGTGGTTACAAACGGACAAAGCAGCGGAGCGCGATTGCCGGAGTCTGACAGAGAAGACATGGAAATATTTTTGGAGAAAATCAACCAGTTATTACCTGTTCTCGGGATTGAGTTGCTTGTTCCAGCGGCAGCAAGAGCCATAGGAGAGTCCGAGCATAAGAGGTTGTTTTGCGAGATCAAGGGAATTAGAGCAGAGGGGCATCTGGCGCCAAACGGTTTTGTAGTGCTTAAAGGTTCTCAAGCTGTTCTAACTGACCGTGCGTCGTCACAAAAATGGCCATGGGCAATGAATATGCGGCTTCGCCTAAAAGACGAAGGTGTACTTGTGATAGAGGAAGATTTTTTGGTGTTCACGAAAGATGCAGAATTTACCAGCCCAAGTTCAGCGGCTGCAGTTATTCATGGTGGACATGCGAATGGTCTTACTGCTTGGAAAGATAAAAGCGGGAAAACGCTCAAGGAAATAGAGTCTGTGTAAACCAGTTGAATTTGAACGTTAAAACCACCGCTTGATTTTCTTCCCCCTCTGCACCGCCGAGCTTGACCTGGCCGATTGGGGGAAGTCGGCGAGCACTGTCTGAGTCCGGAGGGCGAGTTGCGCAGCCGCCCAATCGGGCGGGTCAAGCTCGGGGACCCGAAGGGCGGTGAAGCCGGGGCGACCTTCTTTGGGTTACTTTTCTTGGTCGAGCAAGAAAAGTAACTAGCTGCCGGGCTACCCCCGGCCTACGCCGGTCAATCTACTGGAAACCGGCCTTCGCGGGTATGACGCGGATTGTGGAACGCCAATAGAATCGTAGCGACTACTGCGTCCCACCCACCGTCAGCCCATCGATCCGCAAGGTCGGCTGGCCAACGCCTACCGGCACGCTTTGCCCTTCCTTGCCACACGTCCCAACTCCCGGATCAAGCCGCATGTCGTTGCCGATCATCGACACGCGGGTGAGCGCGTCCGGGCCGTTGCCGATCAGGGTGGCGCCCTTGACTGGATAGGTCAGCTTGCCGTCCTCGATCATCCAGGCTTCGGCGGCGGAGAAGACGAACTTGCCGCTGGTGATGTCGACCTGACCGCCGCCGAAGTTGGCGGCATAGAGGCCGTTCTTCACCGAGGCGATGATTTCGTCATGGTCCTTGTCGCCGGCCAGCATGTAGGTGTTGGTCATGCGCGGCATGGGCAGGTGGGCGAAGGATTCGCGCCGGGCGTTGCCGGTCAGGGCCGCGCCCATCAGCCGGGCGTTGAGACTGTCCTGCATGTAGCCCTTGAGGATCCCGTCCTCGATCAGCGTGGTGCATTCGGTCGGCGTACCTTCGTCGTCGACGTTGAGCGAGCCGCGCCGGTCGGGGATGGTGCCGTCGTCGACGACCGTGACGCCCTTGGCGGCGACGCGCTGGCCGATGCGGCCGGAGAAGGCGGAACTGCCCTTGCGGTTGAAGTCGCCTTCCAGACCATGGCCGATGGCTTCGTGGAGCAGGATGCCGGGCCAGCCGGAGCCGAGCACCACGGTCATGGTGCCGGCCGGGGCGGGCTTGGCGTTGAGGTTGGTGAGGGCCTGGTGGACGGCCTTCTCGGCGTAGTCCCTGAGCATGTCGTCGCTGAAATAGCCGTAGCCGAAGCGGCCGCCGCCGCCGGCGCTGCCTTGTTCGCGGCGGCCGTCCTGTTCGACGATGACCTGCAGCGAGACCCGCACCAGCGGCCGCACGTCGGCGGCGCGGTGGCCGTCCAGACGGGCGATGTAGATGACTTCGTATTCGCCGGCCAGGCTGGCCATTACCTGGGTCACCCGCGGGTCGAGCGCGCGGGCGTAGCTTTCAAGGCGGTGCAGCAGGGCGACCTTGTCCGCTTCGGCCAGCGTGGCGAGCGGGTCGAGCGGGACGTACAGGCGATGGCCGCTGACCGGCTTGCCTGAGGCCACGCGGCCCGAACCGCCGATGACGGCGATGGAGCGGGCTGTTTTGGCGGCTTGCTCCAGCGCCGGGAAGGTGATGTCGTCGGAATAGGCGAAGGCGGTTTTTTCACCCGTGACGGCGCGTACGCCGACCCCCTGGTCGATGTTGAAGCTGCCCGATTTGACCTGACTCTCTTCCAGGCTCCAGGCTTCTGATCGTGAATACTGGAAATAGAGGTCGGCGTCGTCCAGCTTGTGGGTGGCAAGAATGCCGAGCGCGGCGTCGAGTTTGCCGGCATCGAGGCCGTTGGGGGCAAGCAGGGTGGCGTCGGCGGTTTCCAGCAGCTGGATGTCGGTGGGGGCGAGTTGGCTCATTTCGTGATCACTTCAAGTTTGACGTTGCTGGTGCAGTCCAGCGAGCGGTGTTTCAGGGCAGGCAGGCTCTTGCGCAGGCCTTCCTGATAGGTGCGGTTGATGCCGGCCATGACCACGCCGGAACCGCGGGGCAGGCGGTCGAGTACGTTGCCCCAGGGGTCGACGATCATGGTGTCGCCGTGGGTTTCGCGTCCGGACAGGTGGTAGCCGCCCTGCGCGGGGGCGATGACATAGGCCAGGTTTTCGATGGCCCTCGCCCGGATCAGCGTCTCGAAATGGGCCTTGCCGGTGGTCGCGGTAAAGGCCGCCGGGACCAGGATGATATCGACGTCGCCCATGGCGCGGTACAGCTCCGGGAAACGCAGGTCATAGCAGATCGACAGGCCGATGCGGCCGAACGGGCTGTCCACCACCACGACGGTGTCGCCAGGCTTGATGGTGGTTTCCTCGCGATAGTGCTCGTTGCCCAGGTCGAGGCCGAACAGGTGGATCTTGTCGTAGCGGGCGACCTGCTTGCCCTTGTCGTCGTAGACCAGGCAGCTGTTGTAGACCTTCTTGGCGTTCTCGCTTTCAAGCGGCACCGAACCGCCGACCAGCCAGATGCCGTGTTTCCTGGCCTGGGCGGCGAGGAATTTCTGGATCGGACCCTTGCCGGGGACTTCACGCACATGGACCTTGTCGGTTTCCTTCATGCCCATGATGGCAAAATTTTCCGGCAGCGCGACCAGTTTGGCGCCGGCCGTGGCCGCCAGTTCGATCAGTCGTCCGGCCTCGGCCAGGTTGGCCGGCACGTTGGGGCTCGAAGCCATCTGGATGGCCGCGACGCGGACGATCCCGCCCGCGTCCTGGGTGGCTTTGGGGATGGCCCGGCTACGTGGTTTGGCAAAGCTGGAAGTGGGAGGTTTGCGGGTCACGATGTGCTCCAGATATTTGTCTGATTGGTATCCATTCAACTTACACAATGAAAGCCGCTACCAGCAAGCTAAAACCGGCCTGACGGTCCGCTCATGGCCGGCCGGGCGCATTTTCCGCCACAGGCCTGGCCAGCTTGGTGACGATGGGGTCTCCCCACGTGCCGGTGACCATGTATTCGAAACTGGCTGCTTGCGAGAACGGGTCCTTGAGTATCTTGGTGGCGACCAATGCGCCCACTGCGACTGCAGGACCACCCAGCAATGCTCCGGCGACCGCTACGCCTTCGTCCAGCCGGGGCTGGATATGCAGACGCAGTTCCTGGTTTTCCCGGGACAGGTCGATCTTGCCTTTCATGTGGATCTTTGCGGCCGGACTCTGAATAGAGAGGTCGGGCAGATAGCCGATGCCGCGGTCAAGCATGACGTCTCCCTGGATGCTGTCGAAGGCAAGTCCTTCCGAGAAGATGTCGCGGAAGTCTAGGGTAATTCGGCGGGGGAGGGCTTGCAGGCTGAGGATGCCAAGCAGTTTGCCTGCGCCAGGGTCCAGGTGGATGAAGCGACCATTCTTCAGTTCCACCTTGAGCGAACCGCCGAGCTTGTCCTTGCTGAAATTTTCCGCCCGTCCGGGCCAGTTCAGGGCGCCCTGCACGTCGAGTACGCCGCCCTTGATGTCTTCGTTGTAACCCATCCGGCGCATGAGCTGGCCCAGGTTGCCGGAATTGAGTTTCACGTTCAATCGGGTAGTGCGCAAAGGTGAGGCTGACAGCCAGCCACTGGTTTCGAGAACGGTCTCGGGCGTTTTCAGGGTGAAAGTGCTGATGGCCAGGCCATCGTGGGCGGTGGTCAGCTTCAGTGCCAGTTCACCCAGGTCGTGCTTGTTGTAGGCGAGGGACTGAATGGTGAGGTCGACTTCTTTGGGCAGGTCGTCCGGATTGATGGAACCCTGGGCTGTCGAAGCGGCGGGTTCAGAGGCTGCGCGGGGAATGTCGAATTTCTTGAATTGCCCGATCAGGCTGTTGCCGGGCGTGCCGGGTTGTGGCCCGTAAAGCGCTTCACCCTGCATTTCCTGGCCATTCAGGCTCAGTTTCCAGGCGCGCTGTTCCGGGCGGGCCTGCACGTTGATGTTGTGCAGCAGCCGGTCGAAGACCTGTAGTTCATTGAAGGTCAGGTTGATCGAACGGATTGGCGGGCCCCCGCTAGTGCCGCCCAGGTCGAGCTTGCGCCAGGTGTCGAAGTCCAGCCCATGCAGAGTGCCTTGCACGGTAATGCCGCCATCCTTAGGAAGGGCGGGCGGCGGGCCGCCGAACATGATCGCCAGGCGCGTGTGTTCGGGGTTGGTGTCCGGTGCCAGGGTTCCGGACAGAATCGTGCCGTACTGGAATGTCAGGGGAGATTGCCCACTGCCGCGGTCCAGCATGGTGAGCGTGAACGGCTGATCCTGATCGGCAGGTTTACCCAGCGGGGCGGGCAGGTCGATGCCTAGCCCGGTAAGTCTGGAATTGAGTTTCAGCGTGACGGCGTGCTGGCGCAGGACAATGTCTGCCTGGACCGGCGTACTTCCGGTGACGCGTTTGTCGAGTGTGTCGGGCAGCCATTTTGCCAGTGTGGTGGCGGTGAGGTTGCCAGTGGCGCCGGCATGGATGCGGCCACCCTTTTCGCTGGCCAGCGTGATGGCAATGGGCTGACCGAACAGATTGGCGGAAAGGCCTTCCGCCCTGACCCCCGTATTGGTGAAAGCGAAGCTGCCATTGACGTTGGTCAGCGGGGGATACTCTTCATTCAGGGTGAGGTCGTTGCCGGTCACGGTGAACCGGCCGGCAACCTGGCTATTGTTAATGTTGCTGAGCGGCAGGGTGAGTTTGATGCGCAACGATCCCGAGCCGGAGGCTTTCATGTCGTCGGTAAAATGGCCCATGTATTCATTGACCGGGCTTTGCTGGATGAAGTCGAGGAAGGCGGCGGTGGGTCCGTTGGCGGCGCCGGTCAGGGTCAGGACGTTGTCTTTCGTATAGAACAGGTCGGGAATGATGCCCTGGACCGAACTCAGGTGCGTACCCAGTATCTCTCCGCTTTCCGCATTGATGGTCATGCCCTTGTCACGGAAGATGAGCCAGCCGTTGATGCCGGTGATGCCGGGCCAGTCGGGGGCGTAATGCAGGACCCCGTTCTGCATCCGGACGGCGACCTGGAATACGCCGCCACCCTTGTCGAAGGGGAAGTGATCAAGCGAACCACGCAGCGTGACCGTGGTCTCCGGCGAGGTGCCGCCCACTATGCTTTGTTTGAGCCATCGATAGGCATCGTCGGCGACCTGATAGGGCAGATAACGCCAGACGGCGTCGCCGTTGCCGCGGGTCAGACGGCCCTCGATGTCGATGGCCGGTGCGCCGCGGGGAGGCAAGGTCAGCTTGCCCTTGACGGAGCCGTCCAGGTCGGGATTCCCCAAATCGCAATGCACAAGATCGAATCGGTAACCCCCTGCATTGGAACCGGACCACCTGAGTTCGGTGCTCAGCCGGCTCAGGTCGAGCGGCTGGCGGAACACCTTGCTGTAGATGATGTGCAGGCCCTGGCTGTCCAGCCTGGCCTGGCCCGTATGCTCGTCCGTCTCGATCTCGCCGTTCAGGCCGCTCAGGCCTGGCAGGGTGTGGGTCGGGTTCATGCCGGCATCGTGGAACCGGGTTTTCAGGCGGAAGCGATCCTTGCCCAGCCAGTTGAGGTCGATATGTTCGATGAAACCGTGGGGATTGACCGCCGCCAGCCAGTCGTGGGTCTGGCGCGGCAGCGGTACCGCGCCGGACAGCGCGGTGAGGGCTTCCAGACGGAGGCTGTCGGCGACGATCTGGGCGCTTTCCACCTTGCCCGCCGGGGTCGGCGTGAAGCTGACCTTGACATTGGCGGGCTCGGCCGTCTGGCCGGAGGGGGTGACAAAGTGCAGGCCCAGTACCGAGTAGGTCTGTTCGTTGCCCTTGCGCGACCAGCCCAGCCGGCCTGAAATCCGGGCAAAGGCCATGTCGGGCAGGCCTTCGGCGAGCGAGACGGCGACATTGGCCAGGCCGACATCGCCGGTGACGCTTTGAATCTGGCCCTGGTCCAGGTCCGCCCAGAAACGGATATTGCCCAGGCTCCTGATGACCGAAGTTTGTGCCCAGGGCGACCAGGTGTTCAGGGCTGTGGCCGAGATGTCGTCGGCCTGCAGATAGAGCTGGCCATGCCAGGTGTGCAGGTCATGTACCGAGTGGCCATGGAGGTCGCCCCGGATGTCGATGCGCCGGGCGGCGGAGACGGGGGGAGCTGCAGTCAGGCCGAAACTGTGGTGGCTGAACCGGCTGGCCAGGCCCATATTGACGTGTTCCAGATTGAGCGGAGGCGCGTTCAGTATCTCGTCGATCCAGATCACCTTGCCGTCGCTGACCGTGACCGATCGTTGTCGCAGCAGCCAGTCCGGGAATGGACTCGATGCCCCGCCGGTGTTGACCGGAATGCCGGCGACCAGAATGACGCCCGCCTTGTTGCGGCGAATCTCCAGGGTCGGCTGGTGGATGTCCAGGTTGGCCAGATGAGGCTCCAGAAAAATCAGGCTCAGCCAGGACAAGGTCGCATCGACCCGGTTCAGTTGCAGCGGCGCAGGCTGGCCGGCCGGGGCCAGGGTGAGGTTGCGCAGGCTGAACTGTGGATTGAGATGCGACCAGTTGGCCTGGATTTCGCCGATCCTGACCGGCATGCCCACGGCCTGGCTCGCGCCTACTTCGATATCGGCCTTGTAGCGTCCGATGTCCGGCATGATCAGAAAGCGGAGGGACAGTGCGATGATGGACAGCGCTATAACCGCGCCGGCCAGCAGGTAGACGGCGTAATGGGCAAGTCGACGGAGAAAGATAATCATAATTGGGCGGCTGCGCCCGGCCAGCAAAGAGTTGAAATCCACGGCGCCACAATGCCACGCCGGCAGCAGGAAATAAAGGGAAGAACAGACTACGTTCTGACTGGCGCCTGTCTGGATAGTTCGTCGCTGATGTGCCCGGCTTCAATGGCCGTGAAGTCGTCCCGGTTGAATGCGGTGACGCCGCCGGCCATTTCATACCAGGCATGGCCGCCGAGGAAACGGCGGGGCAGGCAATACAACTGGCCGGGCGTGTAGATCAGGTTGTAGGCCCTGTCGGCCAGGTGCAGCGATTCGAGGAAGAACCAGGCGTCGAGGGCCGAGGCGAAGACATGGCAGTCGGACGGGTAAGGTTCCGTGCCGCCATTGTGCTGCCAGCGGGTATCCATCAACGGCAGGCCGCCCCCGCGCACGAAGGTCTGGAAATGAAGGTGGTTGACCGAAGCCTGGGCGCCGTAGCTGTTGTAGGCGATGGTCAGACCGGGCACGCCTGCGGCGAGGTCCTGGGTCAGGTGCCAGACGGCATGGTGCCATTCCTGGGTCAGCCGTTGTGGCAGGCCGGCTTCCGGCTCGGGCACCAGCAGGCCGTGCAGGCGGGCGAAGGGGAACTTGTTGTAGAGCAGCCGCATCGGGTGGCTGCGCAGCGTGCCTTCCCACAGGATTTCCGGACGCAGGAAGGGCTTGTTGAACTGGAATCCGGCCGGATTGAACGGCGGTGGCACCACCGTTTCCACCTTCTGGCCACTGGCCCGGGCCGGACGCAGGGCGCGCAGCGGGTTGTACTGCAGTTCCCACGGCCCGGCCTTGCGGAACTCGGTCGGTGTGACGGCGGCGAAACCCATGGCCATCAGCTTGAGGAACACCATCAGGTCGTCGTCCGGGTAGCCCAGCTTGCTGCCCGAACGCAGGACGGCGGCAACCTCGGCGGACAGTTCGTCGAAACGCTGCTCCAGCCGGTCGCGCAGATGCGGCCAGATATCCACATCGAAGCTGGCATTGGCCAGCACCAGGATGAAGGTGCCCAGGCCGGGCTCGGCCAGTTGCCGTTCCAGGCCGGCGACGAAGGCGTCCCGGAAGGCGATCCGGGACGAAAACAACGCCGGCTGACTCATTCCGGCGTGTAACCCAGATTCGGCGCCAGCCATTTCTCGGCCTCGGCCAGGTCCCAGCCCTTGCGCCGGGCGTAGTCCTCGACCTGGTCGCGGCCCAGCTTGGCGACGGCGAAATAGCGGGCGTCAGGGTGGCTGAAGTAGAAGCCGGAGACCGAGGCCATGGGCAGCATGGCGTAGCTTTCGGTCAGGGTGACGCCGATGTTCTCGGGCACCTTGAGCAGGTCGAACAGAGCGCCCTTCTCGCTGTGTTCGGGGCAGGCCGGGTAGCCCGGGGCTGGGCGGATGCCGCGGTATTCCTCGTTGATCAGCTGCTCGTTGGTGAGTGCCTCCTCACCGGAATAGCCCCAGAACTCGGTGCGGATGCGCTGGTGCATGCGCTCGGCGAAGGCCTCGGCCAGACGGTCGCAGAGGGCCTTGAACAGGATGGCGGAATAGTCGTCGTTGGCCGCTTCGAAGGCCTTGACCCGGGCGTCCTCGTTGACGCCGGCGGTGACCACGAAGGCGCCGAGGTAATCCTTGACCGGGGCTGGTGCGACGAAGTCGGACAGGCACCAGTTGGGCTGTCCGGCCGGTTTGGCCATCTGCTGGCGCAGGTTGTGCACGGTCATGAGAATTGCTTTGTCGTCATTCCCGCGCAGGCGGGAATCCATGTTTTCCGAGTCTGGATTCCCACTTTCGTGGGAATGACGGTCCGGACTGTAAATCTCGATGTCGTCACCGATACGGTTGGCCGGGAACAGGCCGACCACGGCGCGGGCCTCGATCCAGTTTTCCCGGATCATCCGGCCGAGCATGGCCTGGGCGTCGGCGAACAGCTTGCTCGCCTCTTCGCCGACCACTTTGTCCTTCAGAATCTTCGGATAGCGGCCATGCAGTTCCCAGGCCTGGAAGAAGGGCGTCCAGTCGATCAGTTTTGCCACTTCGGCCAGGTCGTATTCCTTGAAAACCTGGATGCCGGTGACCTTGGGAACCGGCGGGGTGTAGGTCGCCCAGTCGGTCTTGAAGCCGTTCGCCTGCGCCTCGGCCAGCGACACGCGCTTGCTCTCGCCGCGCTGGGCGGCATGACGTTCGCGCACCTCGACGTAGTCGGCTTTCGTCTTGGCGACGAAGTCGTCACGCAGACCATCGGACAGCAGGTTGGTGCAGACGCCGACCGCGCGGCTGGCGTCCTTCACGTAGACCACCGGGCCGGCGTAGTGGGGGTCGATCTTGACCGCGGTATGGGCGATGCTGGTGGTCGCGCCGCCGATCAGCAGGGGCTGCTTCATGCCCAGGCGCTGCATCTCCTTGGCGATGTGGCTCATCTCTTCCAGGGACGGCGTGATCAGGCCGGACAGGCCAATGATGTCGACCTGCTGTTCCTGCGCCGTGTGCAGGATCTTGTCGGCCGGGACCATGACGCCGAGGTCGATCACGTCGTAGGCGTTGCAGCCCAGCACCACGCCGACGATGTTCTTGCCAATGTCGTGCACATCGCCCTTCACCGTAGCCATCAGTATCTTGCCCTTGGGCTTGGAGGCGGCGGTCTTGGTGGCCTCGATGTAGGGCGTCAGATAGGCCACGGCCTGCTTCATGACGCGGGCCGACTTCACCACCTGGGGCAGGAACATCTTGCCGGCGCCGAACAGGTCGCCGACCACGTTCATGCCGTCCATCAGCGGGCCTTCGATGACCTTGACCGGGTGGTCGACCGCGGCACGCGCCTCTTCGGTGTCGACCTCGATGTACTGGGTGATGCCCTTGACCAGGGCGTGGGTGAGTCGCTGGCCGACCGGGAGTTCGCGCCAGCTCAAATCTTCCTTGTTTTCCTTGGCCTGGCCCTTCACCGTGTCGGCGAATTCGACCAGCCGGTCGCCGGCATCGGGGCGACGGTTGAGCACGACATCTTCCACGCGCAGCCGCAGTTCCGGTTCCAGCTGGTCATAGACGCCGAGCTGGCCGGCGTTGACGATGCCCATGTCCATGCCGGCCTGGATGGCGTGGTAGAGGAACACGGTGTGGATCGCCTCGCGCACCGGCTCGTTGCCGCGGAACGAGAACGAGACGTTGGACACGCCGCCCGAGACGCGGGCGTGGGGCAGGTGCTGCTTGATCCAGCGCGTCGCCTCGATGAAATCGACGGCGTAGTTGGCGTGTTCCTCGATGCCGGTGGCGATGGCGAAGATGTTGGGATCGAAGACGATGTCCTCGGCCGGGAAGCCGATCGTCTCGGTCAGCAGTTTGTAGGCGCGGGCGCAGATCTCGGTCTTGCGGGCGTAGGTGTCGGCCTGGCCCTGCTCGTCGAAGGCCATGACGATCACGGCGGCGCCGTAGCGGCGGGCCAGCTTCGCCTTTTCAATAAACGCCGCCTCGCCTTCCTTCATGGAAATGGAATTGATGATCGGCTTGCCCTGTACGCACTTCAGGCCGGCCTCGATGATCTCCCACTTGGACGAGTCGATCATGATCGGCGCCTTGGCGATGTCCGGCTCGGAGGCGATCAGGTTGAGGAAGCGGACCATGGCGGCCTGGCCGTCGAGCATGGCCTCGTCCATGTTGACGTCGATCACCTGGGCGCCGTTCTCGACCTGGTTGCGGCAGATGTCGAGCGCTTCCTCGTACTGGCCTTCGAGCACCAGCCGTTTGAACTTGGCCGAGCCGGTGACGTTGGCCCGTTCGCCAACGTTGACGAACAGTGAGCCCTCGACCAGGTTGAACGGCTCCAGGCCGGAGATGCGCAGGCCGGGGGCGATGGCCGGCATCGCTCGCGGCTTGCAATCGGCCACCGCGTCGTGAATGGCCTTGATGTGTTCGGGCGTGGTGCCGCAGCAGCCACCGACGATATTCAACAGCCCGCTCTGCGCCCACTCGCGGATCTCGTCAGCCATCTGCCTTGCGGTCTCGTCGTAGCCTCCGAAGGCGTTGGGCAGGCCGGCGTTGGGGTGGGCCGAGATCAGGCACGTAGCTTTACCGGCCATGTCATCGATGTGGGTCCGCAGTTCCTTCGCGCCGAGCGCGCAGTTGAAGCCGAACGAGAGCGGCTCGGCATGGCGCAGCGAGTTCCAGAACGCCTCGGCGGTCTGGCCCGAGAGGGTGCGGCCGGAGGCGTCGGTGATGGTACCGGAAATCATGACCGGCTTGGTCGAGCCGGTCTCATCGAAGTACTTCTTGACCGCGAATACGGCGGCCTTGGCGTTCAGGGTGTCGAACACCGTCTCGATCAGGATCAGGTCGGCGCCGCCCTTGACCAGGCCATCGGTGGCGTCGTAATAGGTCGCAACCAGCGCGTCCCAGCTGACATTGCGGAAGCCGGGGTCATTGACGTCGGGCGAGATCGACAAGGTGCGCGAGGTCGGACCCAGCACGCCGGCGACGAAGCGCGGTTTGTCGGCGGTCGAATACTGGTCGGCCACTTCACGTGCCAGTCGGGCGCCTTCGAAGTTCAGTTCGAACACCAGCGCCTCCATGCCGTAGTCGGCCATCGACACGCTGTTGGCGTTGAAGGTGCAGGTTTCCAGGATGTCCGCGCCGGCCGCCAGGTACTGGCCGTGGATCTCCCGGATCACGTGCGGCTGGGTCAGCAGCAGCAGGTCATTGTTGCCGCGCAGGTCGCTCGGCCAGTCGGCAAAGCGCTCGCCGCGGTAGTCCGCCTCGGCCAGGTTATAGCGCTGGATCATGGTGCCCATTGCGCCATCAAGAATGAGGATGCGCTTTTGGGCAATGGACAGGAGTTCAGCGGTGCGATCGGCCATGGAAATCAACGACTTGGGAAAAGGATGTGGATTGTAACACCCCGCGCATACCGTGCCAGACAGGCCTACAATGGGCCACAATAACAGAGCGACCATCGAGGAGAGCGATCATGAAACACCTGACCCCGAAAGAAACCCACGATTTCCTTGCCGCCAACCCCGATGCCGTCTTCATCGATTGCCGCTCGGAGTGGGAATTCCTGTTTGTCGGCCACCCCAAGGACAGCCTGCTGATCCCCTGGTACGAAGGCGAGAACTGGGACCTGAACCCGCGCTTCCTGGGCGAGGTGCGTGTCGCCGCCAGCATGAACCGGCCGGTGGTGCTGATCTGCCGCTCGGGCAACCGCTCGAAAGAGGCCGGCGAATTTCTGGAGAAGCACGGGTTTTCCGACGTCTACAACGTCAAATACGGCTTCGAGGGTGAGCTGGATGAGCAGCACCACCGTTCGACGCACAACGGCTGGCGCTTCGACGGGCTGCCGTGGGAACAGTGCTAGGGGCGGATTTGGATCGGTTTCATGCTGTGGAATCGCAATAATTTGACCTCAGAACTGCATCCGGGATGACTGGCAAATTCGAGTAAATGGCTGCTTTTCGGTGCGTTGGTGTTTGGCCGCTGCGAACCTAGACCGGCCAGCCAGGCATTCCTAATTCATGCCATTCAAACGGCTGCAGTACTCTGGAAGCTGTCTGATGGGCTAGGCGGACTCCTCGGCCATACCGGACCGTGAGGGAAGCCCAGTTCTATGGCCGGTGTCGATCAGTTTGCCGACCCTGGCGCTGCAACCAGGTTGACGGTCTGCTTCCCATGGCTCCATCGGTCCGGATCCGCCTCTAAACTGCCGCACGGTTTTGCGGAGCCGATGTCAGCAATGCAGCGACACCGGCCAGTGGTTGTTAGTATTGCGTTGGGCAGTTGCCGGCCATTACTGGGTCGCTAAATCTTTTTCCATTGCAGTCATTTACCGCGTGTGGTGGCCTAACTTAGCTGAAGATCGGATCTCTTTGTTGAGCGAGAGCCGCCGGTTCTGTTTGTGCG
>JARLJM010000099.1 GCA_031291185.1 Parasulfuritortus sp. | reverse complement strand
GGTTACAAAAATTAAGGTAATCCGGAATGCCTCGCCCCAATCGCCACCTACGAGACGTGCCAGATACCCCATTGCAGCCATGGCAAGTAGAAACCCGCCAACCACCAGCAACATGGTGGTGTGAATGACAATCTTCCGCGACACCTTGATCCTGCGCGTCCAATCCCGACTCCTCGCGATGGACGATGCAAAAAGGGGGATCACGAGAACATTGATAAAACCGCTGAGACCCAGTATCCGTAGATCGAGCCGGCCGAACATCAAGGCATCGGCATACAGGTAGAGATCGAAAAAGCAGGCCCCGGCAAGGCCCACGGTCAATGGTTTCAGATTCCAACGGGAATCGGGTTCCACATTTCGTATAAGCTGTTCTAACAGGAAAAGCGCAAAAACCGGCATTGACAAGGCATGTATCAAAGCCAATCGGGGCACTTGCCAGCCCACCGGCCCAGTCTGGACCGGGTACTCGTATTGAAGGAACAATCCGCTGATCATGATTGCCGCTGAAGCCAGTGCCAGAGCAAAAAAACCTCGACCTGATTGAACCGTTCGGTTTTTGTTGCCCACCAAGACAGTCAAGATGGAGACGAACCATCCACCGTAGCGCAAGACATTAAGCAGGAAGGTCGCTTCGATAAGGGCTGGATTTCCAGTCAGGCCATATGCCAGTGCACATCCACTCCAGAGTGCACTGATCATCGCTGTAGCGAACAATGCGTAATGCTGCGGCTGTGCATTTACTTTCGAGAGAAATTGCTGGCGCAAAATGAACAGGCCAAATCCGGTAAATCCGAAAAAGGCTATGCCATTACTGATGTTCCAGATTACGTTGAGCCTGTCAGCCACTGTAATAACTCATCCTGAGGAAAATCCGTTTCAATCTGGATTGATGCCTTTAATTTGTTGGCCAACAGCCATGGTGCCTGGCTGGAAAGTTCCACCCCCTGTTTCCAACAGGCAACGCCGCCATCCATTTTTGCAAATGAGTCTTTCCTGGAATCTCAGCAATGTCCTCTAAGCAAGCAAAGATCGCATTTCTTTTGTGTAAGCTTCAATTTCCGGCTTCAAGCCCTCGAACTCGGCTTGAATCTGAATATCTTGATTTTTCTTGTCGTCTGATTCTTCATCCACGCCTAACCAATCAGTCATCCCACCGGCCAATGCATTACTGACGTAAACAATATCAGCCAGATTACTGGGTGAGGCGGATACTGGACGAAGTGTATCGTGATCAGCGCTTGCCAAGGCGATCTCTTCAGGAATGCCCAATGTTTGCAACAGGGTCAGACCTATACTTTCATGCCATTTTGCAACAAGGTATTTAGCCGATTCGGGCCTGATTCTCAGTTCCTCATATTGAGAGAACCGGTAGAGAAGATAAAACGCGCCAAGATCATGAACCACACCGGCAAGCATGGCCTCGTCCGGATTGAAATTGGACACCTGTTTCGCGATGACACGGGCAGCGCATCCTGCACGTAAGGAATGGTCCCATAACTTCTGCGGGATATCCCCAAACAGAACCATGCTCTTGGAATGCAGCAGCTGGTTCATCGCAATCGCCATGGCAGTAATGCGGACATTGTTCAGCCCCAGCCGTTGCACCGCAGTTTTTGTATCCTTGACTTCGGTTCCGCGGTTATAAGCGACTGAATTGGCAAGATGAATCAGGCGAAGTGGAATTAACGGCTCAAGCGATATGAGCGAGGCAATCTGATCGATGGTCTGGTTTGAATCCTGTAGCGCCTTTCTCAGGCGCACCAGAAGATCGAAACTGGTCGGAAAAGAGGTTTCTTCAGACAGATCCTTGGCAATATCCTTCAGCAGCTGAAACCGCTGTTCACTGAGTTCTTTCCCATGTTTATCAATCCGTGCGTCACTATCCATTCTTGTTTGCCAAGGTTGTCATGATGATCAGGGAGTCTGTTGACGTAGCCGATGCGGGAGAGGGCGATTTCATGGCGTGCACTCCCAAGGGTGCACTTACACTGCCATTATTATTGTTATGCGTTCTCATTGCAGAGGCATAGGTAAATTGTACTGGATATTTGAGTTGTGCACTTCGCACGAAACCACTTGCTGTTTTATATGAGGCGATGCGGAAGGTGATCGACCTCATGTATGAAGATGATGCACTGCTGGTTGTAAACAAGCCAGCTGGATTGCTGGCCGTTCCCGGGCGCGGTGCGGACAAGCAGGACTGTCTGAGCGAACGGGTCCGTTCGCGCTTCGCCGATGCACAGATCGTACATCGCCTCGACATGGCTACATCCGGCCTCATGCTGTTTGCCCGCGGGGTAGCTATGCAAAGCGCCCTCAACAAGGCCTTCGCCGCACGAGAAATCAGCAAGCGTTACCTGGCGGTTGTGGATGGCCTGCTAACACTCCAGATGGACAGCGTGGAAGAATGGGGAACCATCGACTTGCCTATTGCAGTGGACTGGCCGAATCGCCCCCTGCGCATCATCGACCCCGTGCATGGTAAACCCAGCATTACAAAATGGCGCCCCCTGAATCAAGATACCAACACATGCAGCACACTGCTTGAACTTGAGCCGATCACTGGCCGATCGCATCAATTGCGGGTCCATCTGCGTGCGCTGGGCCACCCCATCCTCGGTGACCGGCTTTATGCATCCCCAGCCCAGCAAATGCGAGCCGATAGATTGCTGCTGCACGCCCGTAGCCTTGGTCTGCGCCACCCCGTTAGCGGAGCATTGCTATCGTTCGAGAGTCCCGCACCGTTTTAGAATGCGTACATGACATTTGATCTTTTCACCGCCTCCCTAAGCCCGGCCGATGCCACCGCGGCGCCCCTTGCTGAGCGTCTGCGCCCCACAACCATTGACGAGATGATCGGGCAAAGTCACCTGCTTGGACCGGGCATGCCTCTACGTCTGGCCTTCGATGCGGGCCGCCTGCATTCCATGATCCTGTGGGGCCCCCCGGGAGTCGGTAAAACCACTCTGGCTCGGCTGACCGCCCACCATTTCAATGCCGACTTCATCCAGATTTCAGCAGTACTGTCCGGGGTTAAAGAGATACGGGAGGCTGTCGAGCGGGCAAAACACAACAAGAGTCAGGGTCGGCAGACCATCCTGTTCGTTGACGAAGTGCACCGTTTCAACAAATCGCAGCAGGATGCCTTCCTGCCCCACGTTGAATCCGGGCTGGTGACCTTCATCGGCGCGACGACCGAAAACCCGTCCTTCGAAGTAGTCGGCGCCCTGCTCTCCCGAGCCCAGGTTTACGTGCTCAATGCCTTCAGCGAAGACGAGTTGATCGCCTTCATCCATCGAGCCCTGTCACAAGGGCAACTCGAACTGACCCTGACCCCGGAGGCCGAGAAACGGTTGGTGGCCTATGCCGACGGCGACGGGCGGCGCCTGATCAACCTAGTGGAACAACTGGCCACGGCGGCACAGACGTCAGGCCTCAAGGAAGCCGGTACGGACTTTGTCGCCAAAGCCCTGTCCCCATCCCTACGTCGTTTCGACAAGGGTGGTGAGGCCTTTTACGATCAGATATCCGCACTCCATAAATCAGTACGGGGATCGAACCCGGATGCGGCCCTGTACTGGTTCACTCGAATGCTGGATGGCGGCGCCGACCCGCGCTACCTGGCCCGCCGCATCCTGCGCATGGCCTGGGAGGACATCGGCCTGGCCGATCCGCGCGGAGCCGAAATCGCCCTCAATGCGGCCGACACCTATGAGCGGCTTGGCTCGCCGGAAGGCGAACTGGCTCTGGCCCAGGCCCTGATCTACCTCGCCTGCGCGCCCAAATCTAACGCTGGCTATATGGCCTACAACCAGGCACGGGCCTTCATACGCGAGGACAGCAGCCGGAGCGTACCGGTCCATCTGCGCAATGCCCCGACCAAGCTGATGAAGGAATTGGGCTATGGCCGCGAGTACCGCTATGCCCATGACGAACCGGAGGCCTATGCCGCCGGCGAGACCTACTTTCCAGATGAAATCGCCAGACCACCCAGCTTTTATAGTCCGACGCCTCGTGGGCTGGAGGGTAAGATCGGCGAAAAACTGGCTCATTTGCACGCACTGGACCGGCAAGCCGACAAAAAACGCACGGATTAACCCAGTCCTTCCAATCCAAGGCTCAGACTGTTAGAATCCGCGCTCCCGATTTTGGGAAATCCACACATCCGCCCTCGTTAAGGTGCCCTTGCCGGGTATCGGCGGATGGAGGCTCAACCTTAACTACTGGAGTTAGTGTTATGTCCGTGACCATGCGTGAAATGCTGGAGGCCGGCGTCCATTTCGGCCACCAAACCCGTTACTGGAATCCCAAGATGGCCCCTTATATCTTCGGCCATCGCAACAAGATTCACATCATCAACCTGGAAAAGTCCCTTCCTATGTACGAGGAAGCGGCCAAGTTCATTCGTCAGCTGGCCTCCAACAAGGGCACCATTCTATTCGTCGGCACCAAGCGCCAGGCTCGCGAGATCATGGCCGAAGAGGCATCCCGCTGCGGTATGCCGTGGATTTCCCACCGCTGGCTGGGCGGCATGCTGACCAACTTCAAGACGGTCAAGCAGTCGGTCAAGCGTCTGAAGGACATGGAAGCCATGCTGGCCGAAGGCGCCCGCGAGTCCCTGAACAAGAGAGAAATCCTTGGCCTGCAACGTGAATACGACAATCTGAACCGTTCCCTGGGTGGCATCAAGGAAATGGCCGGCCTGCCTGATGCCCTGTTCGTGGTCGACGTTGGTTACCAGAAGATCGCCATCACTGAAGCCAACAAACTGGGCATTCCAGTGATCGGCATCGTCGATTCCAACAACACCCCTGAGGGCGTGGATTACATCATCCCCGGCAATGACGATTCCAGCCGTGCGATCCGCCTGTACGCCCGCGGCATCGCCGACGCGATCCTGGAAGGCAAGGCCAACGTGATCGAGGAACTGGTCGCTGCGGTCCATGAGGACGAATACGTCGAAGTCGAGGAAGCCGGCAGCGCCCAGTAATTGCGTTGTAGCCCCACGCGGTTAGTCTGTTTGACTGCTGGCTAAGCTTCATGATCGATAGCGCCCCGTGATCGGGGCGTTTTTGCACCGAATACCTAACTCAATCTGGAGAATGAAAATGGCGGAAATCACCGCGTCGATGGTTAAGGAACTGCGCGAACGTACCGACGCCCCCATGATGGACTGCAAGAAGGCACTGAACGAGGCTGAAGGCGACATGCAGAAGGCTGAAGAGATCCTGCGCGTCAAGTTCGGCAGCAAGGCCGCCAAGAGCGCCGGCCGCGTTGCCGCTGAAGGCATCGTCGGCATCCACATCACGCCCGACGGCAAGATGGGTTCGATGATCGAAGTCAACTGCGAAACCGACTTCGTCGCCAAGAACGACGACTTCCAGGCCCTGGTCAAGAACCTGGCCGAAATGGTCGTGACCCAGAACCCGGCCGACGTCGCCGCCCTGTCCGCCATGAAGATCGGCGACAAGACGGTCGAGGAAATCCGCACCGAGCTGGTCGGCAAGATCGGCGAAAACATGAGCCTGCGCCGCTTCGTGCGTATCGCTGCCCGAGGCAAGCTGGCCAGCTACGTCCACGGCGGCGCCAAGATCGGCGTGATGGTCGACGTGGCCGGAGACGAAGCCCTGGCCAAGGACATCGCCATGCACATCGCCGCCTCCAAGCCCAAGGCGCTGGATGCCTCCGGCGTGTCCCAAGATCTGATCGACTCCGAGCGCCGGGTTGCCACCCAGAAGGCCGCCGAGTCAGGCAAGCCCGCCAACATCGTCGAGAAAATGGTCGAAGGCAGCGTGCAGAAGTTCCTCAAGGAAGTCACCCTGCTGTCCCAGCCCTTCGTCAAGGACGACAAGCAGACCGTGGAACAGGTGCTGAAATCCAAGGGCTCGCAATGCCACGGCTTCACCTTGTACATCGTCGGCGAAGGCATCGAGAAGAAGGTGTCGGATTTCGCTGCTGAAGTCGCTGCCGCTTCCAAGGTGTAATTCGTGGCCATCGCCTACCGCCGCATCCTGCTGAAACTCTCCGGCGAAGCCCTGATGGGGCCGGACGCCTTCGGCTACAACGCCGAAATCATGGCCGGCTTCGTCAGGCAGATCGACGCCGTCGCGGGGCTGGGTGTTCAGGTCGGGATCGTGGTCGGCGGCGGCAACCTGTTTCGCGGCGCGACCGGTGCCCTGTCGGGAATGGATCGTGCCACGGCCGATTCGATGGGCATGCTGGCCACGGTGATGAACGCGCTGGCACTCAAGGATGCCTTGATGGCGGCTGGCGTGCCGGCACGAGTCATGACCGCCGTCACCATCGCCCATGTCGGCGAAGCCTTCGAGCGCGATGCCGCCGTGCGTCACCTCGAAGCCGGCCGCGTGGTCATCTTCGGCGGCGGCACCGGCAACCCATTTTTCACCACCGATACGGCATCGGCCCTGCGGGCGGCGGAAATCGGCGCCGACCTTATGCTCAAGGCTACCAAGGTGGACGGCGTCTATACCGCAGACCCGAAGAAGAATCCGAGCGCGACCAAATATGATCGGCTGACCTTCGACGAGGCCATCGCGAAGAATCTGGGCGTGCTGGATACGGCTGCCTTCGCCCTGTGCCGGGAACAGAAGATGCCCTTGCAGGTCTTTTCGATATTCAAGGAAGACGCCTTGTTGCGCGTCGTCCGTGGCGAACCGGAAGGCACGCTCGTCACGCTCTAATTTTCAGGAGACCGTCATGATCAACGACATCAAGAAAACCGCCGAAGACAAGATGAAAAAATCCGTCGAAGCGTTGAGGACGGAATTCAGTAAGATACGCACCGGCCGCGCCCATGCAGGCATCCTCGACCACGTCAAAGTGGATTATTACGGCAGCCTGATGGCTATTAATCAGGTCGCCAACATCACCGTTCTGGATGCTCACGCACTCGGCGTCCAAGCCTGGGAAAAAGGCATGAGCGCCAAGATCGAAAAAGCCATTCGCGACTCCGATCTGGGGCTTAACCCCGCCTCCATGGGCGACCTGGTCCGGGTACCAATCCCGCCGATGACTGAAGAACGACGCAAGGACATGGTCAAGATTGTCCGCGGTGAGTCCGAAGGTGCAAAAGTCGCCGTGCGCAACATCCGCCGCGATGCGATTGCGCATCTCAAGGATTTGCTCAAGGAAAAAGAAATCAGCGAGGACGACGAGCGCCGTGCTCAGGACGACATCCAGAAGCTGACCGACAAGTTCATCGCTGAAATGGAGAAGGTCCTGGCTGAAAAAGAAAAGGACTTGATGGCCGTTTGATCACCAGGCCACCCTCATGATCCGAAAATTCTTCAGCTCAACGACTGAGATCCCTGAAGCCTCGCCGGTCCCGCGCCATATCGCCATCATCATGGATGGCAATGGTCGTTGGGCCAAAAAACGGCATATGCCTCGTGTGGCCGGCCATGTCCAGGGTGTCGAGCGGGTCCGCGACATCATCAAATCCTGCGCTGACCGGAGGGTGGAATATCTGACCCTGTTCGCGTTCAGTTCTGAAAACTGGCGCCGGCCCAAGGACGAAGTGACGAAGCTCATGGAACTGTTCGTCATGGCACTCGAGCGGGAAGTGGATAAACTAAACCGCAACGGTATCCGGTTGCGGATCATCGGAGATTTATCCCGTTTCGACGACAAGTTGCGCAAGCTGATTGCCGAGGGCGAAAAGACGACGGCCGAACATACCCGGTTGACTCTGACCGTAGCCGCCAACTATGGTGGTCGCTGGGACATCGTCCAGGCCACCAACGCCTGGAGGGCAGCCAACCCCGAAGCCACAGGGATTACCGAGCAAGACCTGGCCGAGCACCTGTCCATGGCGTTCGCCCCAGAACCCGACCTGTTCATCCGCACAGGCGGCGAGCAGCGCATCAGCAACTTCCTGCTCTGGCAACTAGCCTACACAGAGCTCTATTTCACCGAGACGCTTTGGCCCGATTTCGATGCCGCCGCGCTCGACATCGCCATCACCTCCTACCAGAAGCGGGAACGCCGCTTCGGTCGTACCAGTGAGCAACTTGTCAAATCTTAGCCAGCGGCTGATCACTGCCGGCATCCTTGGCGGCGCCTTTCTACTGGCCCTGTTCGTCGCGCCACCTTGGGTCTGGTTTGCATTTGTCGTCACCTTCCTGACCGCTGCGGCCTGGGAATGGGCGGGACTGATGAAACTCGGCACGCGTTCCCGTCTTGCCTACGCCGCGGCCACGCTGTTGTTTACCCTGGCAGCCAACGCACTCGATATCGCCGGCCACTTGACGACCTACCTGCCCGCCCTGCTGTTCTGGGCCGCCATCTGCCCCCTCTGGTTGAAGCGCGGCTGGCATCTGCCGGCGTCTTGGCTTGGCCTCATCCTCGGCTGGGTGCTGTTGCTCTCCACGTTGCTGGCACTGCTATTTCTGCGTATGGAATCACCCTACCTGCTGCTCGCCATCGTCAGCATCGCCATCGTGGCGGATACCGCCGCCTACTTCACCGGTCGTGCCTTCGGCAAACACAAGCTGGCCCCCGCGATCAGCCCGGGCAAGACTTGGGAAGGGGCCATCGGCGGCGCCATTGCCGTAGCTGTTTACACCCTGCTTCTGCCCACACCTGACGGCATGGGTAAAGGCCAATTACTCGCAGCCGCCCTGTTCCTATGCATTCTCAGTGTACTCGGCGACCTGTTCGAATCCTGGATCAAGCGCCGGGCTGGCGTAAAGGACAGCAGTCAGTTGCTGCCGGGTCACGGTGGAATTCTGGATCGTATCGACAGCCAGCTGGCCGTGTTACCGGTCGCGGCGCTCATCTGGACCTGGCTGACATGACCCTGCACAACCTGACCATTTTGGGTGCAACCGGCACCATCGGCGTGAACACTTTGGATGTAGTGGCCCGCCACCCCGATCGTTTCAACATTGTCGCCCTGTCGGGTCAGAACCAGATCGACAAACTGGTCGAACAGTGTCGGCAATTCCGCCCGAAATATGCCGTGGTCCTCACTCCGGAAAAGGCGCAGGAACTGAAGGCCGCACTGGCCGGCCTGGCCATCGAGGTACTGTACGGCGTCGAAGCTCTGGAGACCGTGGCCAGCCTACCCGAAGTGGATACCGTGATGGCCGCCATCGTCGGTGCGGCGGGCATGCGTCCTGCCCTGGCCGCTGCACGGGCCGGGAAACGCGTCCTGCTGGCTAACAAGGAAACGCTGGTCATGGCCGGACAGTTCTTCATGGACGCGGTCAAGGCCGGTGGTGCCACCCTGCTTCCGATCGACAGCGAACACAACGCCGTTTTCCAGTCCATGCCGGAGCCCTACACCGGCAATCTCCATGTCCACGGCGTCCGCCGCATCCTCCTCACCGCTTCGGGCGGACCATTCCGCACTCGCGCTGTCGAGACCCTGGCCGATGTCACCCCGGAAGAAGCCGTCGCCCATCCCAACTGGGTGATGGGCCGCAAGATCTCTGTCGACTCGGCCACCATGATGAACAAAGGTCTGGAGGTCATCGAGGCACGCTGGCTGTTCAATGCCCTTCCGGAACAAATCGACGTCGTCGTACATCCACAAAGCATCATCCACTCTATGGTCGAATACCAGGACGGCTCCGTGCTTGCCCAGTTGTCCAATCCCGACATGCGCATCCCCATCGCTCATGCCCTGGCCTACCCCGAGCGGGTCGCGACTGGGGTGAACTGGCTTGATCTGCCGAAACTCGGCCAGCTCACCTTCGAGTCCCCCGACACTCGCCGCTTCCCGTGTCTGGGTCTCGCCTATGATGCCCTGCGCGCCGGAGGCAGTTCGGCCGCCGTGCTCAACGCCGCCAATGAGGTTGCGGTCGAGGCCTTCCTCGATCACCGCATTGCCTATCTGACCATCCCGGCCACCCTGTCGAAGGTGCTCGACCGACTTGGCGGCCGCCCTGCCTCAAGCCTGGATGATCTGTCTGCAATCGACACCGAGGCCCGTGCCCTGGCCATCGAGACTATCACTGCCCGATGATTACTTTGCTGGCATTTGCCGTCACCCTAGGCATCCTCGTTGTCATCCATGAGTTCGGCCATTACGCCGTCGCCCGCGCCTGCGGCGTCAAGGTGCTGCGTTTCTCGATCGGCTTCGGTCCGGTGCTCACCAAACTGCTGGACAGGCATGGCACGGAATGGGCACTGTCCGCCGTGCCACTGGGTGGTTATGTGAAGATGGTCGACGAGCGCGAAGGCGAAGTGAGCGCAGAGGACTTGCCGCATGCCTTCAACCGCAAGCCGGTCAGCCAGCGTATGGCCATTGTGGTCGCCGGCCCGGTGGCCAATCTGTTGCTTGCCATCCTGCTTTACTGGGCCCTGTTCATCAGCGGCATTACCGTCCTCAAGCCTATCGTGGCTAGCCCTCTACACGGAACACCGGCCGCACTGGCCGGTTTCCAGAATGGCGAGATGGTCACCGCCATTGACGGCGACCCGGTCGAAGACTGGCAGGATATGTATTGGCTGGTGTTGAAACACGGCATCCAGAACCCGGTCATGACGATCAAAACGCGGGATGCGGCCAATCGTATTAGTAGTCGGCGCCTGGATGTCACGGGCGTCGACCTCGCCGATGCGGAGCAAGACCCTCTGGCCCACATCGGCCTGCTTCGTTACCTCCCCGACTTGCCGCCGGTGATTGGCCAAATCGTCCCAGGCAGCCGTGCCGAAGCAGCCGGCCTGCGGACAGGCGACCGGATCACTGCAGTGAACGACCAAGCCATCACCGTCTGGGATGACATGGTAAAACTGATCAAGTCCAGTCCGGGAAAGCCGTTGCGGCTGAACCTGACCCGTTCAGGTAAATCCATGGAAATATCTGTCACGCCTGCCCTAGAAAAGGAATCCGGACAGACCGTCGGTCGCATTGGTGCGGCGCCCCGGGTAGACGATGCCCTGTTCGCTCCCTTGCAGGCCGAAATTCGCTTTGGTCCAGCGGCCGCACTGAAACGTGCGCTATACAAAACATGGGATCTGTCGACCTTCAGTCTGGAAATGATGGGCCGTCTGGTTATCGGCCAGGCTTCCCTCAAAAACATCTCCGGGCCTGTCACAATCGCCGACTACGCCGGACGTTCGGCCGAGGCAGGCCCCACTGCCTTTATCGCCTTTCTGGCGCTGATTAGCGTCAGCTTGGGCGTGCTCAATCTGCTCCCTATCCCGTTACTGGATGGGGGGCATTTGCTGTATTATTTCATCGAATTTCTGACGGGTCGGCCGGTTTCCGATTCGGTCCAGGAAATAGGCCAGAAAATCGGTGCGGCGTTGCTTGCCACCCTGATGTTATTTGCCTTGTTCAACGATTTCCACCGTCTGCTTACCGGCTGAACCGACTAAAGAGATGCGAATGACGACTCTCCACAAATTTTCCCTGCTGACCAGCGCGATCATGCTGTCCTTCCAGGCCGCCGCCTTCGACACGTTCCAGGTTAAGGACATCCGGGTAGAAGGCATCCAGCGAACCGAGGCGGGCACCGTATTCAGCTATCTCCCGGTCAAGGTCGGCGACACCCTGACCGAGGATAAAGCCTCTGCAGCACTCACCGCCTTGTATTCCACCGGATTCTTCAAGGATGTTAGGCTCGAAGGCCAGAATGGCGTGCTGATCGTCACCGTGGAGGAACGCCCCGCCATCGCCGAGGTCAATTTCAATGGCATGAAGGAATTCAGCAAGGACGATATCCAGAAAGCATTCAAGCAGCTGGGGCTTACCGAAGGCCGCATCCTTGACAAATCCCTGCTCGACAAGGCAGAACAGGAGCTCAAGCGCCAGTATTACAACCGTGGCTACTACGCGGTTCAGGTCAAGAGCGAACTTTCGCCCCTTGAGCGGAACCGTACGGCGATTACCTTCAACGTAACCGAGGGCGATGTCGCCAAGATCCGTTCCGTCAATATCGTCGGCAACAAGGTCTACAGTGAAAAAGACCTGCTCAAGCAGATCACCCTGCGCACACCGGGTTGGCTGTCCTGGTTTACCAAGGATGATCAGTACTCCAAGCAAAAACTGACCGCCGATCTGGAAACCCTGCGCTCGTATTACCTCAACAAGGGTTATCTGGAATTCCGTATCGATTCGACCAGCGTCTCCATCTCCCCGGACAAGAAGGATATCTTCCTCACGATCAACGTGACCGAAGGCGAAAAATACACCGTCTCCAGCTTCAAGATCGCAGGCGACCTTCCTGTGCCCGAGGACGAATTGAAGAAGCTGATTACGCTGAAACCGGGCGATGCGTTCTCCCGCGAAAAGCTCAACGAATCGATCAAGAAGATGGGGGACCGCTTAGGAAATGACGGCTATGCCTTCGCCAACGTCAACGCCGATCCCGAAGTGGACAAGGACAAGAAACAGGTTGCCTTTACCTTCATGGTCGATCCAGGCCGCAAGGTGTATGTCCGTCGCATCAACATTACCGGCAACACCAAGACGCGGGACGAGGTACCCCGTCGCGAAATGCGCCAGATGGAAGG
>JARLJM010000007.1 GCA_031291185.1 Parasulfuritortus sp. | reverse complement strand
CAATTTGGTAAGACTGGCGGGCGGCGCTTTTTCCTCGGCGCCGCGAGCAGCCAGCACCTGCCGGGAATTCGGATCCAGCAATTCATAGTGGCGTGCATCCACATTGGGCGCATCGGGTATGACGGGTAATGCCTGTGCCTGAACCTGGGTCGCTGACAAGGCAGCAAGCATCAGGGCGCCGAGGGTGCGTAGCGGAAAGGTTGATAACATCAAAATCCTCATTGAATAGTCCTGGTTGGCTTGCCAACTGTGAATGGCCGCCGGTCGGGGGCCGGTTGCCGGTTAAGAGGTGCCATCTAGGAGTTCCCGCTGCGCAAGAAGTTCAGAAGCGGGCCGATTTTCCCTGGCGATCCATAGAAAAAGCCCTCGCGAGTTGCCTCGCGGGGGCTTTTGTCCAGACGGTTCGGAGGCTGACTTAGAAGTCCATGCCGCCCATGCCGCCCATACCACCACCCATGCCGCCCATGTCAGGCGCGCCGCCCTTCTTGTCTTCCGGCAGCTCGGTCACCATGCACTCGGTGGTCAGCATCAGGCCGGCCACGGAGGAGGCATTCTGCAGCGCGGTGCGGGTCACCTTGGTCGGGTCCAAAACGCCCATCTCCATCATGTCGCCGTACTCGCCGGTGGCGGCGTTGTAGCCGTAGTTGCCCTTGCCGTTCAGCACCTTGTTGACCACAACCGAGGCTTCTTCGCCACAGTTGTAGACGATCTCACGCAGGGGCTGTTCGATGGCACGCAGGACGATCTTGATGCCGGCGTCCTGGTCGTGGTTATCGCCCTTGAGCTTGGTGATCTTGGCGCGGGCGCGCAGCAGAGCCACGCCGCCGCCAGGGACGATGCCTTCTTCAACGGCCGCACGGGTGGCGTGCAGGGCGTCTTCGACGCGGGCTTTCTTTTCCTTCATTTCGACTTCGGTCGCAGCGCCGACCTTGATCACGGCAACACCGCCGGCCAGCTTGGCCTTGCGTTCCTGCAGCTTTTCCTTGTCGTAGTCGGAAGTCGTCTCTTCGACCTGCTTGTTGATCTGGACGATGCGGGACTTGATCGCATCGGCGGAACCGGCGCCGTCGATGATGGTGGAGTTTTCCTTGCCCACTTCGATGCGCTTGGCGCGGCCCAGATCCTGCAGGGTAGCCTTGTCCAGGGACAGGCCGACTTCCTCGGCGATCACGGTGCCGCCGGTCAGGATGGCCATGTCTTCCAGCATCGCCTTGCGACGGTCGCCGAAGCCAGGAGCCTTGACGGCGACGGTCTTCAGGATGCCGCGGATGTTGTTCACGACCAGGGTGGCCAGCGCTTCGCCTTCGATGTCCTCGGCGATGATCAGCAGGGGCTTGCCGGCCTTGGCGACCTGTTCCAGCACCGGCAGCAGGTCGCGGATGTTGGAGATCTTCTTGTCGTGCAGCAGGATGAAGGGCTCCTCCATCACGGCCATCTGCTTGTCCTGGTTGTTGATGAAGTACGGGGACAGGTAGCCACGGTCGAACTGCATGCCTTCGACGACGTCGAGTTCGTTGTTCAGGCTGGTACCGTCTTCAACGGTGATGACGCCTTCCTTGCCGACCTTGTCCATGGCGCTGGCGATGATGTCACCGATGCTGGAGTCGGAGTTGGCGGAAATGGAACCGACCTGGGCAATTTCCTTGCTGGTGGTGCAGGGCTTGGAGATGGCGCGCAGTTCTTCGGTCAGGGCGATGACGGCCTTGTCGATGCCGCGCTTCAGGTCCATCGGGTTCATGCCGGCGGCGACGAACTTCATGCCTTCGGCCAGGATGGATTGAGCCAGCACCGTGGCGGTGGTGGTGCCGTCACCGGCGATGTCGGAGGTCTTGGAAGCGACTTCCTTGACCATCTGGGCGCCCATGTTCTCGAACTTGTCCTTCAGCTCGATTTCCTTGGCGACGGACACGCCGTCCTTGGTCACGGTGGGGGCGCCGAATGAGCGGTCCAGCACCACGTTGCGGCCTTTGGGGCCGAGGGTCACTTTAACGGCGTTGGCCAGGATGTTGACGCCATTCACCATGCGGGAACGGGCGGCGTCACCGAAACGTACGTCTTTAGCTGCCATTGTTCTTAACTCCTAATCTGATTCGTCATTCCCGCGAAGGCGGGAATCCAGGTTTTCAGGGCGTGAGAATTACTTCTCGACCACGCCCATGACGTCTTCTTCACGCATGACCAGCAGTTCCTGACCATCGACCTTGACGGACTGGCCGGCGTACTTGCCGAACAGGATGCGGTCGCCGACCTTCAGGTCCATGGCGATCAGCTTGCCGCTGTCGTCGCGCTTGCCGGGGCCGACGGCGACAACCTCGCCTTGATCGGGTTTCTCGGCGGCGGTGTCGGGGATGACGATGCCGGAGGCTGTCTTGCGTTCTTCTTCCATGCGCTTGACGATCACACGGTCATGCAACGGGCGAATTTTCATCGATAGCTCCTTGACTGAAATTCGATGGGTTCAAAATCTTTAGGGTTAACAAATGGACCGGGCTGTTAGCACTCTCGTCCTTTGAGTGCCAGATAATATGGACGGAGTTGGAGGATTTCAAGAGGCAGGCTTGTTAAGATTCGATTAATTGTCGTTCACTGAGCCGATTCGGAGGTTTTTCCGCCATGAAACGTGCCTGTGCCCTATTGGGTCTGATTTTGTCTGGATTTGTGCAGGCCGAGCCTGCCGTTGACGGCAGCGCGTTTTCGCATGCGGTTATCGGCGGAGTCTTTCCCTATGTCGCGCAAGCTGGCGATAGATTAAGCCTGCTTGGTTCCCGGTTCGGGGTTTCCTCGTCCATTCTGGCCCGGGAAAATCACCTGGACCGCACAGTCCCATTACGGGCCGGCGAT
>JARLJM010000006.1 GCA_031291185.1 Parasulfuritortus sp. | reverse complement strand
TGGGAAAGGAAGTCAGAACTCTCAGACAGCCAGGAGGTTGGCTTAGAAGCAGCCATCCTTTAAAGAAAGCGTAATAGCTCACTGGTCAAGAGGTCTGGTGCCGACAATACAACGGGGCTAAAACTGTATACCGAAGCTGCGAATGCACATCTTTTAGATGTGCGTGGTAGGAGAGCATTCTCAACAGCGTTGAAGCCAAACTGAGAAGATTGGTGGAGCGTTGAGAAGAGACCCTGCCGGCATAAGTAGCGATAATGAATGTGAGAACCATTCACGCCGAAAGTCTAAGGTTTCCTGAGGAAGGTTAATCCGCTCAGGGTTAGGCGGTACCTAAGGCGAGGCCGAAAGGCGTAGTCGATGGACATCCGGTTAATATTCCGGACCTCCCAAAGAGTCGTTATTACGATGGGGTGACGCAGAAGGATAAGCAGGACCTCCTATGACTATGGGGTTCGATGTGCGCAAGCTGGATCTGGTAGGCAAATCCGCCAGGTCTTAACAGTGAGGCACAAAGCAGTAAGCCGTATGGCTGAAAGCTGCTGATTTCACGCTGCCAAGAAAAACCTCTAAGGAGAATTTTTGGGAACCGTACCACAAACCGACACAGGTAGACGAGGAGAATATCCAAAGGCGCTCGAGTGAAAGCTTGTTAAGGAACTCGGCAAATTAGACCCGTAACTTCGGGAGAAGGGTCGCCCCCTGGGTGCAAGCCTAGTGGGGCCGCAGTGAAACGCGAACGGCGACTGTTTAACAAAAACACAGGTCTCTGCAAAGTCAAAAACGACGTATAGGGGCTGACTCCTGCCCGGTGCCGGAAGGTTAAAAGGAGGGGTTAGACGCAAGTCGAAGCTCTGAATTGAAGCCCCGGTGAACGGCGGCCGTAACTATAACGGTCCTAAGGTAGCGAAATTCCTTGTCGGGTAAGTTCCGACCTGCACGAATGGAGTAACGATCGTTCGACTGTCTTAACGAGTTGCTCGGCGAACTTGTAGTACCGGTGAAGATGCCGGTTACCCGCAGCTAGACGAAAAGACCCCGTGCACCTTTACTATACTTTTACTATGAGTTACGGCACTTGCTGCGCAGGATAGGTGGGAGGCTTTGATACCAGACTTTTGGGTTTGGTGGAGCCAACGGTGAGATACCACCCTGCGAGTGTTGTGATTCTAACCTGCTCCCCTGATCGGGGAGAGGGACATAGTAAGACGGGTAGTTTGACTGGGGCGGTCGCCTCCTAAATTGTAACGGAGGCGCGCGAAGCTACACTCAGGTCGTTTGGAAATCGACCGTCGAGTGCAAAGGCATAAGTGTGGTTAACTGCGAGACCTACAAGTCGAGCAGATGCGAAAGCAGGCCTTAGTGATCCGGTGGTTCTGTATGGAAGGGCCATCGCTCAACGGATAAAAGGTACGCCGGGGATAACAGGCTGATCGAAGCCAAGAGTTCATATCGACGCTTCGGTTTGGCACCTCGATGTCGGCT
>JARLJM010000098.1 GCA_031291185.1 Parasulfuritortus sp. | reverse complement strand
GCCTACGGCCTGGTCATGGATTCGTCCGGCCCGATCTACCTGCTCGACACCGTCAAGAATCCTTGACTGCACCGGCCGACGCCCTTTACTGGCTCGCCCTTGAGGCGATCCCGGGGCTGGGGCCGGACACCGCCCACCGTCTGCTGGCCCAATTCAACGAGCCGGCCGCCATATTCGCTGCACCAATCAGTCTGCTGAAGTCCTTTGTCAGCGACACGATGGCTACAGCCATCGGCCAGACCGTCAATCCGGATGGCCACGCGGACACCCTTGCCTGGCTGGCCGCACCCGATGCCCATCTGATTACCTGGAACGACCCGGATTATCCGGCGACCTTGCGCAACATGCCTGGCGCCCCCGCCTGGTTGTATGTCAAAGGTCAGCGCGCAGCCTTGCAGCGTCCGATGCTGGCCATCGTCGGCAGTCGCAACGCCACCGCCCAGGGGAAGCGGAATGCCCGTGCCTTCGGCCAGGCTTTGGCCGAGGCCGGGCTGACCATCGTCAGTGGCCTGGCCGAAGGTATCGACACCGAGGCCCATGAGGGCGGACTGACCGGCAATGGAACGGGCGTAGCGGTGGTCGGCACCGGCCTGGACCGGGTCTATCCGGCCAGGAATCGGGACCTGGCGCATAGGCTGGCCGCCAACGGTGCGCTGGTTTCCGAATTCCCCCTGGGTACACCGCCCCGTCCGGGGCATTTTCCACGTCGCAACCGACTGATCAGTGGTTTGTCGCTGGGGGTACTCGTCGTCGAAGCGGCACCACAATCCGGCTCGCTCATCACCGCCCGCCTGGCCGCAGAGCAGGGTCGTGATGTGTTCGCCATTCCCGGCTCGATTCATTCGCCCCTGTCCAAGGGCTGTCACCTATTGATCAAGCAGGGTGCCAAACTGGTCGAAGCGGCCGCCGACATCCTCGAGGAACTGAATGTGCCCTGGGCCGTCGAACTTGCCTCGCAAGAGCATGCCGCCCAGCCCGCCGCCGACCCGGTTCTTGATCAGATGGGCACCGATCCCGTTAGTCTGGATGAACTGGCCCAGCGCAGTCGCTTGACGGTGGATAACCTTTCGGCCATGCTTTTCACGCACGAGATGGAGGGCCGGGTGGCGGTGCTGCCGGGTGGTCTTTATCAACGAATCTACTGAAAAATGTTCGATATCCTGCTCTATCTCTACGATAACTATCTGGTCACCGATATCTACCCGGACCCGGAAACCCTGTCGCGCAAACTCGCCGCCGTCGGCTTCGAGGCCGATGACATCGATCGCGCGCTGACCTGGCTGCATGCCCTCGAAACCCTCGACCTCGATACCGATACCCCGCTCAGCCAGGGTGTGCGCTGTTATACCGATGAGGAATTCCGCCGGCTCGACCCGGAGGGCATTGGCTTCCTGACCCACCTGGAAACTGCCGGGCTGCTGCCGCCCCAGGCGCGGGAATGGGTGATCGACCAGGCTCTGGCCCTCGAAGACACTGAAGTCCCTGCCGAAAAGGTCAAGTGGATCACCCTGCTGGCCATTTCCCGGCTTCATGGTCCCGGCGACGCCATCTGGCTGGAAGACCTGGTGCGCGCCGGCGAAGACTTCACGCCCACCTACCACTGAAGCCCGTCCATGCGCCTGCTCATCGTCGAATCGCCGTCCAAGGCGAAAACGCTGAAGAAATACCTCGGAGACGACTTCGAGGTATTGGCCAGCTACGGTCATGTCCGCGACCTGACCCCCAAGACCGGCTCGGTAGACACCGACAATGGCTTCGCCATGAAGTACGAGCTGATCGAGCGCAACGCGAAACACGTCGAAGCCATCGCCAAGGCAGTGAAGAAGGCCGACGAAGTCCTGATCGCAACCGACCCGGATAGAGAAGGTGAAGCCATTGCCTGGCATCTGATGGAAATCCTCAATGCCCGTAAACTGCTGGACAAGAAGCCGACCCGCCGGGTGGTGTTCTACGAGATCACCGAGCGTGCGGTAAAGGAAGCCGTCGCCAATCCGCGCGATGTAGCCATGGAGCTGGTCAATGCCCAGCAGGCCCGACGTGCGCTCGACTATCTGGTCGGTTTCAATCTCTCCCCGCTGCTCTGGAAAAAGATCAGCCCAGGCCTGTCCGCCGGCCGCGTGCAAAGCCCCGCTCTGCGCCTGATCGCCGAACGTGAAGACGAGATCGAGCGATTCAAGCCACGCGAGTACTGGTCCCTGCATCTCGACTCGCACAAGGGCAAGCAGAAATTCGGCGCCCGCCTGACCCAGTTCGACGGAGAGAAGGTCCAGCAGTTCACGGTCGAGACTGAGACACGCAGCAACGAGATCATCGCCGCCCTGGCCAAGGTCGCGGAAGGCACCGTGATCAAGGTGGAAAAGAAGCGCCGCCAGCGTATGCCGGCCGCGCCATTCACCACCTCCACCCTGCAACAGGAAGCCGTGCGCAAACTGGGCTTCTCGTCCGAGCGGGCCATGCGCACCGCACAACAGCTCTATGAAGGTATCGACACCGGCAAGGGCGCGGTCGGCCTGATCACCTACATGCGGACCGACTCGGTCAACCTGTCGCAGGAGGCCATCGCCGACATCCGCACCTATATTGGCCAGACCTTCTCGACCGATTACCTGCCCAAGTCGGCTGTGGTCTACCGAAGCAAGGCCAAGAATGCGCAGGAAGCCCACGAGGCCATCCGACCGACCGCCATTGAGCGCGCACCGGACAGCCTGAAGGACCACATGACCCAGGACCAGTTCCGGCTCTACGAAATGATCTGGAAGCGCGCCCTGGCCAGCCAGATGGCCCCGGCTGAACTGGACACCGTGGCGGTCGACATTGCGGTCGGCTCGCCCAAAAATCTGTTCCGCGCCAACGGCCAGACCGTGGCCTTCCCCGGCTTCCTGGCGGTCTACAAGGAAGACGAGGACGAACCGACCGACACCGAGGACGAGGCCAAGCTGCCCGCCCTGACTGAAGGCGAGACCGTGCCGGTCGACAAGCTGTTCGGCGAACAGCACTTCACCCAGCCGCCGCCGCGCTACTCCGAGGCCAGCCTGGTCAAGACGCTGGAGGAATACGGCATCGGCCGACCCTCGACCTACGCCAGCATCATCTCCACCCTCCAGGACCGCGAATACGTGGTGCTGGAGAAGAAGCGCTTCCAGCCCACGCCCATGGGCCGGCTGGTCAACTGCTTCCTGACCCGGCATTTCCACGACTACGTCGACTACGACTTTACAGCCCACTTCGAGGACGAACTGGACGACATCTCCAACGGCGAGCGTGAGTGGATTCCGGTCATGGACGAGTTCTGGGGCCAGTTCTCAGGCCAGCTCGAGGCCAAGGCCAAGGTCGAACGCGGCTGCCCTGTGGACGAGGTCTGCCCGAAATGCGGCAAGCCCTTGTTGCTCCAGTCCAGCAAGCGCGGCCTGTTCATTGGCTGTTCCGGCTATCCGGAATGCGATTACACCCGGCCCTACGGCGACCAGCCGGCGCCCGGCGAAGACATCATCCTCGGCCCGGACCCGGCCACCGGGCTACCCATCAAGCTGCTCAACGGCCGCTTCGGCTGGTACGTGCAGGTCGGCGACATGCCGACCGAGAAAAAGGCGCCCAAGCCCCGGCGTGCGTCCTGGCCAAAAGACCGGCCGATCGAATCCGCTGATCTGGCCCAGGCGCTGGTACTGCTCTCGCTGCCAAGGGAAGTGGGCCATAACCCGGCCACCGGGCTGCCAATCGTCGCCAACGTCGGCCGCTTTGGCCCGTACCTGTTGCACGATGCCAAGTTCAAGTCAATTCCCAAGCCATATGACGTCTACACCATCGACCTGACCCAGGCAGTCGAGGTGCTCTCTGCGCCTGCCGTCGGACGCGGTGGTGGCGACCCTGGACGGGAAGTGGGCAAACACCCTGAGGACGACAAGCCGATCATGGTCAAGGATGGCCGCTACGGCCCTTACGTGAGCCATGGCAAGGTCAATGCCACCCTGCCCAAGGACATAACCAAAGATGCCATCACGCTGGATGAAGCCTTGGCCCTGCTCGCCGCAAAGATCGAAAAGGGGCCGTCCAAGAAACCGGTGCGCCGAAAGAAATCGGCCTGAACTCGGCGTGGGTATTCATTTCTTCATAAAACTCTAGTAAATTACTAGGCTATCCGGTGACCTCACGAGGGGGAGGGAGCGCGGTTTTCATTCAACTATCACTTCAAACCAGAGGAATTCAAAATGGCTGTACTCGTTGGCAAGCAAGCACCCGATTTCACCGCCGTTGCCGTCATGGGCGACAACGACATGAACGAAACCTTCAACCTGTCCTCGTACATCAAGGGCAAGTATGCGGTGATTTTCTTCTACCCGCTCGACTTCACCTTCGTCTGCCCGTCCGAACTGCTGGCCTTCGACCATCGTCTGGCCGAGTTCAAGAAGCGCAATGTCGAAGTGATCGGTGTCTCCATCGACTCCCACTTCACCCACCTGGCCTGGAAGAACACCGCTACCAACAACGGCGGTATCGGCAAGGTCGGCTACCCATTGGTCGCCGACATCAAGCACGAAATCTGCAAGGCCTATGATGTCGAAGCCGAAGGCGGCGTTGCCTATCGCGGCTCATTCCTGATCGACAAGGCCGGCGTTGTGCGTCACCAAGTCGTCAATGACCTGCCCCTGGGCCGCAACGTCGACGAAATGATCCGCATGGTCGATGCCCTGCAATTCGTCGAAGAGCATGGCGAAGTCTGCCCGGCCGGCTGGAAGCAGGGCGACGAAGGAATGAAGGCCTCCACCGCCGGTGTGGCCGAATACCTAGCCAAGAATGCCGAAAAGCTGTAATTCCCGGCACCTGGAAAGGCATCAAGGGGGCCGCGCGCCCCCTTTTTTATTGGTAGAAAAAATGACAGCGCAACCCACCCTGCTAGCGGTCGTCGAATTCCTCGCCCACAACCGGCTGCGTGCCGTATATGAAGCACTGGGCTTTCGGGTGCAAAGCGAGTTTGCCGTGCGCAAGGCCATCTCCTGGCTACGCAAGAACCGGCCCAAGGTTGTGGTGGCGGATTTCTATTTCCAGCCCGACTTTCGGGATCGAGTCAGCAATCTGGAATCGCTCCTGGCCACGCTGCAAGCCATGCCGGAGGTGAAGATCGTGGTGTTGTACGACCCGGCGCATCAGGTCGCCCTGAACAAGGTGAAGCAGCGCTTTCGCATCGATGCTGCCCTGCCCGTGCCTGTGCAGGACGAAGCACTGCGCCAGGCAATAAAATCAGCTAGCGCTTGAGCAGATCGCCCTTGCCGGGCTTGCCCCTCCAGGTATCGGCATCAGGCAACGGTGCCTTTTTCTCGACGATGCTTGGCCACAATTTGGCCAGTTCTGCATTGAGCGGGATATAGGCGAGTTGATCTGCCGGCACGTCATCCTCAGCGAAAATAGCCTCGGCCGGACATTCCGCCACGCACAAGGTGCAGTCTATGCACTCCTCGGGATCGATCACCAGGAAGTTGGGACCCTCGTGGAAACAATCCACCGGACAAACATCGACGCAGTCGGTGTATTTGCATTGAATGCAGTTCTCGGTTACCACATAAGTCATATACTTTCCTCTCGGGGGCTTTTTCGCTAGCATAGCTACGTTTCTCGGTTTGGCCAAACAAGCCCCTTGCCTTAACGCTGTATCTCATCCACACGAGGTTCCACACAATGAGTGAGCACATCCATTACGTCACGGACGACACCTTCGAACAGGAAGTCCTGCAATCCCCCACCCCCGTGCTGGTGGACTACTGGGCCGACTGGTGCGGCCCCTGCAAGATGATCTCCCCCATCCTGGACGAGGTATCCAAGGAATACGCCGGCCGTCTAAAGGTCTGCAAGCTGAACATCGACGAGAATCAGCAGACCCCGCCGAAATACGGCATTCGCGGCATTCCCACCCTGATGCTGTTCAAGAACGGCAATGTCGAAGCAACCAAGGTCGGCGCACTGTCCAAATCCCAGTTGACGGCTTTTGTTGACAGCAACATCTAAACTTCGCTAGTCTTCCCGTGCCCGGCCGTTCTGCCGGGCACTTCTTCACTCCCTGATTCCATTCCTCCGAGCCTATTCCGGCGCTGCTTCACCCATAAAACCGACAACCATGCATTTATCCGAGCTAAAACAACTCCACGTCAGCCAGCTTCTCGAAATGGCCGAAGCCAACGGCATCGAAAACGCCAACCGCATGCGCAAGCAGGAACTGATCTTCGCCCTGCTCAAGAGCAAGGCGAAGAAGGGCGAAACCATCAACGGTGATGGCGCGCTGGAAATCCTCCCCGATGGTTTCGGTTTTCTGCGTTCGGCGGACACCTCCTACCTGGCCAGCCCGGACGACATCTACATATCGCCCTCCCAGATTCGCCGCTTCAACCTGCACACCGGCGACACCATCGAAGGCGAGATCCGCACCCCCAAGGATGGCGAGCGCTACTTCGCCATCACCAAGCTGGACAAGGTCAATGGCGAATCGCCCGAGGTGCTCAAACACAAGATCCTGTTCGAGAACCTGACCCCGCTGTTCCCCAATGATCGTTTCATCCTGGAACGGGACATCAAGGCCGAAGAAAACATGACAGGGCGCATCATCGACATCGTCGCGCCGATCGGCAAGGGCTCGCGCGGCCTGATCGTCGCCCCGCCCAAGACCGGCAAGACGGTGATGATGCAGCACATCGCCCACTCGATTACCGCCAACCATCCCGAAGCCGTGCTGATCGTCCTGCTGATCGACGAACG
>JARLJM010000097.1 GCA_031291185.1 Parasulfuritortus sp. | reverse complement strand
AAGTAATCGGACAGCGCTCGCGTGCCGGTCAGGGCTGCCGCGTCATAAGCCGACAGGCCGAATTCAGACGTGTAGCGTGCTTGCCGCGCCTGCGGCAGTTCCGGCATGCCGGCCTGAATCTGTGCAATCCAGTCCTCGTCCAGCTTGACCGGCAACAGGTCCGGGTCGGGGAAGTAGCGGTAATCGTGGGCGTCTTCCTTGGTCCGCATCATGCGGGTCTCGCCGCTGTCCGGGTCGAACAGCACGGTGGCCTGCTGGATCCTGTGGCCGTCCTCGATCTGCTCGATCTGCCAGCGCACTTCGTAGTTGATCGCCTGTTCCAGGAAGCGGAAGGAGTTCAGGTTCTTGATCTCGCGCCGGGTGCCCAGCGGCTCGCCGGGCCGGCGCACCGAGACGTTGGCGTCGCAGCGGAACGAGCCTTCCTGCATGTTGCCGTCGCAGGTGCCGATCCAGGTCACCAGCGTATGCAGGGCCTTGGCGTAGGCCACCGCCTCCGCGGCCGAGCGCATGTCCGGCTCGGAGACGATCTCCAGCAGCGGCGTACCGGCCCGGTTGAGGTCGATGCCGGTCATGCCGTGGAAGTCCTCGTGCAGCGACTTGCCGGCGTCTTCTTCGAGGTGGGCGCGAGTCAGACGGACAACCTTTTCCTGATCGCCAACCTGAATGGTGAGCGCGCCGCCCTCGACGATGGGCAGCTCGAACTGGCTGATCTGGTAGCCCTTGGGCAGGTCGGGATAGAAGTAATTTTTGCGGGCGAAGACATTGACCCGGTTCAGTTTGGCGCCAATGGCGAGGCCGAACTTGATGGCCCGTTCGACCGCGCCCTTGTTGAGCACCGGCAGCACGCCGGGCAGGGCGATGTCGACCTGGCAGGCTTGCGAGTTCGGCTCCGCCCCGAAGGCCGTGCTGGCGCCGGAGAAGATTTTCGATTTCGTGGTGAGCTGGGTGTGAACTTCAAGTCCGATGACGGTTTCCCATTGCATGATCAGAACCCTCCCGGCGTGCGCTGATGCCAGTCGGTGGCAAGTTGATACTGGTGCGCGACATTCAACATGCGCGCCTCGGAGAAGTAGTCGCCGATCAGCTGCAGGCCGATGGGCAGGCCCTGCCCATCGAAGCCGCAGGGCAGCGACATGCCGGGCAGACCGGCGAGGTTCACGGCGATGGTGTAGATATCTGACAGATACATCTGCACCGGATCGTCGGCCTTTTCGCCCAGCTTGAAGGCCGTGGTCGGCGCGGTCGGACCTAGGATGACGTCGCACGCCTTGTAGGCTTCGGCAAAGTCCTGCGCGATCAGGCGGCGCAGCTTCTGGGCCTGGATGTAGTAGGCGTCGTAATAGCCGTGGCTGAGCACATAGGCGCCAATCATGATCCGGCGTTTGACCTCGGCGCCGAAACCTTCAGCGCGGGTCTTTTCATACATGTCGGTGAGGTCGCCGTAGTCCGGCGTCCGGTAGCCGTAGCGCACCCCGTCGAAACGCGACAGGTTGCTGGAGGCTTCGGCCGGGGCGATGACGTAGTAAGCCGCTACGGATAATCCCGAATTCGGCAGGCTGACCTCGACCGTAGTCGCACCCAGCTTCCTGAACTGTTCGATGGCGACCTGAACAGCAGTTGCGGTGTCGCCGGTCAGGCCTTCGCCGAAGAATTCCTTGGGCAAACCGATGCGCAAGCCGGCCAGCGGCTTGGCCAGGTCGCGTGTGTAGTCCTCTTTTTCCCGTTCCAGACTGGTCGAGTCACGGGTGTCGAAGCCGGCCATGACATTCAATAACAGCGCGCAGTCTTCGGCGGTACGGGCCATCGGGCCGCCCTGATCAAGCGAGGAAGCAAAGGCGATCATGCCGTAGCGCGACACCACGCCGTAGGTCGGCTTGAGGCCGGTGATCCCGCACAGGGCAGCCGGCTGGCGGATCGAGCCTCCGGTGTCGGTGCCGGTCGCGGCCGGGGCCAGACCCGCCGCGACGCAGGCCGCCGAGCCGCCCGAAGAACCGCCCGGCACGCGGGCGGTGTCCCAGGGATTCTTCACCGCACCGTAGTAGCTGGTCTCGTTCGACGAGCCCATGGCGAATTCGTCCATATTGGTCTTGCCCAAACAGGGCATGCCGGTTTTTTTGAACTGTTCGATCACATGCGCGTCGTACGGTGACACGAAGTTGTGCAGCATTTTCGAGCCGCAGGTGGTCAGCCAGCCTTCGGCGCAGAAGATGTCCTTGTGCGCGATGGGCACGCCAGCGAGTGGGCCGGCCTTGCCTGAAGCGCGCAGTGCGTCGGCGACGCGAGCCTCGGCCAGGGTACGCTCGGCATCCACGGTGATGAAGGCATTGAGGCCTGGATTATGGGCAGCGATGCGGACCAGGTAATCCTGACAAAGCTCGACGCTTGATATTTTTCCACCTGCCAGGAGGTCGGCAATCTGTTTGATGGTTTGCTGGATCATGACTGTTATTCGATTACTTTCGGCACCAGGTAAAGGCCGGCTTCAGTTTGCGGCGCCACGGCCTGAAAAGCCTCGCGGCGGTCCGGCTCGGTGACGACGTCTTCACGCAGGCGCTGGAACAGATCGCGGGCATGGGCCATGGGGGCCACACCCGTGGTATCGACGGCCTGCATTTCGGCAATCAACGTGAATACATCGTTCAGCCGAGCCTGGTACTGGGTGGCCTCGTCCCCGCCAACCCGGATGCGCGCCAGACGGGCGATGCGATTCACGTCGTCAATGGAGAGTGACATGGTGTCTCTATACCTTATAAGACAAAGACTTGTAGGTTATCATATGCAGCTTAATTTTCTGACTCGCGCCTAAGCCAACCATGTTCAGTTTCCTCCGCGGTTATTTTTCCACCGACCTGGCCATCGATCTGGGTACCGCCAACACCCTGATTTACGTTCGCGGCAAGGGTATCGTCCTGGACGAACCCTCCGTCGTCGCCATCCGCCAGGAAGGCCCCACCGGCAAGAAGACCATCCAGGCCGTCGGCCTGGAGGCCAAACAGATGCTGGGTCGCACCCCCGGCAACATCGCCGCCATCCGGCCCATGAAGGACGGCGTGATCGCCGACTTCAACATCACCGAGCAGATGCTCAAGTTCTTCATCAAGAAGGTGCACGACACCCGATTGTTCCACCCCAGCCCGCGGATCATCATCTGCGTGCCGTCGGGGGCGACCCAGGTCGAGCGCCGGGCGATCCGCGAATCGGCGATCGGCGCCGGCGCAAGGCAAGTTTATTTGATCGAGGAACCGATGGCGGCGGCAATCGGCGCCGGCATGCCGGTCGCCGAAGCCACCGGCTCCATGGTGGTCGACATCGGCGGCGGCACGACCGAAGTGGGCGTCATTTCCCTGGGCGGCACCGTCTACACCACCTCGGTCCGGGTCGGCGGCGACAAGTTCGACGACGCCATCATCAACTACATCCGACGCAACTACGGCATGCTGATCGGCGAAGCCACCGCCGAGTCAATCAAGAAGACCATCGGTTCGGCCTTCCCCAGCTCCGAAGTGCGCGAGATGGAAGTGAAGGGCCGCAACCTGGCCGAAGGCATCCCGCGAAGCTTCACCATCACCTCGAACGAGATCCTGGAAGCGCTGACCGATCCGCTCAACACCATCGTCTCGGCGGTCAAGTCAGCCCTGGAGCAGACCCCGCCGGAACTGGGCGCCGACATCGCCGAAAAGGGCATGGTGCTGACCGGCGGCGGTGCGCTGCTGCGCGACATCGACCGTCTGCTGATGGAAGAGACCGGCCTGCCGGTGATCGTCGCCGAAGATCCCCTGACCTGCGTGGTCCGCGGTTCCGGTCGTGCCGTCGAAGAGATGGACCGCCTGGCCACGGTATTCACTGACGACTAACGACCCGATCCTGTCCAGTTCATAAATCTCCGACACCCCATGGCCAACGCACCGATGTTCGCACGCGCCATGGGGCTGACCACCCGCCTGGCCCTGTATTGCCTGGCAAGTCTGGTGCTGATGGTCGTCGACAGTCGCTATGACGCACTGACCACGATCAGAAGCCTCTCGGCGGCGGTCATTTACCCGGTACAGGGCTTCCTGGCAAAACCGTTCGACTTCCTGAGCGAGGCCGGCGATTTCTTTACCGTGCACGGCAAGATCCTGCGGGAAAACCGGCGCCTTATTCTGGAAAGCCAGGTGTTCGCCAGCCGCCTTCAGGGCTACGAAGCGCTGAAAAACGAGAACGCCCAGCTACGCAAGTTGCTGAACCTTTCCCACCCCGCCGGGACACGGCCGATGGCCGCCGAAATCATCCGCATCCAGCCCGACCCCTTCGACCGCCGGATCATCGTCGACAAGGGTTCGGCCGATGGTGTGGAGGCTGGCCGGCCGGTGGTGGATGCAGCCGGTCTGGTGGGACAGGTCACCCGGGTCTATGCCGCGAGCAGCGAAGTCAGCCTGCTCACCTCCAAGGAACAGGACGCACCGGTGCAAGACCAGCGCAATGGTCTGCGCCTGATCGTCTCGGGCACCGGTTCGGGCGATCAGCTGGAAGTGCGCTATCTCGACATGCACGTCGACGTCAAACCGGGCGACATCCTGGTCACCTCCGGCATCGACACCGTTTACCCGCTCGGCATTCCGGTCGCGCGCGTCCTGCGGATCGAACCGCCGCGCCAGACCCCCTTTGCCAAAGTGGTATGCGAGCCAATCGGCGAAATCGGGCAACACCGCCATGTCCTGATCCTGAACCGGGCCGACGCGGCCCAGGCAAGCGGAGCCCGCAAATGAACGCTGACAAGCCGCTCGTCCCGCAGGGCCCGGAATTGCTGGACCCGGTTTCCGCGCGCCTGGTGGCGGTAACCCTGGTGCTCGCCTATCTCGCCAACCTGCTGCCCTGGCCGGACAGCCTCCGCTGGCTGGTGCCCGACTTCACCTTGATGCTCCTGCTCTACTGGTGCATCCACGCCCCGCACCGTGCGAATCTTGGCCTGGCGATGTTGCTGGGGCTGCTCGCGGACGTCACCCTGGGCGGCCTGATGGGGCAGCACGCCCTGACCTACACCCTGGCCGCCTATGCAGCGCTCGGCCTGCGCCGACGCCTGGAAAATTTCCATCTCAGCGGCCGCGCCCTCCAGTTGCTGCCCATCTTCTTCGGCCAGCAACTGCTTAACCTGCTGCTGGGACTGGCCTTCCACCTGCCTGACGTCGACTGGCGTTTTCTGGTCGCCGGTGTTGCCGCGGGCTTGTTCTGGATTCCCGTGGCGCACCTTCTGGACGGACTGACCGGCTGGACCAACAAGATGCACATCGAGCCTGCCGACAACCGCACTTCGGCGCGGTCACTGCTCAAATCGCAAAGCGGAGCGCGAGGGCCGAAGTGAAGCTGCCCAACGCGCACGAAGAACTCCTGCGTTTTTCCAGCCGCATCCGGATCGCCGGTCTCGGCGCCGGCCTGTTCTTCCTGATCCTGCTCGGCCGCTTTGTCTGGCTGCAATTGATCCAGTACGACCGTTACCACTCCCTGGCCGAAAGCAACCGCATCGCGCTGGTGCCCGCCATCCCGGCCCGGGGCGTCATCTTCGACCGCAACAGCGTCATCCTGGCCCGCAACTTTTCTGCCTATACCCTGGAAATCACGCCCAGCAAGGCGGGCAACCTTGAAGACACCATCAACCGCCTGTCCACCCTGGTCCATATTGACGACGCCGACCGCAAACGATTCAAACGGTTGATGGCCGAGAGCAAGGACTTCGAAAGCATCCCCATCCATACCCACCTGACCGAGGCGGAAGTCGCCCGCTTCGCGGTCAACCGCTTCCGTTTCCCGGGCGTCGAGACCCGCGCCCGACTGTTCCGCCAGTACCCCTTCGGCAACTCGTTCGCCCATGTGGTGGGCTATATCGGCCGGATCAACGACGACGACCTCGATGCCCTGGCGGAAAGCGATCAGGACGCCAATTACCGCGGCACCGATCACATCGGCAAGCTGGGCATCGAAAAAAGCTACGAACAATGGCTGCATGGCCACACCGGCATCGAAAAAGTCGAAGTCGACGCCTCCGGCCGCGCGGTCCGGCAACTGTCCCGCACCCCGCCCCAGGCCGGCGACAACATCTACCTGAACCTGGACTCGAAACTGCAGCAGGTGGCTGAAACCGCGTTCGGCCAGATGCGCGGCTCGCTGGTAGCGCTGGACCCAAAGACCGGCGGCGTGCTGGCCCTGGTGTCGGAGCCAGGCTTCGATCCCAACCTGTTTGTCGACGGCATCGACCCCGCCAACTGGAAGGAACTGAACGACAGCCCCGATCATCCGCTGATCAACCGCACCCTGCGCGGCGTCTATCCGCCGGGTTCCACCATCAAGCCGTTCATGGCGCTGGCCGGCCTGCAACTCGGCCTGCGCCGGCCGGGCGAGGCGATCCCCGATCCCGGCTTCTTCACCCTGCCCGGCAGCAGCCACCGTTATCGGGACTGGAAAGTCGGCGGCCACGGCATGGTCGACATCAAGAAGGCCATTACCGTCTCCTGCGACACCTATTTCTATGGCCTCGCACAACAGATGGGCATCCACAGGATGCATGACTTCCTGACCCAGTTCGGCTTTGGCGACAAGACCGGCATCGACCTGGACGGCGAACTGACCGGCCTCATGCCCAGCCCGGAGTGGAAAGAAAAGCGCTACAAGCAGCCCTGGTGGCCGGGCGAGACGGTCATCGCCGGCATCGGTCAGGGCTATACGCTGGCCACGCCCCTGCAACTGGCCGTCGCCACCATGGCCATCGCCAACAACGGCGTCATCTACAAACCGCAACTGCTGCGCGCCTGGGCCGACACGGCCACCGGCAAGATGCACTATGCCGCGCCGCAGATTCTGAACCGGGTCGAGCTGAAGCCCGAATTTGTCCAGCTGGTCCGGGACGCCATGGTGCAGGTGACCCAGCCCGGCGGCACCGCCGCCGCCGCTGGAGCCGGGGCGCCCTATCTGTTCGCCGCCAAGACCGGTACCGCGCAGGTGGTCGGCATCAAGCAGAACCAGCGTTACGACGCGGCCCATCTGTCCCTGCGCAACCGTGACCACGCCCTGTTCATCGCCTTCGCGCCGGCCGACAATCCCCGCATCGTGGTTGCCGCCATGGTGGAAAACGGCGGCCACGGCGGGTCGACGGCCGGACCCATCGCCCGCAAGGTGATCGATTACTGGCTGCTGGGCAAGGTCCCGAACGCACCGGTCACCCCGGTCGACGCCCCGCCCGACAGCGAACAGGAAGACGCGGCACCGGCCGAAGAACCGCTGGTCGCGCCCGCCGACACCGTGCCCGCCATCACCGCCCCCGCAGGAGCTGTTCCGAATGGCCATTAAATTCTGGCTGCGCCGCCTTTTCAGCCACATCGACCTGCCCCTGGTCGGCATGCTGCTCGTCCTGATGGCGCTCAGTTCGGCGGTCGTGTACAGCGCCTCGGGCAGCAGTATGGACAAGCTGCTCAGCCAGTTCGTCAACATGGGCGTGGCCCTGACCGCCATGCTGCTGATGACCCTGCTGCCGCCGCAACGCCTGATGCAATTCGCGCTACCCATCTATGTGCTGGGCGTGGTGCTGCTGGTCGGCGTGGCCGCGGCCGGCGACGTGGTCAATGGCGCGCGGCGCTGGCTGAACCTGGGCGTGACCCGCATCCAGCCCTCGGAACTGATGCGCCTGGGCGTGCCGCTGATGCTGGCCTGGTACCTGCACACCCGGCAGGAGGTCATGGCCCATCGCGATTTTGCTCTGGCCGCCGTCCTGCTGCTGATCCCGGTCGGCTTGATCCTGAAGCAGCCCGACCTGGGCACCGCCATGCTGATTTCCGCCTCCGGCTTTTATGTCCTGTTCCTGGGCGGGCTGTCCTGGCGCATCCTGGCGGCCGGCGCGGTCAGCCTGGCGGCGTTCACGCCCATTGCCTGGCGTTACCTGCTGCACGATTACCAGCGGCAACGGGTATTGACCATGCTGGACCCGACCAGCGACCCGCTGGGCACCGGCTATCACATCATCCAGGCGACCATAGCCGTCGGCTCCGGCGGCCTGAGCGGCAAGGGCTGGCTGCACGGCACCCAGACCCACCTGGATTTCCTGCCCGAGGGCAGCACCGATTTCATCTTCGCTGTCTTCTCGGAGGAATTCGGCCTGCTCGGCAACATCGTCCTGCTGCTGCTCTACTCCGGCATCATCTGGCGCGGCCTGACCCTCGCCGTCAACGCCTCCAGCCTGTTCGGCCGGCTGCTGTCTGGCTCGATCGTGCTGACCTTTTTCACCTACGCGTTCGTCAACATGGGCATGGTTTCGGGCATCCTGCCCGTGGTCGGCGTGCCCCTGCCCTTGATCAGTTACGGCGGCACCTCGATGGTGACAGTGCTGGTCGGCTTTGGTATCGTGATGAGCGTTGCGAGCCACAAAAAGCTAGTAAAAACATGAGCTTGATCAAATATATTGTTATCGCTGCAGGCCTCGCACTGGTCCTCTCCGGATGCGCCAGCACCACCCCGCGCCGGGGCGGCGGCTACTATCTGGATGACGGTCCGGGCGACCATCCGCCCGCCAATCTGGCCGCCATCCCCGATGCCGTGCCCAAGGTGGAGCCGCTCAAGCCCGCCGCCAACCGGCCCTACACCGCGCTGGGCAAGGAGTACACGCCACTCGCCAGTGCCAAGGGCTACAAGGAAAAAGGCCTGGCCTCCTGGTACGGCCGCCGCTACGACGGCAAGCCGACATCGTCGGGCGAGATCTACGACATGTACGCCATGACCGCCGCCCATGCCACACTGCCCATTCCCTGCTATGTCCGCGTCACCAATCTGAAGAACGGCCGCAGCGTGGTGGTCCGCGTCATCGACCGCGGGCCGTTCCACGATGGCCGGATCATCGATCTGTCGTATACCGCCGCCTGGAAACTGGACATCCTGAAAGGGGTGACGCAAGTCGAAGTGGTTGGCATCGACCCCGGTTCGCCTACACCGGCTGTGGCTGTTCCCGCGTCCACACCCTCTGAAACCGTGGTCGCCGCCCTGGCCCCGATCACCCCGGCCAAGGCCAGCCCGGCCGCTGTCCCGACCACCGCGCCTCCCGCTGCCCCGTCCGGCAACCTCTATCTGCAACTCGGCGCCTTTTCCAGCAACACCGGCGCCGATCAGGTTACGCGGCTGGTCCAGGAGCGAATCGGAACCGGCCTGCCGGCCCTGCAGAAGGTACCGGCCGGCGACATGATCAAGGTGCAGATGGGCCCGTTCGCCAGCACCGCAGAGGCCGAACAGGCCGCGAAGAAGCTGGAGAGCGAAACCGGCATCCATACCTTCAAGGTCACACGCTAGGAAAACGCTGATTTATTCGAGTTTCGTCGCTCCCGCGAAAGCGGGAGCCCAATTAAATCAATGAACTGGATACCCGCTTCCGCGGGTATGACGTATAAATCAGCGCCTCCCTAGCCCGGACCACTCAGGAACCCGGCCGGATTCACCGGGTCACTCCCTTATAATTCCCGTTCGAGCATCCAGCCCGGAGTACCGTATCCCCATGAATCTACTCAAATCGCTGCTGCTGTCCTTCGCCATCGTCCTGACCGCGCACGCCGCCCTGCCGACGCCGGCGGCACCTCAGCTTGCCGCCCGCGCCTGGCTGCTGATCGACACCAACAGCGGCCAGGCACTGGCCGAGAAAAATGCCGATTCCCGGGTCGAGCCCGCCTCGCTGACCAAGCTGATGACCGCCTATCTGGTCTTCGGCGCAATCAAGGAAGGGCGACTGACCCTGAACCAGACCCTGCCGGTCTCGGAAAAGGCCTGGCAAACCGAAGGCTCGCGCACCTTCCTCAAGGTCAACACCCAGGTCAGGGTGGAAGACCTGGTCAAAGGCATGATCGTCCAGTCCGGCAACGATGCCTGCATCACCCTGGCCGAGGGCGTCGCCGGCTCCGAGGACGCCTTCGTGGAAATGATGAACAAGCAGGCTCAGCACTTGGGCATGACCGGCACCCACTTCGTCAATGCCACCGGACTGCCCAACCCGAAGCACTACTCCACCGCGCGCGACCTGGCCACGCTGGCCACGGCCCTGATCCGCGATTACCCGCAGGAGTACAAGTACTATTCGATCAAGGAATTCGCCTATAACGGCATCAACCAGCCCAACCGCAACCGCCTGCTCTGGCTGGACCCCTATGTGGACGGCCTGAAGACCGGCCACACCGACAGCGCAGGCTACTGCCTGATCGCCTCGACCAAGCGCGACAACCGCCGTCTGCTCTCGGTCGTGCTCGGCGCGGGTTCCGACGGCGCGCGCGCCGCCGAAAGCCAGAAGCTGCTCAATTACGGCCTGCAGTTCTTCGAGACGGTGAAGCTCTACAACGCCAATCAGCCGGTCACCACCCTGCGCATTTACAAGGGCACCTCCGGCAGCCTGGAACTCGGTTTCACGAGAGATTTCTACGTCACTGTCCCGAGAGGCGCGAGCCAGCGCATCCAGGCCCAGATCATCACCCGGCAACCCATGCTGGCGCCGGTCGCACGCGGCCAGGGCGTGGGCACGCTACGCCTGACCCTCGACGGCAAGCCAGTCGGTGATTTCACCCTGGCCGCCCTGTCCAATATCAGCGTCTCCGGCCTCATCCGGCGCGGCTGGGACAGCCTGATGCTGATGATCCACTAAGAACCTATCCCTGTAGGAGACATACCATGCGGCCAAGCCATACGGGATGCAGCGCAAGGCGCGGCGAGGAGACAATGGTCATTCCATGGCGACGAGCCGCAACACTGCGATGCGCCCGTATGGCTTGGCCCCTCGGGTTGCAGCATGGAACGGCGCTTGCTGCGTTGCCTCGCTTGGCCATGGAATGACCATGGCCAGCGCAATGCGCCTTGCATTCATCCGTGCCATGCTGCAACGCATGGCATGTCTCCTACAGGGATAGGTTCTAATGAGCATCGTCTATCTGAACGGCGAATTCCTGCCCATTGAGGAAGCGCGCATCCCGGTGCTGGACCGCGGCTTCATCTTCGGCGACGGCGTGTACGAGGTCATCCCGGTCTACGATCGCCGCCCGTTCCGGCTGCACCACCATCTCGACCGCCTACGGCACAGCCTGGACGGCATCCGGCTGGCCAATCCCCTATCCACGGCCGAATGGGAAACGCTGATCGGGCGCATCGTGGCCGAAGCGGAGTGGGAAGACCAGGGCGTCTACCTGCAAATCACCCGCGGCCCGGCACCACGCGACCATGCCTTCCCGAAGACCGTCACCCCGACCGTGTTCGTCATGGCTACCGCGCTGACCACGCCCTCGGCCGAAATCGTGACCCACGGCGTCGCCGCCATCACCGCCGCCGACAACCGCTGGCTGCATTGCGACCTCAAGACCACCTCGCTGCTGGCCAACGTGCTGCTGCGCCAACTCTCGGTCGACGCCGGCTGCGCCGAGACCATCCTGATCCGCGACGGCTGCCTCAGCGAAGGCTCGGCCAGCAACATCTTCATGGTCAAGGACGGCGTCGTGCTGGCACCGCCCAAGTCCAACCTCATGCTGCCCGGTATCACCTACGACGTGGTGCTTGAACTCGCCTCAAGCGAAGGACTGGCCAGCGCGGTGCGGCCGATCACCGACGCCGAACTGCGCGCCGCCGACGAAATCTGGCTGACCTCGTCCACCAAGGAAATCACCGCCGTCACCACCCTGGACGGAAAACCAGTTGGAAACGGCCAACCCGGCCCCATCTTCAAACGCATGCATGCCGCTTACCAGACCTACAAGCACCAAGTGATGCGAGGCAAGAATGACTGAAGAAACCCTGCTCGAATTCCCATGCGATTTCCCGATCAAAATCATGGGCACCCGCACCGACCACTTCGCCCAAACCGTGGTCGAAATCGTCCTGCGCCATGACCCGACCTT
>JARLJM010000096.1 GCA_031291185.1 Parasulfuritortus sp. | reverse complement strand
TTCCACTCTCTCAGAATTTACTTCAAAAGTGTCAAGCATCAGGTATTTCATTAGCATTCCACTTACCCCTAAAGATAAGCTTCCGCCTCACCCCAATGCCCACACTTCTTAAGGCTGCTTCTAGTTTTTAAAGATCAGTTCTCGCTGGTTTGCGTTGCTGCTTGAGCAGCGAGAGGGGCGCATTTTACAGACCAGAAAACTTCGGTCAAGCGCTTTTTGAAACTTTATTGAAATAACTTCAAAAAAGTTTCAAAGGCCATTTTCAGCTCACCTGAACACGAGCGAATTTGCGTTTGCCGACCTGCGCGACAACCGTGCAGCCCTTCGCCACGACAAGCCCTTTATCACTCACCTTCTCGCCATCCAGACGCACGCCGCCACCATCGATCTGGCGCATCGCCTCGGAGGTGCTGGCCACCAGACCGGCCTGTTTGAGTAGCTGGGTTATCGACAGTCCTGCATCGCCGCCATCGAGGGCAATATCGGCAATATCATCCGGAATGGCGCCTTGTCGGAAGCGCGCATCGAAGTCGGCCAGGGCCTTGTCCGCCGCCGCACGATCATGGAAGCGCGCAATGATCTCCTGCGCGAACATGACCTTGATGTCTCGAGGATTGCGTCCCTCGTCGATCTCCTTCTTCCACTGCCGCACCGTGCTCAGGGGCTCGAAGGAAAGCAGTTCGATATAGCGCCACATCAGGGTATCCGACACCGACATCAGCTTGCCGAACATCTCGCTCGGCGGCTCGGCGATGCCGATGTAGTTGCCCAGCGACTTGGACATCTTCTGTACCCCATCCAGCCCCTCCAGAATGGGCATGGTAAGGACGACCTGAGGCTCCTGGCCATAGTGTTTCTGCAATTCGCGTCCGACCAGCAGATTGAACTTCTGGTCGGTGCCGCCCAGTTCCACATCGGCCTTCATGGCCACGGAGTCATAGCCCTGAATCAGCGGATACAGGAACTCGTGAATCGCAATCGGCTGGCCGCTGTTATAGCGCTTGTGAAAATCGTCACGCTCCAGCATCCGCGCCACCGTATGCTTGGCCGCCAACTGGACCAGATCGGCCGCGCTCATCTCGCCCATCCAGCTGGAGTTGAACATCACCAGCGTCTTTTCCGGATCGAGTATCTTGTAGATCTGCTGCTCGTAGGTCTTCGCGTTCTCGATCACGTCATCGCGCGACAGCGGCTTGCGGGTGACGTTCTTGCCGGTCGGGTCACCGATCATGCCGGTGAAGTCGCCGATCAGGAACATCACTTCATGACCCAGTTCCTGGAACTGGCGCAGCTTGTTGATGAGTACGGTATGGCCAAGATGCAGATCGGGCGCGGTTGGATCGAAGCCTGCCTTGATCCGCAGCGGTTTGCCGCGCTTCAGTTTCTCGACCAGTTCGGCTTCAATGAGCAACTCGTCGCAGCCGCGTTTGATGATATCCAGGGAATCGTCGATGGCAGACATTTAGGGTCAATTCGGGATGTTTGGGTGGAGCGGGCGATGGGAATCGAACCCACGGCTCTAGCTTGGGAAGCTAGGGTATTACCATTATACGACGCCCGCATGATAAGCTTTCTGGCCCGAATGTTACTGGATTTCGGCACTTCAATGATAGAGATTACCGTCAACGGCGAGCCGCATCGCCTCGACACACCCTTCCTTGTTTCCCGGTTGCTGGATCAGCTCGAACTGACCGGCAAGCGCCTCGCCGTTGAACTCAACGGCGAAATCGTGCCTCGAAGCCAACACGCCAGCACGTCGTTGAACAACGGCGACAAACTGGAAATCGTCGTTGCCGTCGGCGGCGGCTGACCCTATTCACCTTTTCGTTTTTACTGAGGCCATGGACCAACTCGTCATTGCAGGCAAGACCTATTCTTCCCGTTTGCTGGTGGGCACCGGCAAGTACAAGGATTTCGGCCAGACCCGACTGGCTATCGAAGCTTCGGGCGCCGAGATCGTCACCGTGGCGATCCGCCGTACCAACATCGGCCAGGACCCCAACCAGCCCAGCCTGCTCGACGCGGTGCCACCGTCGAAATACACCTATCTACCCAACACGGCTGGCTGCTACACCGCCGACGACGCCATACGTACCCTGCGACTGGCGCGCGAACTACTCGACGGCCACGACCTGGTAAAACTGGAAGTGCTGGGCGACCCGCAGAGCCTGTATCCCAACGTGGTCGAAACCATCAAGGCCGCCGAAATCCTGGTCAAGGACGGCTTCAAGGTCATGGTCTACACCTCGGACGATCCAATCATCGCCAGGCAGCTGGAAGACATCGGCTGCGTGGCGATCATGCCGCTGGCCTCGCTGATCGGTTCTGGCATGGGCATTCTGAACCCGTGGAATCTGCAGATCATCATCGACCGGGTCAAGGTACCAGTGGTGGTCGATGCCGGCGTCGGCACCGCATCGGATGCCGCCATCGCCATGGAACTGGGCTGCGACGCGGTGCTGATGAACACCGCCATCGCCGGGGCGCAGAACCCGGTGCTGATGGCTTCAGCGATGCGGAAAGCGGTCGAGGCCGGGCGCGAGGCCTTCCTGGCCGGACGCATGCCGAAGAAGATGTATCAGGCCAGCCCGTCGTCGCCGACCAGCGGCATGATCGGCTCCTGATTCGATGTCGGACAGCTTTCCGCCGGAGCAGGCGCGCCGCACCGTCAAAAGTTTCGTGCTACGCGCCGGACGCATGGGCACCGGGCAGGCGCGCGCGCTGGAAGACCTGGGTCCGCGATTCCTGATCGCCTATACGCCGAAGCCACTCGACCTGGACGCTGCCTTCGGCCGCGCCGGCCCCAAGATTCTTGAGATCGGCTTCGGCATGGGCGACAGCACGGCCACCATCGCGGCCAGCCTGCCGGGCAACGACTACCTTGGCGTGGAAGTGCATACGCCCGGCGTCGGCGCGCTGTTGAAGCGAATCGGCGAAGGCAATCTGGGCAACCTGCGCATCATCCAGCATGACGCAGTCGAGGTACTCAACCACATGCTGGCCGATGGTTCTCTGGATGGCATCCACATCTTCTTCCCCGATCCCTGGCCGAAAAAGAAGCACCAGAAACGCCGGCTGATCCAGTCCGAGTTCGTCGCCCTGCTGGCGCGGAAGCTCAGGCCGGACGGCTATCTGCACCTGGCCACCGACTGGGAACACTATGCCATGCAGATGCTGGACGTCTTGTCCGGCGAGCGAGCCTTGCGCAACACTGCGCCCGACTTCTCGCCCCGGCCGGATTACCGCCCCCTCACCAAATTCGAGAAACGCGGCCTGAAACTGGGTCATGGCGTCTGGGACCTGATTTTCCGCAAGACCGTATAATCCCCCCGTTCTTCAACGGGGAGATTTGTCATGCAACGTCGCGATTTTCTGAAAGGTGCGGGTGTCGGAGTTGCCGCTTCCGCCGCCGCTGCCCTGCAAGCGTGTGCAAAGAAAGAATCTGCCGGTGCCGCCGGTGAACTGCCGGCCATCCACTGGCGTCTGGCTTCCAGCTTTCCCAAGAGCCTGGATACCATCTACGGCGCAGCTGAAGTGCTGGCCAACCGGCTGGACAAGATCACCGGCGGCAAATTCCAGATCCGCGTCTACGCCGGCGGCGAGATTGTCCCCGGTCTGCAGGTTATGGACGCCGTGCAGCAGGGCACCGTCGAATGCGGCCACACCGCCGGCTACTACTACGTCGGCAAGAACATGGCCTATGCCTTCGACACCTGTCTGCCTTTTGGTTTGACCGCCCGCCAGCAGAACGCCTGGATGTACTTCGGCGGCGGGCTGGAACTGACCCGCGAACTGTTCAAGTCCGCCAACATCATCAACTTCCCCGGTGGCAACACCGGCGTGCAAATGGGCGGCTGGTTCCGCAAGGAGGTCAACTCACTGGCCGACCTCAAGGGCCTGAAGATGCGCATTCCCGGCATCGGCGGCCAGATCATGGCCAGACTGGGCGCAGTGCCGCAGACCCTGGCCGGCGGCGACATCTACCCGGCCCTGGAGCGCGGTGCGATCGATGCCGCCGAATGGGTCGGGCCCTACGACGACGAGAAGCTGGGCTTCGCCAAGATCGCCAAGAATTACTACTATCCCGGCTGGTGGGAAGGCGGCCCGCAACTGTCCTTCTACGTCAACATCGAAAAGTGGAACGCCCTGCCCGAGGCCTACAAACAGGCCTTCGAAGCCGCCGCCGCTGAGGCCAACGTCAACATGCTGGCCGCCTACGACCACAAGAATCCGATCGCGCTGCAAAGCCTGGTAAAAGCCGGCGTACAACTGCATGCCTTCCCGCAGGACGTGATGGCGGAGGCCGAAAGGGCCGCGTTTGAACTCTACGACGAAGAAGCGGCCAAAAACGAATCCTTCCGCAAGATCTACACGGAGTGGAAAAAATACCGCGACACCGAGATTCAATGGTTCAAGCTGGCCGAAGCCAGCTACGACAACTTCGTCAACAAGTAAGGAGAATCGACATGAAATACACCATCCTGCTGACCGCCCTCGCCGCACTGGGTCTTGCCGCCTGCGGCAACAAACAGGAAAGCGCGCCCCCGGCTGCGCCCGCCGAAGCCAGCGTACCCGCCGCAACGCCAGCTGCACCTGCTGCGGCACCGACGGCTCCCGCCGCTCCGGCCGCCAGCGCTGCCGCACCAGCCGGTAACGCTGGCGAAGCCAAGTTCAAGACCGTCTGCGCCAACTGTCACGGCGCGCAGGCTCAGGGCATGGCCACCTTCCCGAAACTGGCCGGACAAAGCGCCGCTGACCTGAAGGCCAAACTGGAAAAATATCGCAAAGGTGAGAAGATCGGCCCGATGAGCGCCACCATGATGCCCATGGCCAAAGCGCTGTCGGACCAGGAAGTCGATGACGTAACCGCCTACATCGCCACGCTGAAGTAAGCGCCGCGTTTCAAGCAAGAGGACGGGCTTGACCCGTCCTCTTTTATTTTCAGTTTACCGCCAGCAATTCCACATCGAACACCAGCGTCGCATTGGGCGGAATCACGCCGCCGGCGCCGCGCGCACCGTAGCCCATTTCGGGCGGAATGGTCAGCTTGCGGCTGCCGCCCACCTTCATGCCGACTACGCCCTGGTCCCAGCCCTGGATCACATGGCCGCGCCCCAGCGGAAAATCGAACGGCTCGTTACGGTCCTTGCTGGAGTCGAACTTAGTGCCGTCCGTCAGCCAGCCGGTGTAATGCACGCTCACCCTCTGTCCGGACACGGCCTCTGCGCCTTCGCCCACGGTAATGTCTTCGATGATCAATTCAGCCATGTAAAACTCCTTGTCGTAGAAATCAGTTTTTCAATCCAACCTGCACCAGTCCCGGGAAGACCAGGACCAGAATCACCATCACGATCTGCACCAGCACAAAGGGAATCGCCCCCCAGTAGATGTCGCTGGTCCGCACTTCCTTCGGCGCCACGCTGCGCAGGTAAAAAAGTGCAAAGCCGAAGGGCGGATGCATGAACGAGGTCTGCATATTGATGCCAAGCAGCACTCCGAACCAGACCAGATCGATGCCCAACTTGTGCGCCACCGGCGCCAGCAAGGGCACGATAATGAAGGCGATTTCGAAGAAATCAAGGAAGAAGGCCAGAACGAACACCAGCAGGTTGACCACCAGCAGGAAGCCCAGCGAGCCGCCCGGCAGCGCAGTCAGCAACTGCTCTACCCAGAGGTCGCCGTTCACGCCCCGGAACACCAGCGAGAACACCGTCGAGCCGATCAGGATGAAGACGACGAAGGTGGTGAGCTTGGCGGTGGAATCCATTGCCTGACGCAGCAGGTCGAGACTGAGCCGGCGCTTCATCATGGCCAGCGCCAGCGCGCCCACTGCGCCCATCGCGCCGCCTTCGGTCGGTGTGGCGATACCCAGGAAGATGGTACCCAGCACCAGGAAGATCAGGGCCAATGGCGGCAGCATGGTGGCCATCGCCTTGCCGACCAGCGCCCCGCCCTTGAGGGTGCGCGCTTCCGGCGGCAGGGCCGGCGCCATGGCCGGCCGGAACAGCGTCACCGCCAGCACAAAGCCGACGTAGAGCGCGGTCAGAACCAGCCCCGGCACCAGCGCGCCGCGATACATGTCACCGACCGAAACGCCCAGTTGATCGGCCAGCACGATTAGCACCAGAGACGGCGGAATGATCTGGGCCAAGGTCCCCGACGCGGCGATCACGCCGCTGGCCAGGCGCTTGTCGTAGCCGTAGCGCAGCATGATCGGCAGCGAGATCAGCCCCATGGCGATCACCGAAGCCGCCACCACTCCGGTGGTCGCCGCCAGCAACGCGCCGACGAAGATCACCGCATAGGCCAGCCCGCCGCGCACTGCGCCGAACAGCTGGCCCATGGTCTCCAGCAACTCCTCGGCCATGCCGCTGCGTTCCAGGATCAGCCCCATGAAGGTGAAGAAGGGAATCGCCAGCAACGTGGCGTTGGACATGATGCCGTAGATGCGCTCCGGCAAGGCCTGGAGCAGGGAGAACTCGAAGAAGCCGGACTGGATGCCGATGAAGGCGAACAGCAGCCCGTTGGCCGCCAGCGAAAAAGCCACCGGGTAACCCAGCAGCAGGAAGAAAACCAGCCCCACGAACATCAGTGGCGCCATGAGTTCGAAACTCATACCACCTCCTCCGCCTGCTCACCCGGCAACGGCCCCTTGCCCCTCAGGAAGGCCAACCGCTTGATCGCCTCGGACACGCCTTGCAAGGCAAGCAGCGTGAAGCCTACGGGAATGGCCAGCTTGATGGGCCAGCGCGACAGGCCTCCGGCATCGGACGACATCTCGCCAATGGCATAGGACTCGGCAAAGCCGGCCCAGCTCAGCCAGGCGATCAGCCCCGCCGTCGGCAGCAGGAACAGCAGGCTGCCGACCAGGTCGATCCAAGCCCGCGTGCGTGGCGCGAAGCGGCCATAGAGCACGTCGATGCGGACATGGCCGTTGTGCTTGAGGGTATAACCGGCGCCCAACAGGAAGACCAGCGCGAACAGATACCACTGGATCTCCAGCCAGGCGTTGGAGCTCATGTTGAAGCCGTAGCGGAACAAGGCATTGCCCGCCGATACCAGCGCCGCCAGCAACACCAGCCACATCGCAAACCGCCCGACGCGCTCGTTGATCGCGTCTATGACGCGGGATACCTGAAGCAACGCCTCCAACTCAGTTGCCCGCCACCGTCATGTTGTCGATCAGGATCGAGCCGACCCGGCGCGAACCGCGCACCTCAGTGTCAGTGCCGATGGCCTGGATACCCATGAACATATCCTTGAGGTTGCCCGCCACGGTGATCTCTTCCACCGGATAGGCGATGACGCCGTTCTCGACCCAGAACCCGGCCACGCCGCGCGAATAGTCGCCGGTCACCATGTTGAGGCCGTGGCCGAGCAGTTCGGTCACCAGCAGGCCCGTGCCCATTTTCCGGAGCAGTTCGTCGAACGACTCGCCGGTGCTGGGCACGATCAGGTTGTGATTGCCGCCGGCGTTGCCGGTGCTCTTCATGCCCAGCTTGCGGGCGCTGTAGGTGGACAGGAAATAGCCCTCGACCACGCCGTCCTTGACCACATCTCGGTCACGCGTGGCCACGCCTTCCGAATCGAAAGGCGCGCTGGCCAGGCCCTTGACGATGAAGGGCCGCTCCTCGATCTGCATGAAACTCGGGAATACCTGCGTGCCCAGGCTGTCGAGCAGGAAGCTGGACTTGCGGTACAGATGGCCGCCCGACACCGCCGACACGAAGCTGGCGATCAGGCCGGTCGCGATCGGCGCCTCGAACAGCACCGGACACTGGCGAGTCTCCAGCTTACGCGCGTTGAGGCGGCGCACGGCGCGCTCGCCGGCCCGCTGGCCGACCGATTCGGCACTGGCCAGGTCACCGGCCTCGCGCGCCGTCGTGTACCAGTAATCGCGCTGCATCCCGCTGTCATCCTCGGCGATCACTGCGCAGGACAGGCTGTGGCGCGAGCCGGGATAGCCGCCCATGAAGCCGAGCGAGTTGGCATAGACAAACTGCGACTCCTGAATGCTGACGCCAGCACCCTCTGAATTGGTGATCCGGCCATCCACCGCCAAAGCCGTCGATTCGCAGACTCGTGCCATCTCGGTAGCGGCCTCGACCGACAGATCCCAAGGGTAATGCAGGTCCAATGACGGGAAATCCCTGGCCAACAGGTCGGCATCGGCCAACCCGGCGCAGTCGTCCTCGGCCGTGAACCGGGCAATGGCCAGCGCCTTGTCCACGGTCCGGCTCAAGGCATCGACAGAGAAATCCGAAGTAGATGCATGACCGCGCCGCTGACCCAGGTAGACGGTCACGCCGACACCCTTGTCCTTGTTGAACTCGATGGTCTCGACCTCGCCCTTGCGCACGTTGATGCTCTGGCCAAAGCCTTCGGAAACCTCGACTTCGGCGGCAGTCCCGCCGGCAGTGCGGGCCAGGTCGAGCACCTTGCCCGCGAGGTCGCGCAGGGAGGCATCGGAATAGGAAAAATGCTTTTCGGACACGGTAGCGGTCTGATCTTGAATGGAAAGCCGATATCATACCAACCTTATCCGTACAGCCAGCCGTCCCATGACCGAGCCCACCGAAGAATTCGAAGACGACCGCCCCCCAAGCAAGAGCCAGCGCAAGCGCGATTCGGACGCCCTGCAGGACATGGGCCGCGATCTGGTCAAGCTATCCAAGGACCAGATCAAGAAGATGGACCTGCCCGAGGAACTGCGCATCGCCGTCCTCGAATGCCAGCGCATCACCAGCCACGGCGCGCTGCGCCGGCAGATGCAGTTCATCGGCAAGGTCATGCGCACGGTCGAGCCCGAACCCATCGCGGAACAACTGTCCGCAATCCGGGGCGAGTCCAACGTCGCCAAGGCCGAGTTCCATCTGCTGGAACGCTGGCGCGAACGCCTGCTGGAAAACGATGACGCCCTGACCGAATGGCTGACTGCCCACCCCGGCTGCGATGCCCAGCAGATGCGCCAACTGATCCGCAACGCCCGTAAGGAAGCGGAGCTGGGCAAGCCGCCGAAGTCGAGTCGGGAGTTGTTCAGGGTGTTGAGGGATGCTGGGTAGGGCGCAATAACCGAAGGGCATTGCGCCGGATTTATCGTGGTGGATTCATTTGACCGGTGTAGGCCGGGGGTGGCCCGGCGGCCAGTTACTTTCTTTGCTCGTGCAAAGAAAGCTAACCAAAGAAAACACGCCCTACTTCGCCGCCCTTCGGGTTCCCAATTTTCCCGGTGCCATTCGGGCGGCTGCGCAACTCGCCCTTCGGGCTCAGACAGTGCTCGCCGAAGGCCCCCCCGAACGGCACCGGGAAAATTGGCGGCGCAGACGGGATTGAACTGCAAACCGTCGCTCAACTACGCAATTCGCTTTTTGCATGCCGGCAGCCCAACCAACGGTTTGTTTTTCCCTCCCCCTTCAGCCGGAGCCGAGATTTCGGGGTTTCGACGGATGCGGGGCGGCCTTCTTTTGGTTACTTTTCTTGGCCGCTCAAGAAAAGTAATGCGCTGCCGGCCACCCCCGGCCTACACCGGCAAAAAAACTGACGAACTGCGAAGATGCTATGCACTTCGCTTATAGCAGCCTACATCCCCCTCTCTGGTCAATTCTCGCCATAGTCCGTCACACACCGTCACTTATAATCACGCCTCCAATCAAGGAGGTCTCCATGACCGATCCCCTGCTCATCGCCAAGAACGACAAGACCGAACTTCTTCTATTGCCCCAGATGGCCAACCGCCACGGCCTGATCACCGGCGCGACCGGTACCGGCAAGACGGTGACCTTGCAGACCATGGCCGAGCATTTCTCGCGCATCGGTGTGCCCTGCTTCATGTCCGACGTAAAGGGCGATCTGTCCGGCATCTCGCAAGCCGGCGGGAACAACGCCAAGGTGACGGAGCGGGTCGAAAAACTGGGCCTGACCGGCCATCAATACAGCGCCAGCCCGGTCACTTTCTGGGACGCCTTCGGTGAGATGGGCCATCCAGTGCGCGCCACCATCTCCGACATGGGGCCACTGCTGCTGTCCCGAATGCTGGAACTGAACGAAACCCAGGCTGGCGTGCTCAATCTGGTCTTCAAGGTCGCCGACGACAACGGCCTGCTGCTGCTCGACCTGAAGGACCTGCGCGCGATGTTGCAGTTCGTAGGCGACAACGGCAAGGAATTCACCACGGCATACGGCAACATCTCGGCCGCCAGCGTCGGCGCCATCCAGCGCGGCCTGCTGGCCCTGGAATCGCAAGGCGGCGAACACATTTTCGGCGAGCCGATGCTGAACATCGAGGACATGATGCAGACCGACCGTGGTCGCGGCATCGTCAACGTGCTGTCGGCCGACAAGCTGATGCAGGCGCCCAAGATGTACGCCACCCTGCTGCTCTGGCTGCTCACCGAGCTGTACGAGAAGCTGCCCGAGGTCGGCGACCTGGACAAACCCAAGCTGGTGTTCTTCTTCGACGAGGCCCACCTGCTGTTTACCGACGCGCCCGACGCGCTGGTCGACAAGATCGAACAAGTGGTGCGCCTGATCCGCTCCAAGGGCGTCGGGGTCTACTTCGTCACCCAGAATCCGGCCGACGTACCGGACAAGGTGCTCGGCCAGCTCGGCAACCGGGTCCAGCACGCCCTGCGCGCGTTCTCCGCCCGAGATCAGAAGGCCGTGAAAGCCGCCGCCGAGACCATGCGCGACAATCCCGGTCTCGATGAGGAAGCCGTCATCACGGAACTGGGCGTGGGCGAGGCGCTGGTTTCCTTCCTGGGCGAGAAGGGCCAGCCCAACGTGGTGGAACGGGCCTTCATCGTGCCTCCCGAAGGCCAGATCGGGCCGATCACCCCGGAACAGCGCAAGGCACTGATTCAATCATCGCTGGTCGCGGGTGTTTACGAAAACACGGTGGATCGCGAATCGGCTTACGAAAAGCTCAAGGCGCGCGGCGAACAAGCCACGCCGGCCCAGACCCAGACCACCACCTCGCAAGCCGGTTCAGGCAGTGGCATCGGCGGCGTGCTGGGCGGCATTCTCATGGGCGACGGCCGCCGGCAGGGCCTGATCGAGGCCATGGCCAAGAGCGCGGTGCGAACTATCGGCACCCAGGTCGGTCGACAGATTTTGCGTGGCGTGATGGGTTCAATTCTAGGAGGACGTAAATGAACGCACCTGCAGGACATTTCGACAATAAGGCCCGTGAATGGGACAGCAACCCGGTATTCCAGGACCGCGCCCACAAGATCGCCGACGCCATCCACGCCGCCGTGCCGCTGAAACCGTCCATGACGGCGCTCGATTACGGCTGTGGTACCGGCCTATTGTCCTTCCCGCTAAAGGACGAACTGGGCCGGATCACCCTCAAGGACACCTCGGCCGGCATGCTCGACGTGCTGCGCGAGAAGATCGCCGAGCAAGGCGTGACCAACATGACGGTGAAGCAGACCGACCTCACCTGCGACCCGCTGCCGGATGAGCGCTACGATCTGATCTACTCATCCATGACCCTGCACCACATCCCGAACACCGAGCACATCCTGGAGGTCTTCCATACCCTGCTCAATCCGGGCGGCGTGCTGTGCATCGCCGATCTGGAAG
>JARLJM010000095.1 GCA_031291185.1 Parasulfuritortus sp. | reverse complement strand
GGCATAAAGGCCTGCGCCATCGCCTTCCTGCACAGCTGGAAAAACCCTGCGCATGAACTCGCCGCCGGAGAGATCGCGGCCCGGCTCGGCTTCAGCCAGATCAGCCTGTCGCATCAAGCCTCGCCCCTGATCAAGTTTCTGCCGCGCGCCGAAACAGCTGTGCTGGATGCCTACCTGTCGCCCCCCCTGCGGCGTTACGTGGACAGCGTGGCGCAGACCCTGCCCGCCGGTACCCGGCTCGAGTTCATGCAATCCAATGGCGGCCTGGTGCCGGCAGACCGCTTCCAAGGCAAGGACAGCGTACTGTCCGGCCCGGCCGGCGGGCTGATCGGCATGATCAAGGTCGGCCGCGCTGCCGGCCTGGAACGGCTGATCGGCTTCGATATGGGCGGAACATCGACCGATGTGTCTCTGTATGCCGGTACGCTGGAACGTCAAGGAGAATCAGTAGTCGCGGGTTGCCGGGTGCGCGTGCCCATGCTGGGCGTGCATACCGTGGCGGCAGGCGGCGGCTCCATCCTGCATTTCGACGGCGACCGGCTCACTGTCGGCCCCGACTCGGCCGGCAGCGTGCCTGGTCCAAAGTCCTACCGGCGTGGCGGGCCGCTCACGGTGACCGATGCCAACCTGTTTCTGGGTCGCATCCAGGCCGCCCACTTTCCGGCCATCTTCGGTCCGGATGGAACGTTGTCGCTGGATGGCGACGTGGTCAAACAATCCTTCGACGATCTGACCTACGAGGTCAACGCAGCCCTGAATCTGGTCTACACCCCGGAACAACTGGCTGAAGGCTTTCTCGACATCGCGGTGGAGAACATGGCCGACGCCATACGCCACATCACCCTGGAACGCGGTGTAAATCCGTCCGAATTCGGCCTGGTCTGCTTCGGCGGAGCCGGCGGCCAGCTTGCCTGCCGGGTGGCTACCCGCCTCGGCATCGGCCAGATACTGATCTCGCCTTTTGCCGCCGTGCTGTCCGCCTATGGCATCGGCCTGGCGGAACAGCGGGAACTGCATCAAATCGCGGTCGAACGGCCGCTTGCTGACATGCCTGCCATCCCCGAAGCACCAGGCGAGATGCGCGCCCTGCTCCGCTACGCCGGCGCCGACACCACCCTGGCTGTGCCGCTCGAAGGCGCAACCGAAATGGCTGACGCCTTCCACGAACTGCACCGCAGCCGTTTCGGCTTCTCCGACGCCACCCGCGAACTGATCTGCACCGCGATTGAAATCGAAACTGTGTCCGGCGGGGCCGATCCGACGGGCAGCCCGTCCGACCCGCGCCAGCCTGGCACCGCCTTTGAAACCACTCGCCTCTATTGCCAAGGCGCCTGGCACTCCGCGCCGCTGTATCAGCGGGACGATCTGGCTTCCAGCCAGCGCATTGCCGGCCCGGCCCTGATCGTCGAGGCCGGTTCCTGCGTCGTGATCGATCCCGGCTGGACGGCCACGATAACCAAACGCGGCGACCTGCTGCTGAGCAGTTCCACCTGCTTGAGTCGCCGGCCGGACATCGACCGTCCGGACCCGACCTGGCTCAGCCTGTTCAACCGGCGCTTCATGAGCATCGCCGAGGACATGGGCCGAACCTTGCAGATGACCGCCCGCTCGGTAAACATCCGCGAACGGCTCGATTTCTCCTGCGCCCTGTTCGATGCGGCCGGCAACCTGATCGCCAACGCGCCGCACATCCCGGTCCATCTCGGCAGTATGGGCGATTCGGTGCGCGCGATATTGAATCGCTTCGGGACCGGGATGCAGCCGGACGATGCCTATCTGATCAACTCGCCATACGCCGGCGGCACCCACTTACCGGACATCACAGTGGTGCAACCGGTCTTCGACAGCACCTGCCGGAGCGTGCGCTACGTCACCGCCGCGCGCGCCCATCACGCCGACATCGGCGGCATCGCACCCGGCTCCATGCCGGCCGACAGCCGCCATATCGACGAGGAAGGCTGCCGTTCCGACGGTATGCTCATCGTGCGCGATGGTGCGCTACTGACCGGAGCAGTGCGCGACTGGCTGAACAGTAACCCGCAGCCGACCCGCAATCCGGAGCAGAACCTGGCCGACCTCGCCGCCCAGGTTGCCGCCTGCCATCTCGGCGCCCGCCTGCTGCGCCAACTGGAATCGGAAGTCGGCGAGGCCGCCGTGCCGGCCTACATGGGCTTCGTGCAGGTCAATGCCGAAGCCGCCGTGCAACGTCTGCTCGGACGCCTGAAGGACGGCCGCTTCGACCTGCCCCTGGATGGCGGCGGCAACATTTCAGTCGACATCCGGATCGATGGCAAACGCGCCCTGATCGACTTCACCGGCACCTCCGGCCCGCATCCCGGCAACCTCAATGCCCCCAGCGCCATCGTCCACTCAGCGGTGCTGTACGTGTTCCGCACCCTGCTCGATACCGATATCCCGCTCAATGCCGGCGTGCTGCGTCCGCTTGCAATCGCGCTGCCGCCGGACAGCCTGCTCAATCCGGCCTACCCAGCCGCCGTGGTGGCCGGCAATGTCGAAACCTCGCAAAACATCGTCGATGCCCTTTATGGGGCGCTGAACGCATTGGCCGCCAGCCAGGGCACCATGAACAATTTCAGTTTCGGCGACGGCCGGCATCAGTATTACGAGACCGTCTGCGGCGGCACCGGCGCGGGTCCGAACTTCGATGGCGCATCGGCGGTGCATAGCCACATGACCAACTCCCGGATGACCGACCCCGAGGTGCTGGAACTGAATTTCCCGGTCCGGGTCGAGGCCTTCGCCATCCGCACTCGTTCAGGTGGCGAAGGGCGGCATCGCGGCGGTGACGGCATCGTGCGCCGGCTGCGCTTCCTGGCCCCCATGCAGGCTAACCTGATCGCCCTGCGCAGACAGGTCGCCCCCTTCGGCCTCGCCGGGGGCGGTAACGGCCAAACCGGACGACAATGGATAGAGCGGGCAGACGGCGAACTGGAGACGCTGGACGGCATCGCCCGCTTCAGCCTGGAGGCTGGTGATATTTTTGTAATGGAAACCCCTGGCGGGGGTGGTACTGGTCCATTGCAGGGTCTATAAATAATGCTTTTACTCCCACCAACCTCAACCCCAAGTGAACGCCATGGCTGACAACACAACAAAAACCACCCGCCCCATCTCCATCAAACCCCTTGCTGACGAGGCCCCTGCTGACACACCCAGGCGGGTCGCAGCGAAGCGCACCCGAGCACCCAAACAGCCTGATCCGGCTACCGTTGCCGAAATCGAATCCGCCAGCCATGGCCCGGTTGCCGAAGCCGTCGCCCACGCACCGCACGGCAGCGACGAGGAAAGCGACTATGCCCCGCTGCCAGCGGATTATCCCTACCGCACCCGCCTGCGCCGCAACGACTATGAGGCGCAGAAGGCCAAGCTGCAGATCGAACTGCTCAAGGTTCAGAACTGGGTCCGCGAAACCGGCCAGAAGATCGTCATCCTGTTCGAGGGCCGCGATGCGGCCGGCAAGGGCGGCACCATCAAACGCTACATGGAACACCTGAACCCGCGCAGCACGCGCGTCGTCGCACTGGAGAAACCCTCCGACCGGGAACGCGGCGAGTGGTACTTCCAGCGCTACCTCCAGCACCTGCCGACCACTGGGGAAATGGTCTTCTTCGACCGCTCCTGGTACAACCGGGCCGGCGTCGAGCGGGTCATGGGTTTCTGCTCACCGCATGAATACCTCGAATTCATGCGTCAGGTCCCGCAGCTGGAACGCATGCTGGTCAACAGCGGCATCCTGCTCTACAAGTTCTGGTTCTCGGTCAGCCGTGAAGAGCAGTTGCGCCGCTTCATCGCCCGTCGCGACGACCCGCTCAAGCACTGGAAATTGTCGCCCATCGACATCCAGTCGCTGGACAAGTGGGACGAATACACCGAAGCCAAGAAGGCCATGTTCTTCCACACCGACACCGCCGATGCCCCCTGGACCGTGATCAAGTCCGACGACAAGAAGCGTGCCCGGCTGAACTGCATGCGCCACTTCCTGGCCAGCCTGCCCTATCCGAACAAGGACGAGCACGTCGCCCATGCGCCGGACCCGTTGCTGGTCGGCCCGGCATCAAAGGTGCTGGAAAGCAGCGAGAACATCATCACCAACTTCTGACAGGGCTTCGATCAGGCCGGCATGTCGCAGGCATGGGCATAACTGGCCAGATCGAGCAAGGCCGCAACGAGTCCGGATGAAGCGCCAAAATGCAGCGTCAGGCTGACCTTGACCCCGGGATTTGATGACTCAAAGGACGCCAGCGCATCGGGTATGTCGTTCACGACATGCGTACCTGCGGCGAGAAAATAGGGCAGCACAACAATGTGTTGCGCCCCCTTTTCCGCAAGACTCCGCAAGCCGTCCGGAATCGAGGGTTCAGCCAGTTCCAGGAAGGCGACCTCGACCCCATCGAGCGTCTCGCCCTTAAGCCCTCGCATCTGGTCAGCCAGCCTACGAACCTCATCGTTGGAGCCTTGGCGACGGCTGCCATGGGCGACGATCAGCAAATGGCATCCGGTCATCTGCGCGTCCTCAGTTGATGCTGCCGGTATCGGGATTTTCGGCCATCTCGCTGAATATCCTGGTCAACGCCGCAGACTGCACGCCACCGTGCATCTCGGTACCCAGGTATTCGGCCTTGTTGGCCTCTGACTCGAAGTAGATCTTCATGGCGCCGCTGCCGCTGCCTTCCAGGACGAAAGGCGCGTGGCTCAGATCAGTGACATCGTTCAGGGTAATGGGGTCGCGGGTAACGGTCATCATGGCAATACTCCTTCAGGCAATGGTGCGCGCGGCACCAGGGATAATCAGGTTGTCAGTTGCGAACCCGGCAAGACGGGTCCGGTGCAGCAGATCGGCACTCGACCACGCCAACCGGGCTTAGCCAGCAACATCTGTATCGTGCCGATGTCTCGTTCGTGAAAACCACCTTCGCAATAGGATAAATAGAAGGTCCACATGCGGATGAACCGGTCATCGAAGCCCAGTGCACGCACCTGCTCGATGCGGCTTAGAAAATTGTCCCGCCAGCGGGACAGGGTTTCGGCGTAATGCGGCCCGATGTCTTCAAGATGGGCAGTACGCAGGTCGCCAGACCGGGTCATGGCGCCGGCCAGTGCCGTAATGCTGGGCAGGAAACCGCCGGGAAAGATGTGTTTCTGGATGAAGTCGACCTCACGCAGGGCCATTTCGTAGCGTTGATCGGCAATGGTGATGGCTTGCAGCAGCATGGCGCCGTCAGCCTTGAGCAGACGGCTGCACTGGCCGAAATAGCGTTCGAGGTTGTTCGCGCCGACCGCCTCCACCATTTCGATCGATACCAGCTTGTCGAATTGGCCGGTCAGGTCGCGGTAATCGCAAAGCTGGACATCGACCCGGTCGGTGAGGCCGGCCTCGGCGACGCGCTGACGGGCCAGTGTGGATTGTTCGCTGGACAGGGTGACAGAGGTTACCCGGCAGCCGAACCGACTCGCTGCATAAAGGGCGAAGCCGCCCCAGCCGGTCCCGATCTCGAGTACGTGGTCGCTGGCTTGCAGGTCGAGCTTGCTGCAGATCCGCTCCAATTTGGCGGTTGAGGCTTCGGCCAGGCTCATTTCAGGACGATCGAACACAGCACTGGAGTACATCATGGTCTCATCCAGCCAAAGCCGGTAAAAGGCGTTGCCCAGGTCGTAATGGGCTGCAATGTTGCGCCGGCTGCCAGAGCGGGTATTTCGGTTCAGCCAATGGCCCAGTCCGCGTAGTGGTGAAGTCAGCCGCGCCAGACCACGTTCGATGCCATCCAGCGTGGCGCGGTTGCGAAGCAGCAGACGCACCAGTCCGACCAGATCGTCGCAGTCCCATTCGCCATCCATAAAGGATTCACCCGCACCCACGCTGCCACCGAAGGCAACTGCGTTCCAGAACTGCGCGCCATGCACCCGCACCCGAATCTCGGGCGCACCGCTGCCGCAACGCCAGGCGCGACCCCCCTCCTCCAGCAGCAACGTGCCGTTGGCCAGAGAGGACAATCGGTCGAGGACCCGGTTTCGGATCGGGTTCACCAGGAATCTTGGTCGGCGTCCGATCAAGGCAGGCAGGGTGGTGTCGTTCATACTGGTCGCTCGCTTTCAGCCGGCGAGGGGCTCGGATGGTCGAAGATGGGAGTCCCCTTTAGCCAGAGCCTGAGGGCCTGCCAATAGATGCCAAATGCTACTTGCCCGGTCATGAAGGGAAACCGGACCAGCGCACGGGCAAGGTTGACCCCGGTCAACGGGCGGCGGCGCAGGTTGAGCGTGGCATCGAACACCGGGCTGCCCGCGTCAATATCTTCCAGGTGGGCCAGCAGGTTCCTGCCCGGCAGGGTCAGCCGCCAGTGGTAATCAAGATTCATGGGCAGGAAAGGCGAAACGTGGAAGGTTTTGGCGGTCTTGAAGCGCACCCTTGTTGAACTGCCCAGATTGGCCGACATGGGCAGGACGTAGACGTGGCGCTCATGCCAAGGTGTGTTGCTGACCTCGGCAACGATGGCGTCGATATCTCGGCCATTGTCGGCGTAACAGTAATAGAAGCTGACCGGGTTGAAGCCATAGCCAAAATACCGCGGGTGGGTGAGCAGCCGGATCGGGCCATTGGGCCTGCGCCCGGTCTGCCGCTCAACTTCCAGTCGCACCGCGGCCGACAACGGCAGAACCGGATCGCCCAGATGATCGGCGCGACTGAAGCTGGCCAGATTGGCCCGGTCGACCGACCACAGCCAGCGGCCCGCAAAGACCCGGTCCAGTTCGTCCAGGTCGAGCCAGAGCATATAAAGTCGGTAATTGAAGGCGTGCGGCCGTGGCGCGAAGCGCCTATGCCGCACCCAGCCTTCGTATAGGCAGCTTTCCATAGTCGCTCTCGAAGTGTCGGATGGCATCCAGTGCGCTGACCACGCCGTCCTCGTGGAAGCCGTAGCGCCACCAGGCGCCGCAGTAATAGGTCCGGCGTGTGCCGTCGATTTCACGATGCCTGGCCTGGGCGGCAACACTGGCATTGGTGAACAGCGGATGGTGATAGGTCATGCGTTCGATGATCCTGGCGGGATCGATCCGGTCAGTTGCATTCAGCGTCACGCACAAGGTTTCCGGAGCATCCAGCCCTTGCAGAATGTTCATGTCATAGGTCAGGCAGACACGATCTCCAGGACCACCCGGCATCAGATAATTCCAGGCGGCCCAGGCACGTCGCCGTTTAGGTAGCAGGCGATTGTCGGTGTGCAGCACCGCCTCGTTGGCTTGATAGGGAATCGCCGACAGCACTTCCTGCTCGGCCGCGCTCGGATCGCTGAGCAGGGACAGCGACTGATCGCTGTGGCAGGCCAGGAACACCGCATCGAAACGGGCCGTGCCATCGGCCAGATGGACATCGACATGGCCGTCGTGACGGGTCAGGCCGATGACCGGGGCATTCACTTTTATCCGGTCGCAAAATGGCGCTACCAGCCGCTCCACATAGGCACGCGAGCCGCCCTTGATCACCCGCCAGGCTGGCCGGTCGGTCAGGCTCAGCAAGCCGTGGTTGACGAAGAAGCGCACGAAGGCTCGGGCCGGGAAGAGCAGCATGCGAGCCGGATCGGTCGACCAGATGGCGGCGCCCATGGGCAGGATGTAGTAATCCCGGAACATGGCGCCGTAGCCTGCACGGTTCAGATACTCGCCCAGGGCGATGTCGCCTGCCTCGGCGGCCAGGAGGTCGGGCGCCTCGCGGTTGAAACGCAGCACGTCCATGAGCATGCCCCAGAAGCCGGGGCGCAGCAGATTCTCGCGCTGGGCGAACAGGGCATTCAGATTGGCGCCGTTGTATTCGAGTCCGCTTTGGCCGCAACTGACACTGAAGCTCATGTCGGTGACTTTGGTCTCGACCTCAAGTTCATTCAGCAATCCGATGAAATGGGGATAGGTCCGGTCGTTGTAGACGATGAAGCCCGAATCAACCGGGTAATGGCGGCCCGCCAGGGTGACGTCGTGGGTATGGACGTGGCCACCGATGTGCGGACCGGCCTCGAACACAGTCACTTCGTGTTCGGGGTGGAGCATATGGGCGACAGTCAGGCCGGAAATACCGCTGCCGACGATTGCGATCTTCATGGCCGCTCACCTTGGCGTTGTGGCACACGGCGCAATTTCTTCACGTCATAACCCCAGGCGGCGATACGCTCCACCAGTTGCCCATAGTCTGATTCGGCCATGTACGGGCTGCGCGCCATGATCCAGACATAATCGCGCCTCTGCCGGGCGATGACGGTAACGCCATAGTCCGGCCGCAGATAGACGATCCGATAGTCGGCCTTGAACGGCCAGATGAACTGCATGCCCCAGATGGCATTGCCGCTCCGGTCGGTAACAAACCCGGTCGGCTGCATCCGTCTCGGCTCGCCGTCGAAACCGCCCTCGCGGAAGGTAAAGGTGGTGGCGACCGTGCCATCTGGATTGAGCCGGTAGGACTCGATGGCGTTATAGGCGTTGCGTTCCGGAAAGGTCGGGATGTGGGCGATGACATACCAGTCGCCCATGAACCGGTTCATGTCGACCTGGGTAACGGTCTCCATCGGCGGCATGGGCACGGACTGACAGCCGGCCAGGAGGCTGGCGCATAGAATGGTCAGCAGGCGGCGCATCAGCGAGTCTCCTTGTAGTGCAGATGGACGGCGTCTCGCGGCGGCATCGGCACGAAAGCGCTGGTCCGGGCGATGTAGTCGCGGTAGGCCGGACGGCGTTCGGCGATATCCTTCTCCAGCAGGGCCACGCCCGATACCCGGAGCAGCAGGAAGGTCATCAGCAGCGGTGCGGGCAGGCTCCACCACGCGCCCGCGGCAAGGGCAATGAGCCAGAAGCCCCACCAGACACAGGCCTCGCCGAAGTAATTTGGATGCCGGCTGTAACGCCAGAGACCATGGTCCAGAACCTTGCCCCGGCTGCCAGGGTCGGCCTTGAACCGGGCCAGTTGATGATCTGCAAACGCCTCGAAGACTAGGCCGACCAGCACCACGCCCGCACCAAGCACATCCAGAAAGCCGAACGGCGATGACGAGACGATCGCAGCCGCCAGCGGCAAGGAGATCAGCCAGGCCAGAACCGACTGCAAGCCGAAAACGATGAACAGGCTCTTCCAGGCAAAACACGGTGCATTGTTGGCACGGATAGCCCGGTAACGGTGGTCCTCCGGCTTACCCCAATTGCGCGCTGCGAGATGAATGCCGAGGCGCATCGCCCAAAGGGCAACCAGTGTCAAAACCAGGACGGTGCGAGCGCTCATCTGGCCGGAAGCCAGCGCATAGGTCACGCCGGCAGCCAGGAAGAACATCGACCAGAGGCTATCGACCAGATTGACGTTATGGCGAGACAGCGTCGCCAGCCAGCCGATCAGCCCCATGGCCAGCGTGACCACCAGTCCGAGCAGGTAGGCATGCCAGTCCATCATGGCCTATACAGCCCCAAGCGCCGGGCGCTCGAACAGATAGTGACTCAACCACCACTGCTGTCCCCTGTCGTAGCCAAACAGTTCGGCACAGGCCATGAAGAAGATCCGCCAGCGCTGCCACCACAGTTCCCCATCAGCGCCGTAGGTCCGGCTCAGGATCGGCATTACCTCGTTGCGACGACTGTCCATGGTGGCCAACCAGGCATTCAGTGTCCGCTCGTAGTGGCGACCGTCCCAGCGCCAGTGCCGGACCAACTTGAGGTGATTCTGAAAGCGCAGAGGCAGATCATCGCTGGGCATCAGGCCACCGCTGAAAAAATGGCGGCCCATCCAGTCGGTCGGTCCCTCGTCTTCGAATAAATAGGGTGTCGAGCGATGGCAGAAAACGTGCATGAAAAACTGCCCACCCGGTTTTAGCCAGCCATGAATGTGCTGCATAAGCAGGCGCCAGTTGCGCATGTGCTCGAACATTTCCACCGACACCACCCGGTCGAACTGTTCTCCCGAGGAGAAGTCATTCATGTCGGCGGTAATCACCCGCAGATTGCAGAGTCCAGCCTGCCTGGCTCGCGCTTCGATGTAGGCCTTTTGCGAACGTGAGTTGGAAACCGCGGTAATGCTGGCACGCGGATAATGTTCCGCCATCCAAAGGGACAACGAACCCCAGCCGCAGCCCAGTTCCAGAATGTCCTGGCCATCCTCCAGTCCGGCATGGTCACAGGTCAGAATCAGCGCTTCGATCTCGGCCTGGGCCAGATCGCGCACCCCCTCGCCCCAATGACAGGCGCTGTACTTGCGCCGCGGTCCCAACACTTGGTCAAAAAAATCGGCGGGAACTTCATAGTGCTGTGCGTTAGCAAGTTCCGGCACCACGGCGATGGGGCTGGCATCCATGGCCTCGATCATTGCCTCGGCGACTTCAGCCGAGGCAATGCAATCGGCTGCGCCTATGGCCTCGATTCGCCTGGCCAGAAGCCGACGAATGCCCTGGCGGATGACCGTGTCCGGCACCAGCCCCTGTTCGACCCAGTTGATGGCGAGGCGGGAAGCGGCAGTCATTGCAAACTCCTGTCCTGAAGCATCTTCTGCATGGCGTCGTGAAAGGGTTTGTCATCCGGCCTTACCGATGATCCAAAGCTGATCAGTTGCTTGCCATCACGGCTGATCAGATACTTGTGAAAGTTCCACTGTGGCGGCTGTCCCGTGAGCCGGGTGAGTTCACTGAAAAATGCGTTGGTGCTTGTGCCCACGACATGGGATTTTTCGAACATCGGAAATTCGACACTGTAGGTGCGACGACAGAACGTGGCGATCCTGCCATTGCTGCCCGGCTCCTGATTGCCAAAGTCGTTGGCGGGGAAGCCGAGCACAACCAGGCCCTTGTCCTTGTATTGCCGGTACAGCGCCTCAAGAGTGCCGTATTGATCGGTAAATCCGCAGTAGCTGGCTGTATTGACCACCAGGACAACCTTGCCTCGATACTGACAAAGGTTCTGCGGCACCCCATCCTGCAATCGGTTGAAGGTGTGATTCAGGATGGACGGGCAGTCATTGGCCTGGCTACTTCCGGACAACAAAGCAGCCAGGGCGACCAGCACTGCAGCTAGCCAGAACCGGTATTGGCCGAGGTGTGGGTCAGGCTTTACAGCAATTTGGGCCACCGACCTGGACGTCTGAGCGAGATTCATTATATTTGTCCTGGACAAATTAGAAGTTGAACCTAAGATAGACGTACAATTTGACAATGTCAATCGTTTGTCCAGGACAATTAGGCTATGGATTTTTATGAAACCGCGCTGAGCATAGGTACAGTTGAACGGGAAACCGGGCTGTCCAAGGACGTGCTGCGCAAATGGGAGATTCGGTATGGCTTTCCGAATCCAGACCGGGACACAAAAGGCGAGCGCGTCTATCCAGCGGAGCAAGTCGCGCGTCTGCGACAAATCAAACACCTGATGGGACTTGGCCACCGACCGTCAAAACTGATGAATTTAAGTCAGAGCGAACTGTCCGATCTAGCCGCCCACAAGACGATTCCGGCAGGCGGTAGCGTAACCGGAGCGTTCGTCGAGGAAATACTTACGTTGTTGCGTGCCCACGACCCGGCCAGCCTGAAGGGCCGTCTAGGACGTCTTTTACAGGAGCAGGGACTTAGGCTATTTGTCCAGGACACAGCAGAACCTGTATCCATAGTGGTGGGAGAAGCCTGGGCCCGTGGCGAATTGCAGGTATTCGAAGAGCACCTCTATTCCGAGGTCATGCATAACCTGCTGCGTGGCACGCTGGAGCCACTCAACTCGCCATCAGGAAAACCGCGTGTCCTGATGACCACCGTGCCCGAGGAAGGTCATAGTCTGGGCCTGCTGATGGCAGCCAGCAGCCTTGTCCTGGGCGGAGCGCATTGCATCTATCTAGGGCCGCAGATGCCGATCGATGACATTGGCAACGCCGCGCGGGCGCACAACGCGAATGTCGTCGCCCTGTCTTTCAGTACGGCCTACCCGCGGCGCCGAGTTCTTCCGGTGCTATTGGAATTGCGCCAGCGACTCAGCCCAGCCGTTGAAATATGGGCCGGAGGCATGGGAGTCCGGCATCTGGCCGAACCGGGTGACGGGATTCACATCCTGGCGACCCCGGATCAGCTTGAATCAGTGATGAGTCAATGGATCGAAAACAAGTCGTAAAACGATATCAAGCCGGTGAAGCTGGCGAGGATTGGCCGGCCGAAAGCTCTGCCCACTCTTCGTCGGTATAGAGCCGGGATCGGGTAAGGAAACGCAGGCCTTCCGGGCCTTCCAGCGAGAACATACCGCCCCGTCCGGGCACGACATCGATGATGAGCTGGGTATGTTCCCAGTATTCGAACTGGGCACGGCTCATGTAAAAGGGACAGCCGCCGATCTCGCCCAGCTGGATATCGCTGTCTCCCACCATGAATTCGCCCAGCGGATAGCACATGGGGGCACTGCCGTCGCAGCATCCGCCGGATTGGTGGAACATCAGCGGCCCGTGTTTGGTCTTCAGAAGTTCGATCAGGTCGAGCGCGGCTTCGGTGGCAACGACGCGTTCGGTCATGGGTGCCTCCAGACAAAAGCGGACGGGCGATGCCTTGCCCGTCCGCGTTCAGGTCACGCTCAGAAGAAGCCGAGCGCGTTGGGACTGTAGCTGACCAGCAGGTTCTTGGTCTGCTGGTAGTGGTCCAGCATCATCTTGTGCGTCTCGCGGCCGATGCCAGACTGCTTGTAGCCGCCAAACGCTGCATGCGCCGGATAAGCGTGGTAGCAGTTGGTCCAGACCCGGCCGGCCTTGATGCCGCGACCCATGCGGTAGGCACGGCTGCCGTCACGGCTCCAGACGCCGGCGCCGAGACCGTACAAGGTGTCGTTGGCGATGGCCAGAGCTTCGGCTTCATCCTTGAAGGTGGTCACAGCCAGCACCGGGCCGAAGATTTCCTCCTGGAAGATGCGCATCTTGTTGTGGCCCTGAAAAACGGTCGGCTGAACGTAATAGCCACTGGCAATGTCGCCACTGACATCGGCCCGGCCACCGCCGGTCAGGCACTTCGCACCTTCCTGCTTGCCGATGTCCATGTAGGACATGATCTTCTCCAACTGTTCGGTGGAGGCCTGGGCGCCAACCATGGTCTCGGTGTCGAGTGGATTGCCCTGCTTGATGGCGCGAACACGCTGGATGGCGCGTTCCATGAACTTGTCGTAGATCGATTCCTGGATCAGTGCGCGCGACGGGCAGGTGCAGACTTCACCCTGGTTGAAGGCGAACAGGACGAAGCCTTCGATGGCCTTGTCGAAGAAGGCATCGTCGGCGTCCGCGACATCCTCGAAGAATACGTTGGGCGACTTGCCACCCAGCTCCAGGGTGACCGGAATCAGGTTCTGGCTGGCGTACTGCATGATCAGACGGCCGGTGGTGGTCTCGCCGGTAAAGGCGATTTTTGCAATGCGACGGTTGGAGGCCAGCGGCTTGCCGGCTTCCAGACCGAAGCCGTTGACAATGTTGAGCACGCCAGGCGGCAGCAGGTCGGCAATCATCTCCATGAGCACCAGGATGCTGACCGGAGTCTGCTCGGCCGGTTTCAGCACCACGCAGTTGCCGGCGGCCAGGGCCGGAGCCATCTTCCAGGCGGCCATCAGGATGGGGAAGTTCCAGGGGATGATCTGGCCGACCACGCCCAGTGGCTCATGAAAATGGTAGGCGACGGTGGTCTCGTCCAGTTCGCCCAGACTGCCTTCCTGCGCGCGGATGCAGCCGGCGAAGTAGCGGAAGTGGTCGGCAGCAAGCGGGATGTCGGCATTCAGTGTCTCGCGGATCGGCTTGCCGTTGTCCACGGTCTCGGCATAAGCCAGGGCTTCGAGATTGGCTTCAATGCGATCGGCGATCTTGTTCAGGATGTTGGCGCGGGCAGTGACCGAGGTCTTGCCCCAGGCGTCGGCGGCGGCATGGGCGGCGTCGAGTGCCAGTTCGATATCCTCGGCCGAGGAACGGGCGGCCTGACAGAACACCTTTCCGTTGATCGGGGTGACGTTGTCGAAATACTGCCCGTTGACCGGGGGCGTCCATTTGCCACCGATGAAGTTGTCGTACTTGGCCTTGAACTGGACTTTTGCATCAGGGCTACCGGGGGCGGCATAGATCATGTGTTGGCTCCTTCAAACGTGTGAATTGGTATGTGATTCGGCGTGATGCCGGAATCTGTACCCTGTTTCGCAAGGAACGTGCCATGCAGTTCAGGCCGGTAAACGATTGATTGGAAACAAAAGCCGTGTTTGGCATGTCTGATCGTCAATATGCGTGACACGCGTCGTTCCAGGACACTGTCACGAAATGACACACCCACCCGGTCGAACCGGCGCTTTGTCTTGCAGCGGCCGGCTGAAGTCTTATAGTGCTGCATGACGAGCGCGAGCCAGGAGAAAACATGACGCCGAATCCAACACCGAAAGGCCCCGGCGCAGCCTTGCGTCAGGCGCGCAATCAGTGGCTGGAAAGCGGAGAGTTGCCACCGGGCACCCCCGTTGGTCCGCTTGTCGCACGATCCTGGAACCGCAGCCAGGAAGCCGGTCTGGCACCGCTCGGCCGCCTGCCGGATGAGTACTACCTCAGTCCGTTCCAGCTTGCCTCCACGGTCGACCGGCAACATGACCTGATCGCCCACGCCCAGCCAGTCATGGAATATCTCCATGCCCAGACCCGCGATTCCGGCAGCATGGTCATCCTGGCAGACGACCGGGGCATCCTGCTGCAAGCCCTGGGCGACGCCGATTTCCTCGAACGTGCCGAACGCGTCGCCCTGTCTCCCGGCGCATCCTGGAACGAACGCCACCGCGGCACCAACGCCATCGGCACCGCGCTGGCCGAAGCTGCGCCCGTGGTCATCAACGGTGCCGAACACTATCTTGAGCGGAACGGTTTTCTCACCTGTGCAGCCGCCCCGGTTGCCGCCCCCGATGGCCGTCTGATCGGCGTACTGGATATCTCGGGCGATCATCGGCGGCGTCACCCACACACATTCTGCCTCGTGCGCACAGCGGCCCAGATGATCGAAAACAGGCTGTTCGCGGTCCGTCATGGCGGCAACGTGCAGTTGCACTTCCATCCCCTGGCGGAAGGCATCGGAACGCTGGCAGAAGGCGCGGTGGCGATTTCGGAAGAGGGCTTCATCATCGCCGCCAACCGCGCGGCAATGACCATCCTGGGCCTGACTGCCGCCGACCTCGGCACCCTGCCCCTGCATCGACTCTTTCATCTGCGGTTCCGGGATGCCGTCGATTGGGGTGCGCGCCGCGGCAACGAACCGCTGCCTGTACACCGCACATCGGGCGGCGACCTGTTCGTCCGGGTCGAAACCGGCCGGGTGATTCGTCCAATGGCAATAACGGCATCCCGGCCGCCGGTGGATGCACTGAGCGGACTGGATACCGGTTGCGAGCACCTCAACAACGCAATTACCAAAGCGCGCAAGGTGCTGGACAAGCCCATCCCGGTCCTTCTCCAGGGCGAGTCCGGCGTCGGCAAGGAAGTGTTCGCCAAGGCCATGCACGATTCCGGGCCACGTCGCGCCAGGCCATTCGTGGCAGTCGACTGTTCATCCCTTCCGGAAAGCCTGATCGAGGCCGAGTTGTTTGGCTACGCTCCCGGCGCCTTCACCGGCGCACACCGCCAGGGCTCGCCCGGCCGCATCCGGGAAGTTCAAGGCGGCACCCTGTTTCTGGATGAGATCGGCGACATGCCGCTGGCCATGCAGACACGTCTGCTGCGGGTGTTGCAGGAACGGCAAGTGACACCGCTGGGCGGCGGCAAATCCGTGGCCGTCGATTTCGGCCTGATCTGCGCCACCCATCGCAACCTGAAGAACGAAATGGAAGCAGGCCGCTTCAGGGCCGACCTCTATTACCGCATCAACGGCCTGACCCTGATGCTGCCGGGTCTGCGGCAACGCAAGGATTTCCCCGCCCTGCTCAATCGCCTGCTCGACGAAATGGCGCCGAATCGGGGCATCTCGCTCGATGCCGGGGTCGCTACCGCTTTCACAGGCTATGCCTGGCCGGGCAACCTGCGCCAGCTGGTCAATGTCCTGCGCACCGCGTGTGCCCTGCTCGACGACGACGAAACCTGCATCAGCTGGTCGCACCTGCCTGACGACATGCTTGAAGAACTGCGATTGCCGGCCAAGGCCATTGCGTCTGCACCCGACGCAGTGACTGAAAACCTGCGGAATCTCTCGGACGCCGCCATCACCCGTGCCCTGGACTTCAGCCGGGGCAACATGTCGGAGGCCGCACGCCGCCTCGGCATCAGCCGGAACACCCTGTACCGCCGTCTCAAGCAGAGCGGCAACTCGCAGAAATGAGCGACTGGAAGGTTTGTCACTCTGGTTAATAATGCAATTGGTGCGATCTGCTGATCTGGCAGAATCCGTACTTCTTCCGAATGAATTTGGGAAACCACCCGGTGCTGCTGCCATTCCGTGCAATCGTCATGATGGGTCTGCTTATGCTGTGCGGGGCATGCCCCGCCAATGCAGAACCGGTCGGCACACCGGAGGCTGGCCACATCGTGAATTCCACGATGACCGAAGTATCGCTTGTGCCTTTGGCAAGGATCGTGAAGGACCCAGGCGGCGTGATGTCCGCCGATACGGTCCTGAGCCGGCAGGAGAACGCCGGCGAAACGACAGCGAAGCGCATCGCTAGTTTTGGCTTCAGCAACACGGTCTACTGGTTCTCGATCCAACTCCGGAACCCGGACCCTGCGCCTGTGCAAAGGCTACTGGTTTTCGAGCCGGCCTGGCTTGACCATGTACAGGTCATTCTGATCAAACCCGACGGCACGAGACAGGTTTACGAAGGTGGCGATACGCTGACCTTCGCACACCGGACCATCCTGCATCGGCAAATCAATTTTGATCTCACGTTGCAACCCGGGCAGAGCCAGTTGCTGGTTCGCACGCAGACACGCGACCCCTTCATCGTCGGCATGACCCTTTGGGAACGTAGCGCCTACTACGCATCAGACAGTCGTGGAACGGGGTATTTCGGATTCGTCTATGGCGCGCTGGCCTCACTGCTGCTATTCAATCTGGTCCTGTTCATCTCGGTGCGCGAGAAGGTTTATGCCGCCTATGTGGCTTATCTGCTGGCCTTTCTGGTCATGCATGCCACATACAACGGCTTCACCTACGAATATCTCTGGCCTGGCTCCCCGGTCTGGGGCAACTGGGCGCACTCGACGTTCATCTATCTGTTCATGCTGACCGGACTCTACTTCACGAACCAGTTTCTTGAGCTTCGAACCCGGTTGCCTCATGCCTATCGCTGGACCATGCGTTTCGGCCTGGCGCTAGTAGTCTCATCGGTCGGAACGGCGATTCTCGGCGGCTATGGCCTGCATGTATCCAGTTCGATCCTGTGGGTAATCGTTTATTCACCCTTCCTGCTGTTCATGGGAATACTGTCTCTGTCTGCCGGGAACCGGGCCGCCCGGTATTTCATACCGGCCACGGCGGCAGGCTTTCTCGGCTCCTTCATCACCGCCTTGACCGTATCCGGATTCCTTCCCTTTTCCTACTACACCTTCCGGGCCGTGGATTTCGGCATGCTGGTCGACGCCGTTCTGCTCTCGCTGGCTCTGGCAGACCGCCTCCGGCTCACTCGCCTTGAGGTGGAACAGGCAAAGTTCAATCTGATCGAGACCACGCGTGCCCACGAGCGCGAGACGCAATTACGGCAGGAACTGGCCCAATCCCTGAATTTTCAGCGTACCCTGTTCGACAGCAATGCCGCGGCACTGTTCACGGTGGACAGCCATCGGATCATCACCCAACTCAACCCCGCACTGTGCGAGATGTTCGGCTATGCACATTCAGAACTGATCGGGCAGAGCGCAGCCATCCTTCATGAAAGCCATGATGCCTTCATCCAGTTCGGTGCCCAGTTCAAGAAGGCCATCGAGGGTCGCACATTCGCGCGTATCGAGTACCGATACCGGCGCAAGGATGGTTCCCTGCTATGGGCCGAGATCCTGGGATCGCCTATCGATTTGGCGAACGGCGAACGCGGCGTCCTCTGGAGCGCGATCGACCATACCACCCTGCATGAGGCCAGGGAGCAGATCAGCCATCAGGCCACCCATGACGACCTGACCGGCCTGCCCAACCGCCGCGCGCTCGAGCAGCATCTTCCAAAAGCCATCGCCCGGGCACGTCGCATCGGCAACATGGTGGCGGTCGGCATGTTCGACCTGGATGACTTCAAGCCGGTAAACGACACCTGGGGCCACGAAGCCGGCGATCGGCTGCTGCAGGAACTGGCCAGGCGCCTGCAGGGCCAGTTAAGGGAATCCGACATGCTGGCCCGGCTCGGCGGAGACGAGTTCGTCCTGGTGATCGAGGACCTCGACGAGTTGCAAGTCATCAAGCAGGTCACTCAGGCCGCCCGACGCTTTCATCAGGCGGTGGAATCGGCCTTCGATGTCGCTCCCGACAAGCAGGCCTTTGTCGGCATGAGCATGGGGCTGGCGTTATTCCCGCTGGACTCGGAGGAAAGCGACATTCTTTTGCGCCAGGCGGATGCCGCGATGTATCAGTCCAAGTTGCACAAATTGGACCGGACCCGCTGGTGGCGCTTCTGCTCGCTCACCCCATCACCGCCGGAGCGGGAAGAACCGTTCGACCCTTATGGCACCAAGGCCGCCACGCTGCTGGAAAGGAGCAAGGAACATTTTCAGATCATTTCCACGGAGTTTGTCGAGACGTTCTATGCCGAACTGAGCCACGTGCCGGAGGCCAAATCGATTCTGGCCAATCTGGGCGACGATGAGATGTGCATGTTGATGTCGCGTCAGGCCGAACATATAGGTTTCCTGCTCGATCCTGCAACGACCCAGGCCATGATCCTGAAGAGGGCACAGCACGTGGGCCAGGCACATGCCCTGTCAGGTGTCGGAAGCTCGCTTCTGGTACAGGCCATGATGTTGTACCGCCGGCTGCTGAGCGAACATCTCAATCAGGCCGTCCTGTCGGCAAGGGATCGCTACCGGATACTGCTCACGGCCGAGAGCCGGCTGCATGACGACATCCAGTCGCAGATTCAGACCGATGCTTCAATTACACAGGTCTATCTCAGAATCCTGTCGGAGATGATGCCCAGGCAGGGCACCTTATGGGCCGACGCCACGCGCGCTGAAATCACGGCACTCGGAAATCTCCCGGGGATTCAGGGGGCGCTCCTGTTACGTCTGAATACCGAAGGCGCCTTTTCAGTCGAAGCGGTTGCGGGACCGCGAGGACAGGAAATTGCCGCCGTGTTGCAGACTCCGGGCAGCGAAGCGGTTGCCGATCCGGACTCCCCTCGCGGCCAGGGACTCACGGCACAGGCCTGGCGAACACTGCGAATACTGAGTTCACCTTCCTATTCGAGGGACCCCCGATACCAATACTGGCACTCCGTTGCGCATCCCCTGGGCGTCCGCTCGTCGTTGAGCGTGCCCGTCGTCAACGCCATCGGTCAGTCCGAAGCGGTCGTCAGCCTGTTCGGCGCGTATCCCAATCAATTCGAGTCCATGGTCATGCAGCAGTTTGCCCGCGGGCTTGAACAACGCTGGGAAGGGGTCTGGTTGCGCTGCAGCTCGCCGCCCCCCGTCCTTTCGGAAGAGCTGGCATTGCTGTATCGGCAACGGCTTTTTGGCGATGGCCTGATAATGCACATGCAACCGCTGGTCGATCTGCAGACAGGCCAGCTGGTCAAGGTCGAGGCGCTGGCCCGTCTGCAACTGCCGGATGGCGAGACCATTCCTCCAGTGAAATTTCTGCCCTTGCTGGGGCGAGCCGATCTTGGAAGGCTGTTCAGGATGGGCCTTGATGTGGTCCTGTCTCAGCTTGTGGCCTGGGAAAAACAGGGGCTATCCATTCAAGGCTCGTTGAATCTGCCACCCAGCACCCTGCTTGAGCCAGACTGCGCTCGCTGGGTCGAAGACGCGCTGCGTCTCCATGGTGTTGCCCCGAACCGGCTGACCCTGGAGCTTCTCGAAACCGAGGGCATGGATCACCAGACCCAGGACAGAGTGATCGATCAGCTGGTCCGGGTCGGGGTCCATCTGGCCATGGACGATCTGGGTTCCGGATACAGCAGTCTGCAACGTCTGTCGGCCCTGCCCTTCGAAACCATCAAGGCCGACCAAAGTTTGCTAGCCCGCATCCAGGACAATCCGGTCCAGGTGCTCAGTCTGATTGGCGCCATCATCCAGATGGGCCGCGACTTTGAACGCAGCGTCGTAGTCGAGGGGCTGGAAAACGAAGGTCTCATTGAAGCGGCCGCCATTCTCGGGGCACCCTATGGCCAGGGCTATGGCCTCGCGAGGCCCATGCCGGCTACAGACATCCTGCCCTGGAGCAAAACCTTCAAGCTACCCATACAGGCGGGCGAAATTCATACCTATCTGGGGGCCCTGGCCTATCACTGGAAAATAATTCATGGCGGAGAGCCGGCCAGCCCGACCTCTGCGGATACCTGTCCGCTGGCCACGTTCCTGAACCAGTTGGGCGAAGTCGCGCTGGACGCGGCGGCGTGGCATATCCAGTTCCATTCGGGGCAGGATGCACCGGGAGCAAGCAAGAAACTGACGGACTGGCTGGTCGGAAAAATCAGGGAGCAAATACCCGGCAGCCTGTGAGGAAAGGCATGGCCACCGCCCATACCGGGACACTAATAAACGAACCGTCCCGTCAACTCTTCCAGATTCAACGTCTTCAGAATCGCCAGCGCCCGCTCCCGTGCACTGGGTTTCGCGTCGCCCTTGCGGCTGGCGATGATCAGCTCGTTCTTCATCGAGTGTTCCCAGCCGACCAGCTCGGTCACGGTCACCTGGTAGCCGTGCGCCTCCAGTAGAAGACAGCGCAACACATTGGTGACCTGGCTGCCGAATTCGCGGGTATGGATGGGGTGACGCCACAACTCTGACAGCGGCGTGAGTCCGAACGAGGCGTTCTTGTTCTTGCGCAGTACCGCGGCGACCTCAGCCTGACAACACGGGGCCAGGACGATATGTTCAGCCGATTTTTCCAGGGCAAAGCGGATCGCATCGTCAGTCGCCGTGTTGCAGGCATGCAGCGCCGTGACAATGTCGATACGCTCGGGCAAGACCGGGCTGGTGATGGAGTCCTCGACCGACAGATTGAGGAAGGCCATCCGGCCGAAGCCAAGACGGTGGGCCAGTTCCTGCGATTTGACCACCAGTTCGGGCCGGGTCTCGATGCCGTACAGATGGCCGGTTTCCCTGTGCTTGAAGAACAGGTCGTAGAGGATGAAGCCGAGATAGGACTTGCCCGCGCCATGGTCGGCCAGGTTCAGGTCGCCGCGCCGTTCCAGCACCTCGTTCAGCAAGGGCTCGATGAACTGGTACAGGTGGTAGACCTGCTTCAGCTTGCGCCGGGTGTCCTGATTGAGCCGGCCGTCGCGGGTCAGGATGTGCAGTTCCTTGAGCAGATCGATCGACTGGCCCGGACGGATTTCCGGGATCAGCTGCACGCTGGTGGCCTTCATGCCTCGCCGTCCAGGATCCGCTTCAGGCCGTCATGACCCAGCGATTTCATGGTCTCGATATTGCGCTCGTAGATCGCGTCGGTATCCGGCATCGACTCCACGGCGCGAGCGATACTGGCCTCGCGGATCAGGTGGATGGTGGGATACGGCGAGCGGTTGGTGTAGTTGCTGATGTCATCCGGCTCGGTGTCGGCAAACTGGAAGGCGGGATGGAAACTGGCGATCTGGATCACGCCTTCCAGGTCATGTTCAATCACGGCTTCCTCGGCCAGCAGCATGAAGTCGTTGAACTCCAGGAAGTCCGGCAGCAGGTCGGGATGAATGAGCAGCGTGGTGTCGATCTCGGCCGGATCGGTGGCGACCAGCAGATCCAGTTCGCTGTCGAGTTGTTCCAGAAAGGCATCCAGATGCCGGGCCTCGCTGACCACGATGCGAACCTGGTTCTTGACGTAGACCGACTTGGCGAACGGACACAGATTCAGGCCGATGACGGCCTTCTCTACCCAGTTGCGCGTCTGGGCAATGACTTCATCCTTCGTCGCCATGCTCATTGCTCCAGCAGTGGGTCGGGAGATTCCAGGGTCTCCTTGACCAGCTTGAGGAAGCTGACTGCTTCGCGACCGTCGATGATGCGGTGATCATAGGACAGTGCCAGGTACATCATCGGCCGGATCACCACCTGGCCGTTCTCGGCCACCGGCCGGTCCTGGATCCGATGCAGGCCGAGCACAGCGGACTGGGGCGGGTTCAGGATAGGCGTCGAGAGCATGGAGCCGAACACGCCGCCGTTGGAAATGGTGAAGGTACCGCCTTCCAGTTCCTCGATGGTCAGTTCAAGGCTGTTGGCGCGCCGGCCGAAATCGGCGATCTTCTGTTCGATCTGGGCCAGGGTCATCTGGTCGGCATCGCGCAGCACCGGCACCACCAGACCGCGTTCGGAACTGACAGCCATGCCGATGTCATAGCAATCGTGATAGACAATGTCGCGGCCATCGACGCTGGCGTTGACCACCGGAAACTGCTTCAGGCCCAGGCAGACAGCCTTGACGAAGATCGACATCAGGCCCAGCTTGACCCCGTTTTTCTCCTGGAACCCGGCCTGAACCCGCTTGCGCAAGTCCTGCACCGGTTGCATGTTGACCTCGTTGAACGTGGTCAGGATGGCAGCGGTGCGCTGTGCCATGACCATGCGCTCGGCGATGCGCAGGCGCAAACGGGACATGGGTACCCGGCGGTCGGCACGGCCAGGCTGATACGTTTCGACCTGGGCGGCCATGGCCGGCGACTCTACCTGCTGTGGGGAGGCTTGAGCCGGAACGGATGCCGGCGATGCATTGTCCGCCGGCTTGATGACTGCAGCCGTCGCATCGGTCTCAATCTCGCCCAGCACATCGCCCGTTTTCACCTCATCGCCATTGGCAACGTGGATGGCGACCAGCGTGCCGGACGCCGGCGCGGAGACCTCCAGAATGACCTTGTCGGTTTCCATGTCGAGCAGGGTTTCGTCGCGCTCGACCGTATCGCCAATCTGGCTGCGCCATTCCAGCAAGGTGCCGCTTTGCACGGATTCTGAAAATTCGGGGGTTTTGATCTGGATACGCATGGTGGTCGTCATTCGGTCGTTGATAGGCCGATTATAGGCCTGCAACGACTCGATAAAATCACCCTGATCGCTCACCTGGTACCAGACTGGCGTTCCGCGTGGCGTAGAATTGCGTTCAACGCAATCCATTTCACTTCATCGAGACCGATGGACACTACAGCCGGCCATTCGCTTTCTCTTTTCTGGCCCTTGCCGCTATCCGTCCGGAAGTTTCCGTGGGTTCTGTTCTTGTTTGCGCTGATCGTTCCGGCCTGGGCCCAGTCCGCTCTGGTCACCCCAACGCCACCCAGGCCGACGACGCTTACCGTAGTCAGCGACGACAACTACCCGCCCTATATCTTCCGCAAGGAGAATGGCCAGCTGACGGGTTATCTGGTCGATGCCTGGCATCTCTGGGAGACCAAGACCGGCGTGCACGTCAACCTGGTCGCCACCGACTGGGACAAGGCCAAGGAAATCATGGCCAGGGGCCAGGCCGATGTCATCGACACCATATTCCGCACCCCTGAACGTGAAGCCCAATATGACTTCACCGATTCGTATGCCGATCTGCCGGTGCCGATATTCGTCAATGAATCGATCACCGGAATTACCGATGTCGCCTCCCTGCACGGCTTCCTGGTCGGGGTCAAGAATGGCGATGCCTGTGCCGACAGGCTTGCCGCAAGCGGCATTCACTCCCTGCAACTGTTCGACAGCTATCAAGCCATCGTCGACGCCGCGGTGGCGGGCAAGATCAAGATATTCTGTCTCGACGAACCGCCGGCCAATTACCTGCTCTACCGTGCGCGGGCCGACCGCTATTTCCGCAAGGCCTTCATCCTCTACAACGGCCAGTTCCACCGGGCGGTGCACAAGGGCGATCAACGTACGCTGATACTTGTACAGAAGGGCTTTGCCAGCTTCTCGGACGACGAGAAAATGACCCTGAAAGACAAGTGGCTGGGCACTCCGATCAGCACCCTTCCCTATGCCCGTTACCTGGCCTATATCGCGCTGGCAGCCGCCCTGGCCGGGTCGTTCATGCTGATTCTGGTTCTAATACTGAAGCGGGAAGTGGCGCGTCGAACAGCACAGCTCGAACACGAGCGCAGTCATTTGAGAACCCTGGTCCAGACCATTCCGGATCTGGTCTGGCTGAAGGATACCAACGGCGTTTATCAGGGCTGCAACCACGAATTCGAGCGTTTCTTCGGTGCCAGCGAGGCCGAGATTGTCGGCAAGACGGACTACGATTTCGTCTCCAGGGAAATGGCTGATTTTTTCCGGCAGAAGGATCGCGAGGCTCTCGAAGCCGGCGGCCCCAGGATCAACGAACAAGCCGTGAAATACGCCAGCGACGGTCGCGAGGCCTTGCTCGAAACCATCAAGACCCCGATGTACGACGGCACCGGGCGGGTGCTCGGCATTCTGGGCATTTCCCGGGACATTACCGCGCGCAAGCAGGCAGAAGAACAAATCCGCAATCTTGCCTATTTCGACCCGCTGACCCAGCTGCCCAATCGCCGGTTGCTCATGGATCGACTCGGCCAGGCCTTGATCGCCAGCAATCGCAGTCAGGAATTCGGCGCACTGCTGATCCTCGACCTGGATAATTTCAAGACGCTCAACGACACCCAGGGCCACGATGTCGGCGACCGCCTGCTGATCGAGGCGGCCCGGCGTCTGCTGGACAACGTCCGCCAGGAAGACACGGTGTCCCGTCTGGGTGGCGACGAGTACGTCGTGATGCTGGAAAGCCTGGGTGAATCCGAAGCATCGGCGGCCAATCAGGCCGAGGTCATCGCCGAAAAGGTCCGCCTCGCGCTCCATGCCCCCTATTTCATCGGTAATGGCGAAGCCGAGTTTCGCAGCTCGACCAGCATAGGTCTGACCTTGTTCCGTGGCCTGGACACCTCCGCCGAAGTCTTGCTCAAACAGGCCGATGTAGCGCTTTATCAGGCCAAGGACGCCGGGCGCAATACAGTCCGGTTCTTCAATCCCGCCATGCAGGCCGCCATCGATACGCACACGGCCATGGAAGCGGCTCTGCGCCGTGGCCTGGAGAGGGGCGAGTTCCAGCTTCATTACCAGCCCCAGGTCGATCAGGAAGGCGGACTGATCGGCGCAGAAGCCCTGGTGCGCTGGTCAAATCCGGACCAGGGGCTGATCCCGCCGTCCCGGTTCATCCCCCTGGCCGAAGAAACCGGATTGATCATCCAGATCGGCCGGTGGGTGCTCGATACCGCCTGTCGTCAATTGAAAACCTGGGCTGGCGACGCCCGCACGCAGCATTTGCAGATTGCGGTCAACGTCAGCGCCAGACAGTTCCGTCAGCCTGATTTCGTCGCGCAAGTCCGGCAATCCCTGATTGAAAACGGAGCCAACCCGGCCCGGCTAAAACTGGAACTGACCGAAAGCGTGGTGCTCGACAACGTCGAAGAAGTCATCCTCCGGATGCAGGAACTGGATGCCCTTGGCGTGGGGTTTTCCCTGGACGATTTCGGAACCGGGTACTCGTCCCTGTCCTACCTGAAGCGGCTACCCCTGGATCAGATCAAGATCGACCAGTCCTTCGTCCAGGATGTCACCCACGACCCGAACGATGCGGCCATCGTTCGCGCCATCCTGGCCATGAGCCAATCGCTGGGTTTGCAGGTCATTGCAGAAGGTGTGGAAACACAGGCTCAGCGCGATTTTCTGCTTGAGAATGGCTGCATGGCCTACCAAGGCTATCTGTTCGGCCGACCGATGCCTATCGAGGACTGGACCAAGCTGTTCGGCTGAGCCCGCTCGACCCGGCATCCGGGCGACAGCTTACGGGCTGAAAAACTCTTTCACCTTGTCCATGAAGCCCTTGGCCCGGGGATTGTGCTTGCCTTCGTGGCCGACGCTGGAGGCGTCCAGTTCACGCAGCAATTCTTTCTGACGGTCGGTCAGGTTGATCGGAGTCTCCACCACCACATGACAGTGCAGGTCGCCCGGCGCGTTGCTGCGCACGCCCTTGATGCCCTTGCCCCGCAGCCTGAACACCTTGCCGCTCTGGGTTTCATGCGGAATCTTGATGCTGGCCTGGCCATCCAGGGTCGGAATGCTGATCTCGCCGCCCAGCGCCGCCGTGGTGAACGAAATCGGCATCTCGCAATGCAGATCGTTGTGGTCACGGGTGAAAACGGGATGTGCCCGCAAATTCACCTGCACATAAAGATCGCCTGGCGGACCGCCATTGACGCCAGATTCGCCCTCGCCAGCCAGACGGATGCGATCACCCTCGTCCACGCCGGCCGGTATGCGCACCGACAGGGTCTTGTGCTGCTTGACCCTACCTTCCCCATGGCAGTAGGTACACGGTTCGGCAATCACCCGGCCCGTGCCGTGGCAATGGGGGCATGCCTGCTGAACCGAGAAGAAGCCCTGTTGCATGCGCACCTGACCGTGGCCGCCGCAGGTTGGACACGTGACTGGCTGGGTGCCCGGCTTGGCGCCGCTGCCATGACAGTGTTCACACTCGGTCAGCACCGGGATGCGGATCTTGGTTTCGGTTCCGCGGGCCGCTTCCTCAAGCGATAGTTCGAGGTTGTAGCGCAGGTCCGCGCCGCGATAGACCTGGGAACGGCCACGCCCACCGGCACCACCGAAGATGTCACCGAAGATATCCGAGAAGGCGTCGGCGAAATCGCGGAAACCGGCGCCGCCGGCGCCTGCCCCACCCATGGATGGATCGACTCCGGCGTGGCCATACTGGTCGTAGGCCGCCCGCTTTTGCGCATCGGAGAGGATCTCATAGGCCTCTTTAGCCTCCTTGAATTTCTCTTCGGCGGAACCGTCACCCTGATTGCGGTCAGGGTGATGTTTCATCGCCAACTTCTTGAAGGCCTTCTTGATCTCGTCCTCGGTGGCGCCCTTGGCGACACCAAGAACCTCGTAGTAATCCCGCTTTGACATGCAATCCTCAAATTTGCAAACCGGCCGGGCTAAGGGGCGAACCCCTTAAACCCGGCCAGTCATTACGGCGCGAATGCGTCCGGAATAACGTTACTTGTCCTTGACTTCCTCGAACTCGGCGTCGACCACATCGTCATCGTGCTTGGCGCCACTGCCACTGCCTGCGGCTCCTGCCTCGGCACCCGGCTGCGCGCCTTGCTGGGCGTACATCTGCTCGGCCAGTTTGTGGCTGGCGTCGCCCAGGGCATTGGTCTTGGCCTCGATCTCGTCCTTGTCGCCAGACTTGATTGCGGCTTCGCAGGCCGTGATGGCTTCTTCGATCTTGGCCTTCTCTTCGGCCGTGACCTTGTCGCCGTAATCCTTCAGGGCCTTGCGCACCGAGTGGACCATGGCGTCGGCCTGATTGCGGGCCTGGGCCATTTCGAAAGCCTTGTGATCTTCGGCTGCATTGGCTTCGGCGTCGCGCACCATCTGCTGGATCTCGGCTTCGCTCAAGCCGGAGTTCGCCTTGATGGTGATCTTGGCTTCCTTGCCGGTGCCCTTGTCCTTGGCCGAAACGTGCAGGATGCCGTTGGCGTCGATGTCGAAGGTCACTTCGATCTGCGGCATGCCGCGCGGCGCCGGTGGGATGTCGGACAGGTTGAACTGGCCGAGGCTCTTGTTGCCGGAGGCGATCTCGCGCTCGCCCTGCAGGACGTGGATGGTCACCGCGCTCTGGTTGTCGTCGGCGGTCGAGAACACCTGGGCCGCGCGAGTCGGAATGGTGGTGTTCTTCGGGATCAGCTTGGTCATCACGCTGCCCAGGGTTTCGATGCCCAGCGACAGCGGGGTCACGTCGAGCAGCAGCACGTCCTTGACTTCGCCCTGCAGCACGCCACCCTGAATGGCAGCACCGACGGCAACGGCCTCATCCGGATTGACGTCCTTGCGCGGCTCCTTGCCGAAGAACTCCTTGACCACGTCCTGCACCTTGGGCATACGGGTCATGCCGCCGACCAGGATCACGTCGCCGATGTCGGAGACCTTCACACCGGCATCCTTGATCGCGACCTTGCACGGCTCGATAGTGCGCTTGATCAGTTCCTCGACCAGGGACTCGAACTTGGCCCGGGTGATCTTCATGACCAGGTGCTTCGGCCCGGTTGCATCGGCCGTGATGTAGGGCAGGTTGATCTCGGTCTGGGTCGTGGACGACAGTTCGATCTTGGCCTTCTCGGCGGCTTCCTTGAGGCGCTGCAGGGCCAGCACGTCGGCCTTCAGGTTGACGCCCTGCTCTTTCTGGAATTCCTCGATGATGTAATCGATAAGGCGCTGGTCGAAGTCCTCACCGCCCAGGAAGGTGTCGCCGTTGGTCGACAGCACTTCGAACTGGTGCTCGCCCTCGATCTCGGCGATTTCGATGATGGAGATGTCGAAGGTTCCGCCACCCAGGTCGAACACCGCAATCTTGCGGTCGCCTTCCTGCTTGTCCATGCCGAAGGCCAGGGCTGCGGCGGTCGGCTCGTTGATGATCCGCTTCACTTCCAGGCCGGCAATGCGGCCGGCGTCCTTGGTGGCCTGGCGCTGGCTGTCGTTGAAGTAGGCCGGCACGGTGATGACAGCTTCGGTGACTTCTTCGCCCAGGTAGTCCTCGGCGGTCTTCTTCATCTTCTTCAGCACTTCGGCGGAAATCTGCGGGGGGGCCTTCTTGTCGCCGCGCACTTCCACCCAGGCGTCACCGTTGTCGGCCTTGAGGATCTTGTAGGGCATCAGGGCGATGTCCTTCTGCACTTCCTTTTCCTCGAACCGGCGACCGATCAGGCGCTTGACCGCGTACAGGGTGTTCTTCGGATTGGTGACCGACTGGCGCTTGGCCGGGGCGCCGGCCAGGATTTCGCCGTCCTCGGCGTAGGCGATGATGGACGGCGTGGTGCGCGCGCCTTCGGAGTTTTCGATGACCTTGGGTTTGCCGCCTTCCATGATGGCGACACAGGAGTTGGTGGTACCGAGGTCGATGCCGATGATCTTGCCCATGATGTTAATTCCTCAAGAAGTTATTGAACTGTTTCCGATATGGGTATGGGATGGCGAACTTCAAGCCTCTTTCGGCTTGGTGACCATTACCATGGCCGGACGCAGCACCCGTTCGCTGAGCAGATAGCCCTTCTGCAACACGTTGGCCACGGTATTCGCCTCCCCCTCGCCATCGACCATGGCGATGGCCTGATGGGCATTGGGGTCGAATTTTTGGCCCAGGGGGTTCACCTCGGCGATGTTGTTTTTCTCGAACACGCTGGCCAGCTGTTTCAGGGTCAGTTCGACGCCACTCTTCAGGCTTTCGATACTGGCCGCGTCACCGGTCGCCAAGGCGGCCTCCAGGCTGTCCTTTACTGCCAGCATCTCACCGGCGAATTTCTCCACCGCAAACTTGCGGGCCTTTTCCGCATCCTCGGCGCCACGTCGACGCACGTTTTCGGTTTCCGCCTTCGCCCGCAGCCAGGCATCGTGATGTTCCTGGGCCAGCAGTTCAGCCTGGCGGAGCGATTCCTCCAGACTGGGCATGGTTTCCTTGCCCGCGTTAACCGGCTCGGCATTTTGTTGTTCCGCTGCCTCGGCAGCATTCAGATTTTGTTCAGACATATCAGTTCTCTCCTACGACCCCACATCGAATGGGGGCGGCAGTCAGTATTTCAAGAGGGGATTAATTCAGGTGACCTGGATTTCCCGGAAATCCAGGATCGTATCCAGACGCAAGGTCATTTCCTGACCGTCATCATTTCTGGCACGCATCCATTCGGCGCCTTCGCGAGTATAGACATCGAGCGGCATGACCTCGATCTCAACCCGATCTCCAGCCACCAGACAAACCAGATGCAACCTGCGCCGCTTCAGAACGGCGAATTCTAGCCGTTCGTGGGCGACGCAGGCGATAGGGACGTAATCCGACATCAACGCAGATGCACCCAGGCCTCGGCATGGGGTCGGACCGTCTCACCTAAGGACGTGCCCAGCCGGCGGGCCAGTCGGTCGGCGATATTTTCCTGGGGCGTGTAATCGACCACATCTTCAGCCTTGACCACGTCGCGCGCCACATAGTCCAGGCTGCCCAGGCCATCCGCCAGACCCAGTTCGATGCCGCGCGCGCCGCTCCAGACCAGGCCGCTGAACATATCCGGCGTTTCTTTCAAACGCTTGCCGCGACCTTTCCGGACCGTCTGGATGAACTGCTGATGAATCTCTTCCAGCATGGCCTTGGCGTAATCTTCCTGCTTTGCATCTGCCGGTGAGAACGGATCGAGGAAACCCTTGTTTTCGCCCGCGGTCAGCAACCGGCGCTCGATACCCAGCTTTTTCATGCCCTCGGTAAAGCCGAAGCCATCCATGAGCACTCCGATGGAGCCAATCAGCGAAGCCTTGTCGACAAATATCTTGTCGGCCGCTGCGATGATGTAATAGCCACCCGAGGCGCAGATGTCGTCAACCACGGCATAGACCGGGATATTGGGATACTTGGCCCTCAGCCGGTAGATTTCATCGTTGATCTGGCCAGCCTGGACCGGCGAGCCACCAGGACTGTTGCAACGCAACACGACGGCCTTGCTCTTTTTATCTTCGAAGGCGTTGTCCAGCGCGCTGATGATGTCATCTGCCCGGACACCGTTCTCGCCACCGATCTCGCCCTGGATTTCGACCAGGGCAGTATGGTCGCCGGTTGCCGTCAAGTCGCCGTCCTTATGGAAAATGACCCAGCCTATGCCCCCGAACACGACGATGAGCCAGAGCAGTCTGATAAACAGGTTCCACCGGCGAATCCCCCTCTGCTCTTTCAGATTGGCCAGCAAGAGCCGCTCCAGGGCGCTGCGTTCCGCATTTCCAGAATCGACCGACATGGTTTGAATTCCTATTGTTTGGGTGAAAAATTATAGTCGGACTCAGGCATTCGCCCTCAGCCAGTTCGCCAGGTCAGCGAAACTGCTACATAACGCGACCGGGTTGAAAGCGGCCAGATGATCCGCAGGATGCGCACCATAGCCGGCCGCCAACGCATCGATTCCGGCATTGCGGGCCATTTCGAGATCATGGCTGGTATCGCCGATCATCAATGCCCGTTCGGGTGGCACCATCAGTTCATCGAGCAACTCCAGAACCATGGCCGGATGCGGTTTGGAAAAGGTCTCGTCGGCGGTGCGCGAGGCGTGGAAATACGGCTCCAGTCCACTGTGTTCGAAGGCACGGACCAGCCCGCGGCGGGCCTTGCCGGTTGCAACCGCCAGGATATATCCCCGCTCGCGAAGATCGCGGATCAGTTCAGCCGCCCCGTCGAACAGCGGAATCTGGTGATCCTGGCCGAGATAATGGAAACGGTAGCGTTCAACCAGCAAAGGAATATCCGACTCCGGCTTCTCCGGAAACAGGGCCTGGACAGCTTCTTTCAGACCCAGTCCGATGATGTGGCTGGCCGCCTCCCGGCTCGGAACCGGCCAACCGAGATCGGCGCTGGCTTGCTGGATGCAGGCGACGATAACCCCGGCCGAATCCATCAGGGTGCCGTCCCAGTCGAAAATCAGCAGGTCGTAGCGTTTACTCACGTTGTCATGTCCAATCCGTCGATGAATTTGCTCAAATCCGGTGGCAGCGGGGCTGCCAGTTCCATCCGCTGCCCGGTCAGCGGGTGGTTGAAAGCCACCCGGGCCGCATGCAGGAACATCCGTTTCAGACCCTTCTTTTTCAAGGCCCGATTGAGTTCGAAATTGCCGTATTTGTCGTCCCCGGCAATGGGATGCTGCAAGGCGGCCAGGTGTACCCGGATTTGATGGGTGCGTCCGGTCTTCAGTTCCGCCTCCAGCAGACTGAAATCAGCGTAATTCTTCACCAAGCGGAAAATGGTGTGGGCATACTGGCCTGCTTCATCGACCACCACCTGGCGCTGGCCATCCTCGGTGTGGAACTTGCGCAGGGCCAGCTTCACATCACGCACCTTGTCCCGCCAGTGGCCAGTCGCCAACGCCAGATAGGTCTTGCGCACCTCTCCGTCGCGCAGCATCCGATGCAACTCGACCAGCGCCGAGCGTTTCAGGGCGATCAGCAGGACACCCGAGGTCTCCCTGTCCAGTCGGTGGGCCAGTTCCATGAAACGGCACTCAGGCAGTTCGCGCCGCAGTTGCTCGATGATGCCCAGGCTGACCCCGCTGCCGCCATGAACCGCCTGACCGGCTGGCTTGTCGATGACCAGCAGGGCCTCGTCCCGGTAAATAACCCGCCCGAGCAGGCTCTTGCCGATCTTGGGCAAGTCCGCAACTTCGGCCCTGGAGGCGGTGCGAACGGGGGGAATACGGACTTCATCGCCCAGTTGCAAGCGATCGTCCGGTTTTACCCGGCGACCGTTCACGCGCACTTCTCCCTCCCGCAACATACGGTAGACCCGGCTCTTGGGTACGCCCTTCAGCAACCGGAACAGGAAGTTATCCAGCCGCTGGTCAGCCGATTCCTCGCCTGTCACCACTTTTGTTACGGCATCTTTGCGTGTTTCTTGCATTAATTATGTATACTGCTATTCGCTTGTGCAGGCACCCCGAGGGCGTTGGAGATCATGCCCCGCTACGCCTCCGAGCGCCGGTTAATAAAGCTCACCGGTTCGCGGTTTCGACCACCGACGTCCACGGCTTGTTTGAGAGGCGGACATTGCCCCGAATGCCAAGGCGGACGTACTGACGTGGATGTAAAGCGCGAAAAGCAGCGATGGTAACGTATTTAACGCGACAATCGCACCCGGATACTGTCCTGGTCGTTACAAACGTCCTGGCTGAATAAGATAAACCTACGAAATATGCACGAGACCCAAAGCGACAACCTAGATATCGCCGCCTGATCCCCTGCCTCGCCTTCACTGCCGCGCTGGCGCGGCGGGTTTATCACCCCCGGGGCGCAATTGCGCAGGGGTCTAATATGAAACGTATGTTGTTTAACGCGACGCAGGCGGAAGAACTCCGCGTCGCCATTGTCGATGGCCAAAAACTGGTCGATCTCGACATTGAATCCGCCACCAAGGAACAACGCAAAGGAAACATCTACAAGGGCATCATCACCCGAGTGGAACCCAGCCTGGAAGCCTGTTTCGTCGATTACGGCACGGAACGCCACGGCTTTCTCCCGTTCAAGGAAATCGCCCGCTCGTCTCTGGGGAATGTAGATGTCGGCCGTGGCCGAATGCAGGAATTCCTCAAGGAAGGCATGGAACTCGTCGTCCAGGTAGAAAAGGACGAACGCGGCAACAAGGGCGCGGCGCTGACCAACTTCGTCAGCCTGGCCGGCCGCTATCTCGTGCTCATGCCCAACAACCCGCGTGGCGGCGGCGTCTCCCGTCGCATCGAGGGCGAAGAACGCAATGAACTGCGCGATGCGCTGGCCCAACTCGAAGTCCCCGGCGGCATGAGCCTGATCGGCCGTACCGCCGGCATCGGCCGTGTCGTCGAGGAATTGCAGTGGGATTTGAACTACCTGCTGCAACTCTGGACCGCCATCGACGGCGCTGCCAAGGGCCAGAAAGGCGCCTTCCTCATTTACGCCGAATCCAGCTTGGTCATCCGCGCCATCCGCGACTACTTCACCTCCGATATTGGCGAATTGCTGATCGACGAACCGAACATCCACGAACAGGCCCGTCAGTTCATGGCCCACGTGATGCCTGACAACGTCCACAAGGTGAAGCTGTACTCCGACAGCGTGCCGCTGTTCTCGCGCTTCCAGATCGAACACCAGATCGAGACGGCCTACTCACGCGAAGTGCCCCTGCCCTCAGGCGGTGCCATCGTAATCGACCACACCGAGGCACTGGTCGCCGTCGACGTCAACTCGGCCCAGGCCACCCGCGGCGCCGATATCGAGCAGACCGCGTTCAATACCAACCTGGAAGCGGCCGAGGAAGTCGCCCGCCAGATGCGCCTGCGCGACCTGGGCGGCCTGATCGTGATCGACTTCATCGACATGGAAAACCAGAAAAACCAGCGTGAGGTGGAAGATCGCCTGCGCGACGCCCTGCATTACGACCGGGCGCGGGTCCAAGTCGGCAAGATATCCCGCTTCGGCCTGATGGAAATGTCCCGCCAGCGCCTGCAGCCGTCCCTGGGCGAGACCAGCTACGTGACCTGCCCGCGTTGCAGCGGCACCGGCCACGTGCGCAGTACCGAATCCTTTGCCCTGCATCTCCTGCGCATCCTGCAGGAAGAAGCCATGAAGGAGAACACCGGTGCCCTGCACATCCAGGCCCCGGTCGAAGTCGCTACCTATCTTTTGAATGAAAAACGTACCGACATTCTTAACATTGAGGCTCGGCACAAGGTCGAGTTGATGCTGATCCCCAACATCCACTTCGAAACCCCACGCTACACCCTGCTCCGCCTGCGCCATGACCAGTTGAACCAATCCGACACCCTGGCCCCCAGCTACCAGATGATGGAGCGTCCTTCCGAGGAAATCGTCGCGACTGGCAGCGCGGCAGTGAAGCCGGAACGTGCGCAGCCCATGGTCCAAGGTATTACGCCGACCCAGCCAGCCCCCATGCCAACAGCACCGGTCGCAGCCGCTGCAACAGCCACTGCCCCTGGAAAATCCGGCCTGTTCGGTCGGGTACTGGGCTGGCTGCGCGGCAAACAGGAAGAAGCCAAACCCGAACCGGTGGTTGAAGAGAAAAAACCCGCCGCTCGTCGTGACCCCCGTGAGCCCAGACGCGATCGCGGCAACCGGGAAGGCCGAGATCGGGATGGTCGTCGCCCTCAGGGTGACCGACAGGACGCCCGCCGGGAAGGTGCATCCGAAGCCCGACCCGAGCGCCCACGGAACAGTGATGGCCGTGGCGAGCGCCCGGCACGGACCGAACGACCGGACCGCCAGGAACGAGGCGGCGAGCGGCAGGATCGCCCGGAACGCCAGGCCCGTCCGGAACGCTCGGAACGTCAGGAACGTCCGCGTCGGGTACCGATCCCTGCCGAACCCCAGGCAGTTGAAACGCCTCAGATTCCGGTCGAAGCTGTGGCAAGCAACAACGGAGATTCGAGCACGGAAGGCAGGAGCCGTCGTCGTGGTCGCGGTCGCGGCCGACGGGGTGAAGGCCGCACCGACGAAGCCGGTGCACTGGCAACGGAAACCGTGAACGAAATTCTGGCTGATGCCCAGGAAGAACGCGCTGCTCCGGCCGTTGCCCAGTTCACGCCGCAGCCCCAACCTGAAGTCGCCCCTCAACCTGCACCGGCCCAGGCAGTTGAAGTACCGGCTGCCGAAGCCTCCCCCGCCAAAGTCATTGCCTCACCGACCAAACCGGATTTGCAGGCAGCAGGCCTGGAACTGGTCGAGACTCATGCTGAACAAGCTGCCGAGATCGAGGCCAATCCTGCCAAATCTGGACAGGGGAATCGTCGCCGTCAGCGACCACGTTCACAACAAGAGGCCCCGGCCGAGCCGCTGATGATGGTTGAAACCAGCAGCACGCCGGTTGAGACCGCCCCTGGCGTTCAGGAAAGTCCGGTTGGCGAGGATAGCCAGACCAGCGAACCTGGCCGCCCGCGCCGTCGGCGTATTCCCCGCTCCGGCCAGGCACCCGCCGAACCCCTGGTCATGGTGGAAACCCACAGCGAGTAGCCCATGACCACTGTGACGTGCAAGCGTGACAGGTAACAAAAAGGCGTGACAGGTAAAACTGTCACGCCTTTTCATTTATCAGCCCCCGATTTCGGTTTTGATATCTGCCGTATTGCCATCCGGTATGAATCAACCATCAATACTGGTGCCAGATGCCTTATTTGTGTACTGTTCATAATTAGGTATTGCATAGACCTCTCTACGATAGAGGCGTTGAACAAGTAGTTGCTTGATGGAGAAGCAGAGATGGCCTCAAAAATCGAGGCGCATCTGGATGTATGCGGCGTGTGTTGTCCCCTGCCGTTGATCCAGCTGGCCAAAGCGGTCAAGGAACTCGATCTTGGACAGACGATCGAGATCATCGGCAACGACCCCATTTTTGAAACCTCGGTGCGTGATTTCTGCCAGGCAAACGGCCACACCATACTTGATGTCAGACAGGGAGATAATCGGAAGATATCCATCCTGATCCAGGTAGGCAGTTCAGCATGACTGAGCTGTCCATGATTCCGGATCATGGCAACACACCCGTCCCAGCCAGAAAAAAAGGCGTCATCCTTCTGGTGAGCGGAGATATGGACAAGGCAATTCTGGCATTTGAGATCGCGGCTGGCTTTCAGGCGATGGGCATGCAAATGAGCATGTGGTTCGTACTTTATGGCACCAATTGCCTGCTCAAGCCCCGATCAATATTTTCACCCGCGAAATGGTTTGGTCGCTTGCGTGGGGGATTGGGCCGTATCACCGAAACCGACACTCCGCTCCAGCATGTCGTGCGTGGCCTGAACCACACCGGCGCGTGCAATCTTCCGCTGTCACAACTCAACTATGGCGGCATCGGGCCGATGATCATGCGCCGGATCATGCGCCGCAAGGGCATGATGCAGCTTGAGGATCTCATCCTGAATGCGCGCGATCTGGGGGTGCGTTTCACGGTCTGCCAGATATGCGTCGATGCGATGGCGTTTTCCGTACCGGACGACCTCATCGTCGAGGCTGAGGTCAAAGGCATCAGCGCCTATTACCTCGACACCGAGAACGCCGATTACAACGTCACATTCTGAGGGTGTGCGGTGAGAAAATTCCCGATCCCACCGACGCCACTTGCCACCGGCCAGACCGGGCCAGCTGACAATGGTGACCATGTTCCAAATCTGAATCATGCCGAACTTTCCCTTCTGCTCAACCTGGGCGAGCAGCTGATCGCGGAACTTGATATCGACAACGTATTGTCGCTGGTAGCGCAAACCGCCTGCGAGGTTGTGCACGCCGAAACCATGGCTGTGCCGATGATCGACTTTGATCAGAAAACCTTCACCTATGCGGCCGCAAGCGGTGTCTATGCCGCGCAGATTCTGGGGCAGACCTTCCCGATCCATGAAGGCGCGTGCGGCTGGGTCTTGCAGCATCAACACCCGCTGTTGTTCGGCGAGGGTGAAACCTATCAACTGAATGACAACATCAGTTGGGAACCGGGTATGGCATCCAGTCTGCTGGTGCCGCTGATCTGCCGGGGCCGCATCATTGGCGGTCTGTCCGCCATGGGTAAAATGGGAGGAGGCGCTTACAACCCAAGGGATCTGGCTGTACTGACCCTGTTTGCCAATCAGGCCAGTATTGCAATCGACAACGCCCGGTTATTCCGGGCGCTCCGCGATGAGGAATTGCGTGTTCGACTGGTTCTCGACTCCGCTGGCGAAGCGATTTACGGCATCGATATGGAAGGCCGTTGCACCTTTGCCAATCCTGCCTGTCTGCGCATGCTGGGCTATCGGCAGGAAGCCGACCTGATCGGTAAGGAGATGCACCCCACCATCCACCACAGCCGCCCTGACGGGAGCCCGTTCCCGCTGTCCGAATGCCATGTGCACCGATCGGTGCTGGACACCCATGTAACCCATACTGACGATGAAGTGCATTGGCGCAGCGATGGCAGCTCATTTCCAGTTGAATACTGGTCGCATCCCATGACCAGCGATGGCCAGATCCTTGGTGCCGTGGTGACCTTTGTCGACATCTCAGAGCGCAAGCAGGCAACGCAACAACTCGCGCTGGTCAATTTCGCAATGAACCATGTAAAGGAAGCCGCCTACCTGGCCGACGAGGATGGCCGTTTCCACTTCGTCAACGATGAGGCATGTCTGATGCTGGGTTACTCCCGCGAGGTCCTGCTTGGCATGCGGGTAATCGATGTCGATCATGACAACCAGGCAGAGGAAGACTGGCGCAAGTACTGGAATATGACCAGGGACAGCCATACGGTGACCTTTGAAAGCCATCACCTGGACAAGGACGGCAAATCCATTCCGGTTGAGATCAATGCCAATTATTTCGAATTCGGTGGCAAGCCTTACATATTGGGACTGGTTCGCGACATCACGGAACGCAAGCAGGCGGAGGAACAAATCCGCCAACTGGCCTACTTCGATCCTCTGACCGGCCTCCCGAACCGTCGCCTGCTGATGGATCGCCTGCGGCAAGCGATGAAAATCAGCCAGCGGGGCCGCGAGTTCGGCGCCCTGCTGATGCTGGACCTGGATCATTTCAAGGTCCTCAACGACACCCAGGGCCACGATGCCGGTGACCGGCTGCTCACCGAAGTGGCGCACAGGCTGACTGCCAATGTGCGCCAGGAGGACACTGTGTCCCGCCTGGGTGGAGACGAGTATGTGGTCGTTGCAGAAGGACTCGGAACAGAGGAAGAAGCCGCTGCGCGGCAGGCTGAAATGATTGCCGAAAAGGTTCGCCAGGCGCTTGGCCAACCCTACTTTCTATCCGACAGCACACAATCCCACCACAGCACCCCGAGCATTGGCGTGACGCTGTTCCATGGCCAGGATATCTCCATCGACGTTCTGCTCAAGCAAGCCGACGTAGCCCTCTATCAGGCCAAGAACGCCGGACGGAATGCCATACGGTTCTTCAATCCGGACATGCAGCATGCCATCGAATCCAGGTCGGTAATGGAAAACGCCTTGCGGCGCAGCCTGCAACAGAACGAGTTGAAGCTTTATTACCAACCGCAGGCGGACTGGCAGGGAAACTGGATTGGCGCAGAAGTTTTATTGCGCTGGCTGCCCTTGAACGAGGAACCGATCCCCCCGGCACGCTTCATCCCGATGGCCGAAGAGACCGGACTGATTCTGCCGATCGGTGCCTGGGTGCTGGAACAGGCCTGCGCGCAACTGAAGCGATGGGAAGCCAACCCGCTCACAAGCACATTGACCATTGCCGTCAATGTCAGCGCCCGACAGTTCCATCAGCCGGACTTTGTCGAACAGGTCTGGGACCACATCAAGCGAGCTGGGGTTAATCCCAGGCAGCTCAAACTGGAACTGACCGAAAGCGTAGTGCTGGACCGGATCGACGAGGTGGTAAGGCGGATGCAGCAGTTGAAGGCGCTTGGCGTGGGTTTCTCGCTTGACGACTTCGGCACCGGCTTTTCATCGCTGTCCTATCTCAAGCAGTTGCCCCTGGATCAGGTCAAGATCGACCAGTCATTCGTACGCGACATCATTCACGATCCAAATGATGCCGCCATTGTCCGTGCCATCCTGGCCATGTGCCAGTCGCTGGGCCTGCAAGTCATCGCCGAAGGTGTGGAAACAGAGGAACAGCGCTTCTTCCTGCACCAGCATGGCTGCGAAAACTATCAGGGTTATCTATTCGCCAGGCCTGGCCCCGTGGAGGATATGGAACACGCAATAAACCAGGGCTGACCGGCCTGCATGACAAGCATGATCATTTCATGATGGGAGCTGGTCCAAACCCGTATCTCAGCCGAAACTCAGGCCCATCGATTCCCGTACATCGCGCATCGTCTCGCGGGCCAGGTCGCGAGCCTTGTCGCAACCATCGGCGATGATGTTCTTCACCATATCCGGATCTTCGGTCAAGGCCCGTGCACGTTCCTGAATCGGCGCCAGTTCCTTCAGCACGCCCTCAATCACCGGTTGTTTGCACTCGATACAGCCGATACCGGCGGTCGTGCATCCTTGCTGCACCCAGGCACGCACCTCGGGCGTCGAATACACCAGATGGAATTGCCAGACCGGGCATTTGTCCGGCGAACCGGGGTCGGTACGCCGTCCTCGCGCCGGATCAGTCGGCATGGTGCGAATTTTCTTGGACACGTTGTCCGGGTCTTCCCGCAGTGAAATGGTGTTGCCGTAGGACTTGGACATCTTCTGGCCGTCCAGGCCGGGCATCTTGGAAGCCTCGGTGAGCAACGCCTGGGGCTCGGTCAGAATCATCTTGCCGCCGCCCTCCAGATAGCCATACAGGCGTTCCTTGTCGCCCAGGCTGAGGTTCTGGGTCTCGCCGAGCAGGGCCTTGGCCGATTCCAGCGCCGCATCGTCGCCGGCCTGCTGGAAGCGGGTACGCAACTCCTCGTACAGCTTGGCCTTCTTGCCGCCCAGCTTCTTGACCGCCGCCTCGGCCTTCTCCTGATAGCCGGGCTCCTTGCCGTACATATGGTTGAATCGACGGGCGACCTCGCGCGCGAACTCGAGATGCGGCACCTGATCCTCGCCCACTGGCACCCGGTTCGCGCGGTAGATCAGGATATCGGCGCTCATCAGCAACGGATAACCGAGGAAACCGTAGGTGGACAGGTCCTTCTCGGTCAGCTTTTCCTGCTGGTCCTTGTAGGTCGGCACCCGTTCCAGCCAACCGAGCGGGGTCATCATCGACAGCAGCAAGTGCAACTCGGCATGTTCGATAACGCGCGACTGGATGAACAGGGTGGCCTTGGACGGATCGACGCCCGCCGCGAGCCAGTCGATCACCATCTGCCAGACGTTGCCCTCGATGTCGCCGGGACTGTCGTAATGGGTGGTCAGGGCATGCCAGTCGGCGGCAAAGAAGAGGCATTCATATTCGTGCTGGAGGTTGATCCAGTTCTTGAGTACACCGTGGTAATGCCCCAGATGCAAGTTTCCGGTGGGGCGCATGCCGGATAGGACGCGGTCTGCGTACATGGTCTCGTTCTAAAGTCCGAAAATGAAATAGGTGAATTGCTCTATCGCTGAGTAAACCGGCCCGATCAGGGTGCCCAAGAGTCCGGTGAAGATCAACGCAATCAATATGAACATGCCGTAGGGTTCGATCCGAGCCAGGTTATAGGCCCAGCGCGACGGCAACAGACTGACGGCAATGCGGCCGCCGTCAAGCGGAGGAATCGGCAGCAGATTCAGTGCCGCCAGGATGGCATTGATCGTCACTCCAGCCGAGCCCATCAGCATCAGCGGCTGGGAGTAACTGGTCAGGGGCAGCAAATGGACCACTTTTATGACAGCTGCCCAAAACAGGGCCATCAGGATATTGGCGCCCGGCCCTGCTGCTGCAACCCAGAACATGTCCTGTTTTGGATGCCGCAGATTACCGAAATTGACCGGCACCGGCTTGGCCCAGCCGAACAGGATGCCGCCCGCCATATAGGTCAGTAGCGGCACGAGAATGGTGCCGATAGGATCGATATGGCGCAGCGGATTGAAGCTGATGCGGCCCAGCATCTGTGCGGTTCGGTCGCCGAATTTGAGCGCAGCATAACCGTGTGCGGCTTCATGCAGGGTGATGGCAAAAATCACCGGGATGGCAAAGACCGCAATCTTCTGGATCAGCGTAAGTTCCATTATTCGTCAAAGCCCAATAGTTTCGGATCACCACGACCGCGGCGGATCAGTTCGGGGGTATCGCCGGTCATGTCGACCACGGTACTCGGTTCCAGGGAACAGTGGCCGGAGTCGATGATCATATCCACCTGATGCTCAAGGCGGTCACGGATATCTTCCGGGTCATTGATCGGGAACTCATCGCCTGGCAAGGCCAGTGTCATGGACAGTATCGGCTCGTCAAGTTCAGCCAGCAATGCTGACACCACGGCATTATCCGGAACCCGCAGGCCGATCGTGCTGCGCTTGGGGTGCTGCAGCCGGCGTGGCACTTCCTTGGTTGCCTCCAGGATAAAGGTGAACGGTCCCGGAGTCGCCGCCTTCAGAAAGCGGTACTGACTATTGTCGACTTTGGCGTATTTCGCGATCTCGGACAGGTCCCGGCAGACCAGCGTGAAATGGTGTTTCTCATCGACATCCCGGATGGCGCGAATCTTTTCCATGCCGTTCTTGTCGCCGATCATGCAGCCCAGGGCATAGGAGGAATCCGTCGGATAGGCCATGACGCCACCGGCCCGCAGGATCTTGACCGCTTCGACCAGCAGGCGGGCCTGCGGATTGTCAGGATGAACATACAAAGTCTGGGCCATGATCTTACCAATCCTGCCAGACAGGCCGGCAACACTCTGGCAGAGGCATCAGCCGTCCAAGTTCCCGCCCACCCTCGCCCGGCGCATGGAAATCCGAGCCAACCGAAGCCAGCAGGTCGTAGCGCTCGGCATATGCGGCAAAAATCGGCACTTGATCTGGAGTATGGCTACCGGTCACGACCTCTATCGCCTCGCCGCCCAGTTCCTTGAACTCGGCCATCAACAGGGACATTTTCTCCTTGCCCATTTCATAGCGTCCCGGATGCGCCAGAACTGCGACACCACCCGCTTGATGTATCCAGGCCAAGGCATCGGCCAGCGAGGCCCATTGATGGCTGACATAACCCGGTTTGCCCCGGACCAGAAACTTCTTGAACACCGTTTTCAAATTTTTTACGTAGCCCTTCTCGACCAGAAAACGGGCAAAGTGCGTCCGGCTGATCAGTTCGTCATTCGCGGCCAGTTGCATCGCGCCCTGCATCGCGCCCGGTATGCCAACGCCCGCCAGGGCATCGGCCATGCGTTGCGCCCTGTCCCGGCGTCCAGAACGGTTGATGCGCAGGCCTTCGAGCAGCACAGGATGTTCCGGATCGACCCGCAAACCCACGATATGTATCGTCCGCCCCGCCCATGTCGTGGATATTTCAACGCCGGCCACCAGATCAATGTCCAGTTCGGCAGCCGCCGCACGCGCGTCAGACACGCCCTTGATCTCGTCATGGTCGGTCAAGGCAAGGACGTTGACGCCCTGTTGGGCGGCGCGGGCAACCAGTTCTGGGGGAGAAAGAACGCCATCCGAGGCTGTCGAATGGCTATGCAGGTCGAAAATCACACAGAAATGAGCTTGAGGATAAGCGGCTTATCATAGCAAAATGCTCGCCAACCAACTAACGCGCACTGCATAAGTCTTGACACCAACCCTATGAAACTGCTGTTCGATCTCTTTCCTGTTGCGCTCTTCTTCATTGCCTATCAATTCGGAGAGTCCCATCCACTGCTGGCCACAACCCTGCTGAACGACATTGGCATCAATCTGGGTGCGGCCAAACCCGGCGTCTTCCTGGCTACCGTCGTCGCCATCATGGCTACCTGCCTTCAGATCGCCTGGAGCTGGCTGAAACACCGAAAGGTCGATGGCATGCTGTGGCTTTCCTTCGGCCTGATCACCGTCTTCGGCGGGGCAACCTTGTTGCTGCACAACGAGAACATCATCAAATGGAAACCCACCGTCCTGTACTGGCTGTTCGCTCTGGCATTGGGTCTGGGCCCCGTTCTGTTCGAGCGGAATTTCATCCGCATGATGATGGAAAAGCAAATCACACTGCCTGACCCGGTCTGGGTTCGCCTCAACCTTGGCTGGGCAGCATTCTTTACCGCTCTAGGCGCGACCAATTTGTTCGTTGCGTTCTCATACAGCACCGACACCTGGGTCAAATTCAAGATGTTCGGCACGCTGGGGCTGATGCTGGCTTTCATTCTGATGCAGGGCGTTTACCTGTCCCGCCACATCAAGGACACACCTTGACCCTTTTCTACGCCATTGTCGGTGAAGACGTCCCGCACAGTCTCGAAAAGCGACTCGCCGCACGACCACAACATGTGGAACGGCTACAAACACTGCAGGCGGAGGGACGACTGTTACTGGCAGGCCCCTTCCCCGCCATCGACAGCATAGACCCAGGACCTGCCGGATTTTCGGGCAGCCTGATCGTCGCTGCTTTCGACAGTTTGGAGGCGGCACAGTCCTGGGCCGACATGGACCCTTACGCCATCGCTGGCGTCTACAATCACGTCAGCGTTCGTCCTTTCAAGAAAGTGCTGCCTTGAGCGCAACCGTTGAACAACTCAAGCAAAGATTGGCCGTGCTGGAACCCCAGCAACTGGACGTGACCGACGAAAGTGCGTTGCATACCGGGCACAGCGGCGCCGCTGGCGGAGGTGGCCACTATCGCCTCATAATCGTTTCCGAGCATTTTAAAGGGATGAATGCGGTTGCCCGACATCGCGCCATCTATCAGGCACTTGGCGACATGATGCGGGAACAAATTCACGCCCTGAGCATCTCAGCCTTCACTCCAGAAGAGTTTTAATCTCCAACAACCAGGACCACACTAATGAACAAACTGCTTCAGAGCCTAATCCTTGCAGGACTTGTCAGCTTCGCTCTACCTGTTTTCGCTGGCGACCCCACTGCGGCACCCGTGGCAACTCCGGCGAGCATCGGGCCCATTGCCACCGTAAACGGCGTAGCAATCCCGTCCCTATATCTGGACGTGGTACGCAAAGATCTTTCCAAAACTGGCAAAAACCTCACGGATGAAAACCTCCGCGAAGTTCTGGTCAGCAACGAATTGCTGGCTCAGGAAGCCATCAAGCTTGGACTCGACAAACCCGCGGACACTCAGGCTTTACTTGATCTTCAGCGGAAGGACACGCTCGGCAAACTCCTGTTGGAAAACTATGCCAAAAATCATGCGCCTTCTGACGAACGGATCAAGGCCGAATACGACAAGTTCAAGTCCAAGCTGGGCGATACCGAATACGACACCCGGCATATCCTGGTCGATGACGAAAAGCTGGCCAAAGAAATCATAGGCAAACTGGAAGGCAAGAAGCCCGCCAAGTTCGAAGACCTGGCCAAGAAATACTCCAAGGATCCCGGATCGGCCAGCAAGGGCGGCGAGCTTGGCTGGATGGCCCCCGCCAATCTGGTTCCCGAATATTCCGCCGCCATGACCAGCCTGAAAAAAGGTGAAATCACCAAGGCACCAATCAAAACGCAGTTTGGCTGGCACATCATCCAGTTGGAGAATACCCGCAAGCTGGAATTCCCGCCTTTTGATCAACTAAAAGACAAAATCGGCAACAAGCTATTGCAGGAAGATCTCCACAACTATCTGGTCGGCCTGCGCGACCAAGCCAAGATCGACATTCCGGGCGTCAAGGAAGCACCCGCTACCAAATAGTCACACCTACCTACCCCGCCCACCCCAAACTTCAGCTACTCTTTAGGGAAGTTCGGGCGGGGATCAAACCGGCTCACGCTAGCCAGCTGCTCGTATAAGGCCCGTTCTTCATCAGTTACCTTTGACGGCAGCACAATCTGCACCACCACATACAAATCACCGGTCACGCTGGCATCTGGCATCCCCTTGCCTGCCAGCCGCATTTTCTGGCCGGCCTTCGCCCCGGCCGGAATGCGTAGCCGCACACTGCCACTCAAGGCTGGCACGGTAACGGTCGTACCCAGAACAGCTTCCCAAGGTAGCAGGGGCACATCCAGGTAAATATCCTTACCTTCCAGCCGGAAGAGCGGGTGGAGACCAATCTCTATCGTCAACAACAAGTCGCCTGCCTGGCCATGACTGGAGGCTTCACCCTTGCCCCTTACGCGAAGCCGGCGGCCAGATAAGACGCCGGGAGGAACGCGCACTTTCACAGTCTTTGCTGGATATCCAGACGAGGCCAGTTGCACACTCTTCTCTACACCATGAAATGCCTCTTCCAGAGACAACTGCAACGTCGCTTCGACATCACGCCCACGCATGCCTCCCGCAAAGCCTTGGCGCCCGGCATGCCCTCCGGCCCCCATGCCAAACATCTGGGAAAACATATCCGAAAAATCCATGCCCCCAAAATCACCTTGCGAGAATCCTCCCTGACCAAAACGAGCACCCCAATCCGGAGGAGGCCTGAACTCCTGGCCACTTCGGAAAGACGACCCTAACTGGTCATATGCTGCCCGCTTCTCTGCATCACCCAAGACCTCATTGGCCTCATTTACGTCCTTGAAATGTTCCTCGGCATTTTTTTCCTTTGAAACATCCGGGTGATATTTCCTCGCCAAACGGCGATATGCCTTCTTGATCTCTGCTGAGGACGCATCGCGAGGCACCCCCAAAATCTTGTAATAATCCTTATATTTCATCGCTTTCAATCATCACAACAAAGCTGTTTATAAAATGAGCGGCCCTTAGCGGATTTTCAAGGCCAACATAACCACTGTGCTATGATTAAGCATTGGTTATACGCATCGGCATCACAGAGCTCAAAGAATTATGAACGAACGACAGAATCTTCAGGACGTATTCCTGAACACCTTGCGCAAAGAACACACTACCGTCTCCATCTTTCTGGTAAACGGCATCAAACTAGTTGGCCGAATTGAGTCCTTTGACCAGTATATGGTATTGCTGCGAGGAAACGACCAAGCTGTACAAGCCATCTTCAAGCATGCCATTTC
>JARLJM010000094.1 GCA_031291185.1 Parasulfuritortus sp. | reverse complement strand
GGGTTATCTCGAAGGTCTCGGCTACGGCCGCAGTCGCGGCCCCAAAAGAGAACCGGGGGAACAGGCCGCCGGCCAGCGCCGTGACGGCTGCGGAACCGGTGAGCAGGAAATGTCGTCTGGTCGCCATCGCATCCTCGGAAAGTGAGCGGGGTGGATGGCATGAAGGTAAGGACGCGGCGATCCCGAAGTCCTCACGCAAAGTTAAATTACGCGTGACAAGTGGATTTGGGCGAGAGAGCGTGTGAAAAAATCAGTGGCGCCGGCCTTAAGTGCCGGCGTTTCGGCGGAGCCGAAAGCAAGAGTTTCCGCTGCTTCGCAGCGGAGCCCGGCAGATCCTATGAGGCGACGGACGCTTCGATCTAGAGTTGAAGCGTCTAAAACCCAACGAAAGGATCGATCATGCTTATTCAGCCGATTGCGCCCGTCGCCGAGACCGATTGTGCCCACGTTTTCGTCGCGTTGGAACTGAGTAAATCGAAATGGCTTGTCGGGGTGGGAACACCCTGGAAGTGGCCGATCAGCCGGCACCAGGTTCCGGGCGGCGACTTGTGTGCTCTGTTGGAGCGCTTGGCCGGCATCCGCGGGGAAGCGGAGAAGCGGTGCGGGCAAACGGTCAAGGTTCATGTGTGTTTTGAGGCGGGGCGGGATGGCCATTGGCTGTACCGTGCGCTGAAGCAGGAGGACTACGACGTTTATGAGATCGAGCCGGCGAGCGTTGCCGTCGATCGCCGGGCGCGTCGCGCGAAATCGGATGGTCTGGATGTGGAGATGCTGGTGCGGGTGCTGGCTCGACTGCTGCGGGGCGAAGCCGATGCCTGCCGGATTGTGCGGGTTCCGAGCGAAGAAGAGGAGGATGCCAAGCGGCCGCACCGGGAATACGAGCGTTTGGACAAGGAGCGGACGGGCCACCGGAATCGTATCAAAGGATTGCTCTTCGCGCAGGGCATCCGCGATTTTGATCCCGCGGCGTCTGACTGGCCGGAACGTTTGGCGGCGCTACGAATCCTGCCCAATCTGCGGGCCGAAATCGAACGTGAGTGCCGCCGCCTGACCACAGTCACCCGAGACATTGCCCAGATCGCAGCCGAAATGAAGGCTCGCATCGCTCCGCCGAAGAAGACCGTGACCCGCAGTGCTGTCATCACATCGGCGGTTACATCGTCGGCGATGCCGATCGACATGGGGGCGAAGATCAAACAGCTCTATCGGCTCAAGGGCATCGGCATTCATTTCAGCACCGTGCTGGGAAGCGAAGTCTATTACCGGCACTTCCGCAATCGACGCGCCGTCGGGCAGTATCTTGGCGCCGCCTCGAGTCCTTTCCAGAGCGGTGACATGGCTCGCGATCAGGGGATCAGCAAGGCCGGCAACGGACGAGCCCGCAAGGCCATGGTCGAGTTGTCTTGGCTTTGGCTGCAGCACCAGCCCGACAGTGCGCTGACCCAGTGGTTCAAGCAGCGCGTCGGTGACCAGAAAGGCCGGGTGAGGCGCATTGCCATCGTCGCCCTGGCGCGCAAGCTGGCAGTCGCCCTCTGGCGCTATCTCGAGACTGGTGTCGTGCCTGAAGGAGCCGTGTTGAAGCGCGCGTAAAACCAAAGCGGGCGGCCGTCTTCGACCGTTCGCCTCGTCCGGGATGGGACTTGTGACCGCAGGCGTCCCTGGGTGAAAGCCCGACAGGCAGATTGGTCCAGTCCATCCCGGGCCTCGCGACCCTGGTGTATGCAGGATTATGGTCCGGCCAATAAGCGCCGACCGGATATAAGGTTATTGGGGGGGCTTGGTCCTCCCCACCAAAGCGAGGCCCCATCCCGACGTGCGACAGCGACCCTGACCGCCGTCTGTTGATGAAACGTACAAAATCCACCGGCCCGGTTGCTCCGGCGCCGAACTGTTTCTTGCGCCCTTCGACCCGCCTGCATCCAGCCGACGCCGCGCTTTGGGGTGAGGTCAAGGCATCCAACCGTATCCCCGAAGCGGGAGCCCTCGGTCGGAGCCTCCTTGACCTCACCCCAAAGCGCGGCGGTGCCGGTGTGCAGGTCGGCTCCAAGGGATGGTCGAAGTTCAATCCCACCAAGGGATTAGCTTGCCCAGGACGCAAAAGCAGAGAGCGGCCTCGGGCCGCCCTCAATTAGACCATCCAGCCCTCAAAAACCTCTTGACTCCGGGCGCCTCATATAAGGGACGCCG
>JARLJM010000093.1 GCA_031291185.1 Parasulfuritortus sp. | reverse complement strand
GCCGCCAGAGGCAAAGCTCTCGAACTTGGTGTATTCGCCGAGGAAGGTAAGTCGCACCGTACCGATGGGGCCGTTCCGCTGCTTGCCGATGATGATCTCGGCCGTGCCCTTGTCCGGGCTGTCCGGGTTGTAGACCTCGTCCCGGTAGATGAACAGGATGACGTCGGCATCCTGCTCGATGGCGCCCGATTCACGCAGGTCGGACATCACCGGCCGCTTGTTGGGCCGTTGTTCCAGCGAGCGGTTGAGCTGCGAGAGGGCAATGATCGGGACGTGTAGTTCCTTGGCCAGACCCTTGAGCGACCGGGAGATTTCCGAGATTTCCGTGGCCCGGTTCTCGCCGTTGCCGTTGCCGGACATGAGCTGGAGGTAATCGATCACGATCAGGCCCAGCTTGTTGTCGTTCTGCCGGGCCAGCCGGCGGGCGCGGGCACGGACCTCCATGGCGGTGAGGCCGGGGGTTTCGTCGATGAACACCGGGGCTTCGTTGAGCCGGCCCAGGGCGCTGGTCAGCTTGTGCCAGTCGTCCTCTGCGATCCGGCCGGTGCGCAGCTTGTGCTGGTCGAGCCGACCGATGGAGCCGAGCATCCGCATCACCAGCTGGGCCGCGCCCATTTCCATACTGAACACGGCGACCGGCATGGACGAGTCGAGAGCGATGTTTTCGGCGATGTTCAGGCTGAAGGCCGTTTTCCCCATACTCGGTCTGCCGGCCACGATGATCAGGTCGCCGGGCTGCAGGCCGGAGGTCTTGCTGTCGAGGTCGACGAAGCCGGTGGCCAGACCGGTGACGTCGCTCGGGTTGTCGCGGCTGTAAAGTTCGTCGATACGGTTGACGACTTGCACCAGCAAGGGTTGCAGCGGCTGGAAGCCCTGCGTGCTCTTGGCCCCGGCTTCCTTGATTTCGAATACCTTGGCTTCGGCGGCGTCGAGGATGTCGCTGGCGCTGCGGCCTTCCGGGTTGTAGGCGGATTCTGAAATTTCGGAACCAACCTCGGCCAGGTGGCGCAGCACGGCGCGTTCCCGGACGATTTCGGCGTAACGCCGGATGTTGGCGGCGGAAGGGGTGTTCTGGGCCAGCGAGGCCAGGTAGGTCAGGCCGCCGATGTTTTCCAGCAGGTTGTGCGAGTCGAGCGACTCGGCCACGGTGATGACGTCGGCCGGTTTGTTGTCGTTGATCAGGACGGCGATCTGGCGCCAGATCGCGCGGTGGTCGGCCCGGTAGAAGTCGCGCTCGTTGATGACGTCGGCCACCCGATCCATCGCGTTGTTTTCGAGCATGAGTCCACCCAGCACGGATTGCTCGGCCTCGACCGAGTGGGGCGGCAGCTTGATGGCGGCGAGTTCGGAGTCGTAACGGTCTGACATAGGAGGCGCATTTTAGCCCGGAAACGACAAAGGCCGCTGAGCGGCCTTTGTCCTGTTTTGTCATGCCCGCGAAGGCGGGCATCCAGCCTGTTCGAACTGGGTTCCCGCCTTCGCGGGAACGACCCTCGGTATTACTGCTCGGCGACGATCGTAACCTTGATGTTGGCGATGACGTCGGTGTGCAGGCCGAGAACGACCTCGTACTCGCCGATGGCCTTGAACGGGCCTTCGGGCAGACGCACTTCAGCCTTGCTGACTTCGAAGCCCTGGGCGTTGAGGGCGTCGGCGATGTCGACGTTGCCCACGGAGCCGAACAGGCGGCCATCGACGCCGGCCTTCTGGGCGACGGTGAGGGCGAAGCCTTCCAGCTTGCCGGCGCGAACCTGGGCGGCGGCCAGTTTTTCACCGGCGATGCGTTCCAGGTCGGCCTTCTTCTCTTCGAAGGCGGCGCGGTTGGCGGGGGTGGCGCGCTTGGCCATGCCTTGGGGGATCAGGTAGTTGCGGGCGAAGCCGTCCTTGACCCTGACCACGTCGCCGAGGTTGCCCAGGTTGGCAACCTTGTCCATCAGAATGATTTCCATGGTCGTCTCCTTATTCGTGCAGGTCGGTGTAATGCAGCAGGGCCAGGAAGCGGGCGCGCTTGATGGCGACGCCGAGCTGACGCTGGTAGTGGGCCTTGGTGCCGGTGATGCGGCTGGGGATGATCTTGCCGTTTTCGCTGACGAAATCCTTCAGGACGTCGATGTCCTTGTAGTCGATTTCCTTGACCTTTTCAGCTGTGAAGCGGCAGAACTTCTTGCGCCGGAACAGGGCGTTGCCTGCGGGCTTGCGGTTCTTGTCCATCGGTTTGCGACGAAAGAAAGCCATTTGTTGCTCCTTAAATCAATTCGTATTCGGTTACATGCACTATGGGCCACGGGTCGCGGGCGCCTTTGCGTTCCAGAAAGCCGATCAGCCTGATCTGCGTTCCCGCCGGGACATTGGCGAGTGCCTGGGCGGGCTTGCCGAAGGCCAGAGCCTCCAGTTCACATTCCACCCGGCGCGGCCGGTTTGCCTCGGTCTGCTCGGAGCTATGCCTCAGTCTCAATTGCAGGCTGGGCAGGCCGCCGGGGGTGTGACGCAGGCCATCGCTGGTGACGATGAGGCCCTCGATCTCGACCCGGTTGCGCTCCAAGCTCAGGCTGCAGCAGCTTCGGCCGGTGCGGCTTCGGCTTGCGTCTGCGGGACCAGCAGGTTGCGGGCCTTCTCTTCCTTCATCATCGGCGAAGGCGTGGTGACGGCTTCGTCGCGCTTGATGGTCAGGTGGCGCAGGATGGCGTCGTTGAAGCGGAAGCCGTGCTCCAGTTCGTCCATGGTGGCCTGGTCGCACTCGATGTTCATCAGGATGTAGTGGGCCTTGTGGACCTTCTGGATGATGTAGGCCAGCTGACGGCGGCCCCAGTCTTCCAGGCGGTGGACATGACCGCCGTTGCCGGTGATCAGGGTGCGATAGCGCTCGATCATGGCGGGCACTTGTTCGCTCTGGTCCGGATGGACGATGAAAACGATCTCGTAATGTCGCATTGACACTCCTTTTGGGTTGAAGCCCCCCGAACGGGCGGTGGGGCAAGGGATTCCAGTCGGAACGACCGGAGAAAGCGCGCGATTATGTCAGCAAATCAGGGGGATGGCAATTACGCCGGTGCCTCGCCCATGATTGGGCGCATGGCGGTGAGCAGGTTGGCAAACAGGCTGGAATGCTGTTTTTCCTGTTCGGCCAGCAGCAATTTCATCTGGTAGCGCTGCATGGGCTTGGCGAAGCAGGCCGGGCAGTTTTCGCTGATGACGGGGAGTTGCGCATTCGCGGCGAAGTCGCGGGTTTGCCGTTCGCGGGCATAGATCAGGGGCCGAATCACGCGCAGGTCGCCTGCGTCGATCAGGTAATGGGCCTGCATGGTGCGCAGCTTGCCGCCGAAGAAGGCGGACATCATGAAGGTCTCGGCCAGATCGTCCAGATGCTGGGCCAGGGCCAGCACAGTGCAGCCTTGCTCGCGCGCTACCCGGTACAGGATGCCGCGCCGCATCCGGGAGCAATAAGCGCAGAAGGAGTCGCCGCGCAGGTTGGCCTCGGCCTGCTCGACGATGGGCTGGCTCTCGTAGAAGTACGGTACGCCCAGTTCGGCCATGTAGGCCTTCAGCGGCGAGGGATCGAACTCGGGTGACTGCGGGTCGACGGTACAGGCGGCCAGTTCGAACTTCACCGGCGCCTTTTGTTGCAGATGGAGCAGGACGTGCAGCAGCGACAGGCTGTCCTTGCCGCCGGACAGGCCGAGCAGGACGCGGTCACCATCGCGGATCATCCTGTAGTCGCCGATGGCCTTGCCGGCGGCGGTGACCAGGGATCTGGATGGTTTGACGGCGAGTGCGGCGTTCAAATCAGGGCAACGCCTTGCTCAGGCTGCCCAGGAACTTCTCCGGTGGCTCGTAGCCGACCACGCGGGAGGATGCCTGTTCCTTGCCCGACTTGTCGAAGAAGATGATGCCGGGCGGGCCGAACAGGCTGAAGCGCTTGAGCAGGGCCTTGTCGTCGTCGGTGTTGCCGGTGACGTCGACCTGGAGCAGCGTTACATCCTTGAGCCGGGCCTGAACGCGGGGATCGGAGAAAGTGTTGTGCTCGAACTCCTTGCACGACACGCACCAGTCGGCATAGAAATCCAGCATCGCCGGCCGGCCGGCGGCGGCCTTCACGGCTGCGTCCAGTTCGGCCACGCTCTTGATCCGCTGAAAGATTAGCTTGGGTTCAGCCTGGGCCGCCGCAGCCGTGCCGCCCTTGAAGATGGACAGCGGTTGCAGCGGGTCGCGGCTGCCGCCCAGCGCGCCCAGCAGTAGGGAAACGCCGGCAACCAGGGTGATGATGCCGATGCCTTTCCAGAACCGGTGCCAGCCGCCGGCGTCGCTGGCCAGCGGGTCCATGGCGCGGAGGTAGACGCCCGAAATGATCAGCAGCGCAGCCCAGACCAGCATCTGCATCAGGTCGGGAATCAGCGGCGAGATCAGCCAGACGGCCACGCCGAGCAGGAGTACGCCGAAGAATTTTTTCACCGCCTCCATCCAGCCGCCGGCGCGGGGCAGCAAGGCACCGGCCGACAGGCCGACCAGCAGCAGCGGCACGCCCATGCCCAGGGCCAGCGAGAACAGCGCGATGCCGCCCAGCACCACGTCGCCGCTCTGACCGATGTAGAGCAGCGCGCCGGCCAGCGGCGCGGCGACGCAGGGGCCGACGATCAGTGCCGACAAGGCGCCCATGATGAACACCCCGGTCAGCTTGCCGCCCTGTTGCTTGTTGCTGGCCTCGGTGAAGCGGCTTTGCAGGAAGCTGGGCAATTGCAGTTCGTAGAAGCCGAACATGGAGAAGGCCAGGGCGACGAAGATGGCGGCGCCGGTACCCAGGGCCCAGGGGTTTTGCAGGGCGTTGGAGATCAGGGTGCCGGACATGCCCGCCGCGACGCCGGCCAGGGCATAGGTGATTGCCATGCCGAGGACATAGGCCAGCGACAGCATGAAGCCGCGGCCCTTGGTCACCCGATGGCCCTGGCCGACGATGATGCCGGACAGGATGGGAATCATCGGGAAGACGCAGGGGGTGAGCGACAGGAGCAGGCCGGCGCCGAAGAAGCCGGCGATGATCAGCCAGAAATTGCCGCCCTTGAGCAGGCGGGTGATCTTGCCGCTGTCCGAAGTGTCCTGGACCGGCGGGGGTTCCGTGGCTTGTGGTGCGGTCGCCACCGTTACAGGCGATGGAGTCGACTGAATGGGTTCAAGTTTGAGCGGCGATTCAGTCTGTTTCGTGGGTTCGGGTTTTGCCTGCGTGGCCGCCGCTTTGGCCGCAGCCGGTACATCGAGTTGAAGCTTGGTTTCGATCGGCGGGAAGCAGATGCCGAACTGCCCGGCACAGCCCTGGTAATTCGCGGTCAGGGTGAAGTGCTGGCCGGTTTTGGCGGCATCGACCGGGATGCGGACCTTGAAATCGCCCGGGTAGATTTCCTCGCGGCCGACGATGTCGTCCTGCTTGATCTTGCCGGGCGGGAAATCGGGCTTGCCCAGTTTGACCGTGTCGGCGGCGAACTTGATCTTGTCGCGGTAGAGGTAATAGCCATCGGCCACCCGGAACTGGGCCTCGATGGTTTTCGCATCGACCATGTGCGCGGTGTAGCGGAAGGCCTGTTCAGGCTCCAGCAGGTCACTTTCGGCTGCCTTCAGGATGGGCGAGGCCAGGATGAGCAGGGAAAATAAAAAAAAGCGGATCATGAATTCTCCAACGTCTCGGCGGCCACCCAGGCCAGATACTCGGGCAAGCCATGTGTTATGTCGATCGCAACCAGTTCGGGCAGTTCGTAGGGATGATGTTCCCTGACGAAGCGCTCGACCCGGCCATAGTTGTCGGCGCGTGTCTTGATAATGACCGGAATCTCCCCATCTTCGTTCAACGCACCCTGCCAGCGGTAGAACGACTGGCACGGCGCGAGGACGTTCACGCATGCAGCCAGGCGCGCCTCCACCAACAGGCGGGCCAGTGTCCGGGCGGCATCCTGATCGGGTAAAGTGGTAAGCACGAGTATCGCCGGAGGCGTTTGCATGGTTCGATTTCTGGCCGGTTTGTGGCCGATTATAGCGTTGGCCTTCCCGCTGCTGGAACTGGCGGGAATCATCACAGTCTGGCATCAGATCGGGGCTTGGACGCTGCTTTTGTTGCTGGCCTCGGTCTTTGCCGGGTCGTCGCTGATCGCGGCCGAGCGGCTGGCCTTCATGCCGCGCATGGCCAGCGTGATGGCGGGCGGGGAAAGTCCCTTTGCCGTCTTGAAAGGCAGCGGCTTGCGCTTTCTGGCCGGGGCGTTGCTGATTTTTCCTGGCTTCATCAGCGATGGCATTGCCCTGATTCTGTTGCTGTGGTCGCTGACCCAGCCAACTCCGACGATGAAGTACCGGGCCGCCAATGATGCCGATCATGACTCTGGGGTAGAACGAGACACTGGCCCAAAGCGGGAAGACGGCGTGATCGAAGGCGAATTCCGCAGGATGGATTAGTCGCTGTCCAGATGCGCCTTCAGGTGGCGCAGGGCGACGAGCAGCGCGGCCGAGGCCGGAATGGCCAATAAAACGCCAAAGAATCCGAACAGCTGGCCAAAGGCCATCAGGGCGAAGATGACCGCCACCGGGTGCAATCCGACCCGCTCGCCGACCAGTCGGGGCGTGATCACCATGCCTTCCAGCAGTTGGCCGGCGCCGAACACGGCCCAGACCGGCAGCAGGGACACCAGGTCGCCGTGCTGGCCCAGGCTGGCAACGGTGCCCAGCAGCACGCCGACGGTAACGCCAAGATAGGGCACGAAGACCAGGATGCCGGCGATCATGCCGACCGCCAGCGCGTAATCCAGCCCTACCAGCCAGAGCCCCAGACTGTAGAACAGTGCCATGGTGACGATGACTGAAATCTGGCCGCGCACGAATTCGGACAGGACCGCGTCGATTTCCCGTGCGATGCCGGTGACCGAGGGTCTCAGCGTGGCCGGAATTAGGTCGGCAATCGCGGCCATCATCCGGTCCCAGTCGCGCAGCAGATAAAAGGTCACCACCGGGATCAGCACCAGGTTGGCGAGGATGCCGAGCAGGGCGAGCCCCTGATTGCCCACCGCTGGCAGATAGGCGGTCAGCTTGCCGAGTTCACTGATATGGCCCTTGAGCCAGGCGATGATTTCGGTCTGGCTGCTCGCCGTATCCATGCCGAAGGTCGTCTGCAGCCAAGGCAGCAGTGTGGCCTGACCCCATTCCAGCAGATGCGGAATCTGGGCCATCAGCATCTGGGTCTGGGACTGGAGCAGGGGGGTGAGGATCAGCGCCAGCGCCACCATCAGGAACAGCAGTCCGAACAGCACCAGTACCGTGCCCAGGGTACGCGACAGCTTGCGTCGTTCCAGGCTGTCGACCAGCGGATCGCACAGATAGGCCAGCCCGGCCGCGACCAGGAAGGGCGAGAGGATAGGCGCGAGTCGATAGAGCAGCCAGAGGCTGCCCACGACGAGCAGCAGATAGAGTAACGATCGGTTGGAGGCGGGATTGAGGTCCATTCGGATAGAATACCATCCTTGATCAATTAACCATCCAGACCGCCGTGAACAGCCAAACCGGACTTTCCTATCGAGACGCGGGTGTCGACATCGACGCCGGCGATGCCCTGGTCGAACGCATCAAGCCCCACGCCCGCCGCACCCTGCGGCCCGAAGTGCTGGGCGGAATCGGCGGTTTCGGCGCCCTGATGGAGTTGCCGAAGCACTACAGGGAACCGGTGCTCGTCTCCGGCACCGATGGCGTCGGGACCAAGCTCAAGCTGGCCTTCGAATTGAACAAGCACGACACCATCGGCCAGGATCTGGTCGCCATGAGCGTCAACGACATCTTGGTCCAGGGCGCCGAGCCGTTGTTCTTCCTCGATTACTTTGCCTGCGGCAAGCTCGACGTGGATACCGGCGAGGCCGTCGTGTCCGGCATCGCCACCGGCTGCGAACTGGCTGGCTGCGCCCTGATCGGCGGCGAGACGGCGGAGATGCCCGGCATGTACCCGGCCGGCGAATACGATCTGGCCGGCTTTGCGGTCGGCGTGGCCGAGAAGTCGAAGCTGATCTCGGGGGCCGACATCAAGCCCGGCGATGTCATTCTGGGCCTGGCCTCCAGCGGTCCCCATTCCAACGGCTATTCGCTGGTCCGCAAGATCGTAGAGGTCAGCAAGGCCGATCTGGCCGCCGACTTCCATGGCCGTCCGCTCGGTCATGTGTTACTGGAGCCGACCCGGATCTACGTCAAGCCGTTGCTGGCCCTGATGAAACAGCTGACGGTCAAGGGGATGGCCCACATCACTGGTGGCGGCCTGCTGGAGAATATCCCGCGCGTATTGCCGGCCAATACCGTGGCCATGATCGACAAGTCGGCCTGGACCCTGCCGCCGGTGTTCCAGTGGCTGATGGACAAGGGCGGCGTGGCCGAGCGCGAGATGTACCGTACCTTCAATTGCGGTATCGGCATGGTGGTGGTGGTTGATCGCGCCGACGCCGATGCCGCGCTCAGCTTCCTCGCCGCTCAGGGCGAAACGGTTTATCGCCTGGGCGAGATCGCCGCGCGGCAGGACGACGAGCACCAGACCCTCATTCGCTGATGAAGGCCGTCGTCCTCATCTCGGGCCGCGGTTCCAACATGGAGGCGCTGCTGAAGGCGGGCCTGCCGGTTGAATTCGCCGCCGTCATCAGCAACAAGCCCGAAGCCTATGGCCTGGAGGTCGCCCGCCAGTTGGGGATCAAGGCCGTGGTCATCGATCACCGGCAGTTCCCGGATCGAGAACAGTTCGACGCCGCGCTGGCGGCCGAGATCGACCGGCATGCGCCCGACGTGGTCATCCTGGCCGGTTTCATGCGGGTGCTGACCGATGGCTTCGTGCGCCGTTACCAGGGCCGCATCATCAATATTCATCCTGCCCTCCTGCCTTCCTTTCCCGGGCTGCATACCCATCGTCGGGCGCTGGAGGCAGGGGTCAAGGTGCACGGCTGCACGGTGCATTTCGTGACCCCCGAGGTCGATGTGGGGCCCATCATCATCCAGGCGGCCGTGCCAGTGCTGGACGACGACACGGAAGCCAGCCTGTCGGCGCGGGTGCTGGAACAGGAACACCGCATTTACACCCAGGCGGTACGCTGGCTGGCCGAGGGGCGGTTGATGATCCGCGCAGATGGCAGCGTGACGGTGTTCGATGTGTCCCGGCAAATCGCCGCCTTGATTTCGCCCCAGCCCGACGCGCGGTGATGGGCCATGCGCCGCGCCCCGAATCGGACGCTGTTCTGGGCTCTGGCGGTTTCGCTTTTGCTGCATTTCCTGATCGTTGGGTCGGCCGGGAGATTCTGGTCGATGCCATCGGAGCAACTGGATATTCCGATCGAGGCCCAACTGGTCCCGGCCATGGCCAAACCTCTGGCAGCACCACCCCGGCCCCGGCCCCGGCCCCGGCCCCGCAAGCCTGCTCCCCAACCCAGGCCGGTTGCGCAGCCAGCCCCGCTACCCGTACCCGAGCCATCCCCCGAACCGGACAAGCTACCGCCTGAGTTGCCGCCCCCGGCCCCGCCAGCCCCGCCGCCGGTCGTGCCGGAGCCTGTGCCTGCAGCACCGCTGGCTCCAGCCATCCGTCCCGTGCAGCGTGACCTGCCCACTGATCTGGTCATCAACTATGCCGTGCAACTGGGCGATGGCGATAATGGTTTTGTCGCGGGCCGCGCCAGCTACATTTGGCACAGCAGCCAGGGCAGATACTCCATGGTCAGCACCGTGCACGCGACCGGTTTGACATCGTTGTTTGTAAAAGGGCAGATAGTTCAGGTCAGCCAGGGCCGGGTAAATGAAGGCGGCTTGCAGCCGGAGCAGTACTGGCTGGAGCGTAGCGGCAAGCAGCAGGACGCCGGGCGGTTCGACTGGTCCCACAAGGTGCTCGCTCTGGCCGGGGATCGGCCTGCCCAGCCGCTGAAACCCCAGGCGCAGGATCTGTTGAGCTTTCCGTTCCAGCTGGCCCTGACCCTGCGCGTGGACGAGCCGGATTTCGTATTGTGGGTCACCAATGGCCGAAACTTGCGCGACTACAATTTTCACGTCATCGGCCTGGAACCCGTCAGCCTTCCGGATCGAAAACTCGATGCCCTGCATGTGCAGGGGACGCGGGTAGGCGAGGGTACGCTGGATGTCTGGCTCGACCTGGCGAAATCAGGCTTGCCGGTGCGCATCAGCACGCGCGATGAAAAGGGTAAAACTATGGTGTTGAGGCTGGAAGGAATCACCGGGACTGACGGAAAACAGTCAGGCGGTTAGCTTGATACTTTTCTGTGCGCTGTCCTGGGCTTCGACCAGCGCCAACTGGCCTTTAGACGGGACCTGATAGATCAGAACACCCTTGGCATCGCTGACCTTCATGATCTTGTGGTTCTGCTGGTCAACTTCAAAAGTATAGCCGGGATGGGCAGTGACTTCCGCAGTGGGGTTCTGTTTGCGCGCTTGCTGGAGTTGTTTGTCGGGCGATGCGGTGGTCTGGCTGGCGGTGGAATTGCCAGCATTCGTGCCGATTGGTCCCGTTGAACCGGTCTGGGTACTGGTGGGTTGTCCAGTCGTATTGGCGCTGACACCCGACCTGCCCGGCTGGCTGAAAGCCTGCGGGGAAAGGTAAGAAGCGGATGCCGTGGCGCTTACGCTGATGTCCATGTCTGTGCCTTGCGGTTGACCTCGGTCAGAGCTTGAAGGTGTTGTGGTAGGTGTTGATCGCCTGTGTCATGGATTGCGCGCCCGACACCTGATAGGCCTGTTCCTGGCTATTGCTCTGCGGCGGATAGGTATTTGCGTTTTGCGGAGCAGTGGCCTGATTTACCGTGTTGTTGGCCTGGTTGTGCTGAGTGTTCTGGGCACTCAGACGCAGCGCTTCGTTGGTGAAGGTAACCTGCTCGCCCTTGGCCTTCTTGGCGGCATCGGCGGCTTGCGTGCTTGCCGCCGGCTGGCTGCTGGAATCCCGGTTGGCGGGCCGGGCCACGGTCGTTTGATGCTGCTGCGCCGAGTAGGCGGAGATGGCGGCGCTCGGGTCTGGAACGGAATTGATGGCCATGATGAACTCCTTAATTTTGCTTGAAACCGGGCGGCATTTTTTCCGTTTAATGATGCTAGTACCGGTTCCGAATCGAACAATCTGTTATTTCATTTTATAGATCAAATGGTTGGGACCGCAAGCGGAGGTTTGTGCCGGGCTCAATCGGTGATGCCAAGCTCGCTCCGCGTGGTCTCTGCCAGGGTCAGCGCCGCGTCGGTCGTGGCGGCCAGACAGTTGTAGTGTCCCATCTTGCGGCCGGGCCGTGCCTCGGTCTTGCCGTAGAGATGCAGTTGCACGCCTGGGTGCGCCAGCAATTTGTCCCAGGCCGGCTCCGGGCGCCAGATGTCACCCAGAATGTTGACCATGACCACGGGCGAGAGCAGGCGCGGGTCGCCAAGCGGGAGGCTGGCCAGCGCGCGGACCTGTTGCTGGAACTGGTCGGTGGCGCAGGCATCGAGCGTGTAATGGCCGCTGTTGTGGGGGCGCGGCGCCATTTCGTTGAACACCACGCGGCCATCGGCCAGGATGAAGAATTCGACCGCCAGCACACCGACATAATCCAGTCCTTCGGCGAGGTGGGCGGCCATGTCGCGCGCCTTTACCGCCATTTCTTCGGAGACGCGGGCAGGGACGATGCTGATATCTAGGATGCCGTTACGATGTCGGTTCTCCGCGATCGGGAAGAAGGCGATCTCACCCTGGGCATTGCGGGCCAGCACCACGGAGATTTCCTGGCTCAGTTCCAGTCGGCCTTCCAGCAAACAGGGCACCCGGCCGAGATGGTCGTAGGCGGCGACAAGATCGTCCAGGCCGTCGATCCGGACCTGGCCTTTGCCGTCATAACCGAGGCGGCGGGTCTTGAGCAGGGCCGGGCCGTCGATCCGGGTCCAGGCGGCAACGATGTAGCCTTCGTCCTCGATGTTGGCGAACGGTGCGGTATCGCAGCCGAATTCCTGGGCGCGGGTCTTTTCAAGCAGGCGGTCCTGGGCCACGGAAACGGCGTCGGGGGACGGTGCGACAAAACAGTTTTTGGCCAGCATCTCCAGACTTTGCGCCGGGACGTTCTCGAATTCGGTGGTGACGGCCTGGCACAGGTTGGCCATGTGCAGCAGCGCGGCGGCATCGGTGTAGCCGGCCTTGAGATGGATGTCGGCGACCTGGCCGGCCGGCGATTGCGGATCGGGATCGAGCACCACGACCTTGTAGCCCATTACCCGGGCGGCCAGGGTGAACATGCGGCCGAGCTGGCCGCCGCCAAGTACGCCGAGGGTGGCTCCGGGCAACAGCATCAGGTGTTCACCTCCGGCAGGCTCATGGCCAGCACGCTCTCTGTCTGCGCCTTGCGGAAGGCGACCAGTTTTTCGCGGATGTCCGGGAATTCGTTGGCCAGCAGGGCGGCGGCGAACAGGGCGGCATTGGCGGCGCCGGCCTCGCCGATGGCAAAGGTCGCGACCGGGATGCCTTTGGGCATCTGAACGATGGAGAGCAGCGAGTCGATGCCCTTCAGCGCCTTGGACTGGACCGGCACGCCGAGCACCGGCAGACGGGTCTTGGCGGCGACCATTCCGGGCAGGTGGGCGGCCCCGCCGGCGCCGGCGATGATGCACTTCAGGCCACGGTCTGCGGCGCTATCGGCGTACTCGAACAGCAGATCCGGGGTGCGGTGGGCGGAGACCACACGCTTTTCGAACGGGATGCCGAATTGTTCGAGCAATGTGGCAGCCTGGCGCAGGGTATCCCAGTCGCTGACGCTGCCCATGATGAGACCGACGAGGGGGGTCATGGCGTGTCCTGATGCATAAAGTCGAGATGATACGGCGCACAGCCCGTCCGCCTCAAATCCAGCCTCGCTTCTTGAGGTGGAGGTAGAGTCCGAAACAGGCGGTCAGGGTCAGGGCCAGAACCGCTGGATAGGCCCAGGGCCAGTTCAGTTCAGGCATGACCTTGAAATTCATGCCGTACAGGCTGAATACCAGGGTCGGGACGGCCAGGATGGCGCCCCAGCCAGCCAGTTTCTGCACCGATTCGTTCTGTCGCAGCGAAATCGAAGCCAGGCTGACGTGCATGGCGTCGGTCAGCATTTCCCTAATCTGTTCGAGATCCCGATTGAGCCGGGTCAGGTGGTCCTGCACGTCGCGATAGTAGACCTTGAGGCCCTTCTCGACGATCTCGGGGTGCATGCGCACCAGGTCCTGCACCATGTCGGCCATCGGTTCGAGTATTTGTGCGAGGAGCAGGGTTTGCCGCTTCAGGCTGTAAAGCCGGGTCAGATTCTGCTCGGCGACGTGGGTTTCCAGCAGGGCGGCTTCATAACCGTCGTAGCGCTCCTCCAGCCGTTCGGTGACCGGCCGATAGGCATCGACGATCTGATCCAGGACTACATACAGGGCAGTACCCGACGAGGGGGTGAAGCGTCCGCTCTTGAGTCTTTCAAGCGCATGTGCGTAGCCCGAACCGGGGCCGTGCCGGATGATGACGATGTAGCGATGGCCCAGGAAAACGTGGGTCTCGCCATAGTCCACGTTGTTGTTCCATTCCGTGGCGGTGCGCATGACCATGAACAGACCGCCGTTCGGATATTCCTCTATCTTGGGTCGTTGACGTGCCGCAATGGCGTCTTCCAAGGCCAGTTCGTGCAGATCCAGCAGGTCGCCGAGCTTTTTCAGGAACGTCTGATCGATTCCGTTCAGTTCCAGCCAGACAAAACTGTCCGGGAGGGCGATGGCGTCGGCCAGTCCGCCTTGCTCGACCTCAAGCCACTGATTTGCGCTGTAGACCCAGTTGTTCACGTTCAGAACGGCAGATTGGCGTGAGGCGCGGCAGCCAGCAGGACCCGGCGGAAATCATCCTGGATTCGGGCCAGTGCTTTAGCGTCGTCGGCTTCGAAGCGCAGCACGATCACCGGCGTGGTGTTGGACGGCCGCATCAGGCCGAAGCCATCCTTGTATTCCACACGCAGTCCGTCCAGGGTGATGACCTCCAGAGCGCCCTCGAATCTGGCGCTGTCCCGGATCTGGGCGATCAGCCGGTGCGGCTCGCCTTCCTGCATCTTGATATGCAGCTCGGGGGTATTCACGCTGTCCGGCAGACCATGCAGGGTGGCGTCGATGTCCGGCTGTTTCGACAGGTATTCGAGCAACCGGGCACCGGTATAAAGGCCATCGTCGAAGCCATACCAGCGTTCCTTGAAGAACACATGGCCGCTCATCTCGCCGGCGAGCAGCGCGCCGGTGGCCTTCATTTGCGCCTTGACCAGCGAATGGCCGGTCTTCCAGAGCATGGGCTCGCCGCCGTGATCGCGTATCCACTGGTAAAGGTTGCGGGTCGATTTGACGTCGAAGATGATCAGCGCGCCGGGATTGCGGGACAGCACATCGGCGGCAAAGATCATCAACTGACGGTCCGGGAAGATGATGCGGCCGTTCTTGGTTACCACCCCCAGTCGGTCGCCGTCGCCGTCGAAGGCCAGGCCGATCTCGGCGTCGCTCACCTTCAGGCGCGCGATCAGGTCGGCCAGATTCTTGGGTTCGGACGGATCCGGGTGGTGATTGGGAAAGTTGCCGTCGACTTCGCAGAACATTTCCTCGACCTGGCAGCCCATGGCCCGGAACAGGGCTGGCGCATAGGCGCCGGCGACGCCGTTGCCGGCATCGACGATGATCTTCATCGGGCGGGCCAGTTTCACGTCGCCGACGATGCGGGCGATATAGTCCGGGGCGATGTCGTATCGCCGGTAGGCACCCGCGCCGCTGGCCAGATCGCCGGTTTCTATGCGCTGGCGCAAGGCTTGTATGGTTTCGCCGGACAGCGTCTCGCCGTCCAGGACCATCTTCAGGCCGTTGTAGTCGGGCGGATTGTGCGAACCGGTGACCATGACGGCGCAGTTGGTGCCTAGATGATGCGCCGCAAAATAGGTCATCGGGGTGGCGACCAGACCGACGTCGACCACGTTCACGCCGGTGGACTGGATGCCGCGCGCCAGGGCGGAGGATAGCTCCGGCCCGGAGAGCCGGCCGTCACGACCGATGGCGATTTCCTTCTGTTTGCGGGCGAGTGTTTCGGAGCCAAGTGCCCGGCCGATCTGCTCGACGATCTCCGCGGTCAGGGTGCGACCGACAATGCCGCGGATGTCATAAGCCTTGAATATTTCAGCGGGGATGGTGGACACACGGGTACTCCCAAGAATCAACGGGGCGCATTATCCGGAGTTTGGATGGCAAACACCACCGTGAGCGGCCCAAAAAAAACGGCACTGGTAAACCAGTGCCGTATCGAAAACCGCCGTTGCGGCGGTCAGGGAGGTAGATTCCATTATGCCATATTTTTGGATTATGTCTAGAGAAAGTAATAGAAAATACTAACTTTAGATATAGATGCTAGAGGAAATAGGCTTGCCGCGGCATCAAGCTGACAATAGACAAGTATTCACCTTGCCTTGCCTGGAGCCGCCTGCCTACAATCGCCTCAGTCACAGTTGAAAACCCCGTTATGACCGCACTCACCACCCTGCTTGAGAAGTACAGCAAACCCGGCCCTCGCTACACGTCCTACCCGACTGCGCCCTACTTTCATACCGGGTTCACCGAGGCCGACTGGCGGGCGGAACTGACGGCCTCTCAGACCCCGGACCGGGGCCTGTCCCTGTATTTTCATATCCCGTTCTGCGACACGCTGTGCTACTACTGCGGCTGCAACATGGTGGCTACGGGCGATTACAAGAAGGCCTATCACTACATCGATTATCTGGACAAGGAGATGGCCGAGATCGCTGCCTTGACCAATCAGACGCGGCAGGTGAAGCAACTGCATTTCGGTGGCGGTACGCCGACCTATCTGCGGCCGCAGGACATTCGCCGCCTGATGGGGATGATTCGTGGCCACTTCACCATTGCCGAAGAGGCCGAGATGGGCTGCGAGGTCGATCCGCGCGAGCTGACTCGCGAACACCTGGCGGCGTTGCGGGAAACCGGTTTCAATCGTTTGTCCATCGGCGTCCAGGATCTGGATGACAAGGTGCAGAAGGCGGTCAACCGGGTCCAGCCCGAAGGTCTGATCAAGGAAGTCTACGGCTGGGCGCGCGAACTGGGTTTCAGCAGCATCAACATGGATCTGATCGTCGGCCTGCCGCACCAGACGCTGGACAGCTTTGCGCGTACCCTGGAAAAAGTCATCGCCTGGTCGCCGGATCGGCTGGCCGTGTTCTCCTATGCCCACGTGCCCTGGATGAAGAAGCACCAGAAACTGATCAAGGAAAAGGATCTGCCCGACTTCGCCACCCGTCTGGAACTGCAGCAGCTGATCAATGACAAGCTGGGCGCGGCCGGCTATGTGAACATCGGCCTGGACCATTTCGCCAAGCCGGACGACGAGATCGTCAAGGCCCAGAACAGCAAGACCCTGTGGCGCAATTTCCAGGGTTACACCACGCACAAGGACTGCGACATCTATGCCTTCGGCGCGTCCAGCATCAGCCAGACGCCCGACAGCTATGTGCAGAACGAAAAGAATGTGAAGCAGTACCAGGAACTGGTCGGCGATGGCCATCTGCCGGTCGAGCGCGGCCTGCGCCTGACCCGCGACGACCAGATTCGGCGTGACGCGATCACCAAGGTCATGTGCGATCTGGAACTGGACAAGGCCGCATTCTCATCCGAGTGGGGGATCGATTTCGACGCCTACTTTGCTGACGGCCTGAACGACCTGGAGCCGCTGGCGGCCGATGGTTTGGTGACTCTGGATGATCGTTATGTAGCGGTGACCGAGCTGGGCCGGCTGTTCCTGCGCAACATCGCCATGTGCTTCGACAGCTACCTGAAGCAGCAGGGTGAGGACAAGCCGCGCTACTCCCGTACGGCCTGACCTCTGAGCCTCACCGTCAGTGATGACGGTGGCCGGCGCCGCCTTTCAGCTTGTACAGCGTGCCGCAGTAAGGACACAGGGCCTCTCCCGTGTCTTCGACATCGAGAAATACCCGGGGGTGGCTGTCCCAGGTGCTATGCCCCGGCATGGGGCAGTGCAGGGGCAGGTCGG
>JARLJM010000005.1 GCA_031291185.1 Parasulfuritortus sp. | reverse complement strand
GGGACTCTGGCATGCCAATGCCTGGCAAGGTCGGGGTGCTGTCCCAGTGTCGGAGCCGGAGGCTTTGCGCACGGTATTGGCCGATACGGCGCCAAGCTGGGTGGGTGTCAGTTGTGTGGCTGGCGATGAAATCAGGACTCGTTTGACCGCGTTGTTTGATGAAGCCGGTGTTGACGTGTTCTGGTTGAAGCCGGCGGCCACAGGGCATGGCATCATCAACCGTTATGATTGCCCGGAGACGCTGGGCGCCGATCGCTATGCGGCCCTGATCGCCTGTGGCCGGAGTGGTCATGCTCCGTGTGTCGTGGTCAGCGCGGGGACGGCCGTGACCGTAGATGCATTGGCTGGCGATGGAGAATTTCTTGGCGGTATGATCCTGCCGGGCGCGTCGCTCATGCGCAATGCGTTGGGAAAAGGCACGGCTGAGGTGACAGCGTTGAGCGGGATAAGGCAGTCGTTTCCCCGTTCGACGGGGTCGGCGGTGGAAACAGGGATCTGGACCGCGATTTCGGCGGCGGTGGCGGCCATGCATGCGCGGCTGACCGGGCAGTCGGGTCAGCCTGTTACTGCGGTGATAACCGGCGGCGACGCGGAAATCCTGGCAGGTTCCCTGTCGGAGTTCGCGTTGCCGGGCACCGTGAAAATAAATGAATATCTGGTATTGGAGGGCTTGCTTTGGGTAGCACGGGATTTGGGCGTGCCGGTCGCGTAACGCTTTTTTTGGCGGTGCTTGATGTACTGGTCTTGGGCGCCGGTATCGGGCTGCAATACATTGATGCCAACCGCAAGCCAGGTTTTACCGAGATCAATGCGGAGAAAATTCATTTCTGGTCGCAGCCGGAGGCCTACCGTCCTGCTGCCTCGACCTTGCCGCAGGCTTCGGCACAACCTGAGGTGGCGGAACCTCCGTCGGCGCAGAACAAGATTTGTCTGTCGGTCGAGAATATGAGCCAGGCCAATTTCCAGGATATGCAGGCGCTTCTGAAAGGCAGCTCGGTCGACGAGGATAAGTGTTCATATGGATTCGACAAGAAACTGGCCTGGTGGGTGTTCTGGCCACCCGAATACGAAGCGACGCAACGTGACAAGGTCCTGCAGTCCATCCATGCGGCGGGGGTGAAGGATGTGTTGCCCATCAACCAGGGTGCGATGGCACAGGCGTTTTCGGTCGGGGTGTTCGTTTCCGGAAGTCAGGCCCGGCAATACCGGAACAGTCTGAGAAGCAAGGGACTGGACAAGATCGAGTACGGCCCGAGGCCTGGCATCGGGACTGTCCGGCTCGGTTGTCAGATGAACGATACCGGGCAGTTGTCGCGGTTCAAGGCGGCCTTGCCGGCATGGGCGAAGCCGGTGGACGAATCGAAATGCCCGGCGTTTACCGAGGTTAAACCGCAATCTCCTTGAAGCTTACCTTGAGCCACGATTCGCCTGTGTTTTCGACCGATTCGAGTTCAATTACACGGCTTGGTCCGAAGGGCGAGCGAATCTGGTATTGGCGGTTTCTGGAATAACTGGAACCGTCGATGAGCAGTCGCTCGCTGGCTTCGTTCTCGGTCAGCAGGATGGCCTTGATGTTCTGGCCGCCTGTGAGCTGATCCGGGTCATCGACAATGTAACTCATGGCCGAATCGGTGCCGTCCATCCTCAGCGTGACGGTCTGGAATTCGCCTGATAAAAGTTTGATTCCGATCAGTCGTGCGCCTTCATCCTGACGTGCCAAACGAGTGACGACGCCCAACTGCCAGTCGTTGTCATCGCGCGGGCTCAGCGCTATCAGCTTGCCGACTTTGATCCATTCGCTGTTGTGCGAACTGACAATAAATCCCAGGCCGGTTTCGCTGATGTCGGTCTGCTCCCACAAGTCATTCTTGGGCTTGGAGGCGGAGTCGCGTTGCAATGTGAGTTGCCGGTCCTTGGTGCGTTCGGTGACAAAGCCGTAGAGCTTGATATCGAGAATTTCCTCGGGGCTGAGTTGGGTTCCGCTGCCCTGGGCCTGGGCTTCTGCCTTGGAAAATTCGTTGCAGATATTGCCCAGGTCGTGGATGACCTTCCAATGGCCTGGCTTCTGGACACGCGGGCTGCTGCGACGGTCGCGATCTTCGAGCGGGCTCCATTCCTTCTCGACCTGGCTGATCAGGCTGTACCCTTCCGGTAGCCGGAACTCTTCGCTGAGACCGAGCGAGGCGGGAGGGGTGCCGGATTTGAGCGCGTCGACCACGCCATTGAGATGCTTCAGCAGATCTGTCGTCGAGATGAAGCGCAAGGTGGGATCGGATATCTGGTTCCGGCATCGTCTCAGGCCGTGGCCTTTGCTGGTGTCGACGTAGAACGTGTGGACGTTCGGATTGTAAAGGGTATCGATCTTGATCATGTCGGACCAGTTGTCCAGCCATTGATCGACCAACTGGATTTCTTTGGGTATCAGGCTGCCGTTGCCGAACAGCGAAAGCAACAGGGCCTGGCCGTATTCGTGAGCAGGTGTCCGTTGATAGCTGTCGGAACTGTATACGGTCACCGCCGTATTGCTGAAATTGTCGAATTCGGCGATGCGGTAGAGGTTGTGTAACCTGAGCCAGAGTTTCTCATCCACCGGTTCATAGCGGAAATAACGCCACTTGATGATGTCGGCGAAGCCGCGGATGGCGCGGGCCGTGATGAGAGGGATGAAGGACTGGATCTTGCTGCCGCCTGGATTGGCGACAAAGTCCATCAGAAAGCCGTGATAGCTGCGGGTGATTTCCCAGTAGAAGGCATGAATGGCGACCCACAAGCGGGACTCGATGGTCTTGGACATCCGTGCATTGCGCATGTATTGCGTGCACAGCGACGACTGCATGTCCTGGGTCGACTCGTCCAGGTGCATCAGCACCTGAAGCCGGTCCTTGGAAAAATTCGATTCTGCGTGGTTGAACTGGATCAGGTTTTTCACGACCTGTTCCTGTGCGCTGTAGATATCCCCGGCAGGAAGATCCTGTACCCAGCGCGTGACGGTTTTGAGGTTGCTCAGGACCCCTTCGTCATCTTTTTTCTTCTTGAAAAAGCTCAACATGTCCCTGTGCCCTTATCTTCAACTCAGTTTTGAACCGATCCAGTCTGCGACGGAGGCAAGTGCAGCATCCAGTTTTTCGGGCTGACTGCCTCCCGCCTGCGCCATATCCGGTCGTCCGCCGCCTTTGCCGCCGACCTGGGTGGCGACATGGTTGATCAATTCGCCAGCCTTGATCTTGCCGGTCAGGTCCGGGGTTACAGCAGCGATGAGCGCAACCTTGCCGTCGACCGCGCTGCCAAGCACCAATGCGCAGGATTTCAGTTTGTCGCGTAGCTTGTCGGCGAGTTCACGCAGCGATTTTGCGTCGGCATTGTCAACCCTGGCTGCAAGCATTCTAACGCCTTTGACGTCAACTGCATGGTCTGCCAGGTCATTGCCCTGTGACGAGGCCAGCTTGGATTTGAGGCGGGCCAGTTCCTTTTCCAGCGACTTCACGTTGTCCATGATGTGCTGAATCTTGCCCGGCAATTCGGCAACGGGAACCTTGAAGGCATTGGCGGCCTGGCTTAACAAGGCGTCCTGGTCCTGAACCAGGGTCAAGGCGTTGTCGCCCGTAACCGCCTCGATCCGGCGCACCCCTGCTGCAACCCCGCCTTCGACGACGATCTTGAACAGGCCGATATCACCGGTGCGGGCGACGTGGGTGCCACCGCACAGTTCGCGAGAACTGCCGATGTCGAGCACCCGCACCTCGTCGCCGTACTTCTCGCCGAACAGCATCATGGCACCCAGCTTCTGCGCCTCGTCGATGGGCAGAACGCGGGATTGGGTAGCCGCATTGGCCAGTATCTCGGCATTGACCAGTGCCTCAACCGTGCGGATTTCGTCAGCCGAAAGCGGGGCGTTGTGGGCGAAGTCGAAACGGGTCTTGTCCGGATCGACCAGCGAGCCCTTCTGCTGCACATGGTTGCCCAGCACTTCACGCAGGGCCTTGTGCATCAGGTGGGTAACCGAGTGATTGCGCTGGGTGCGGGCGCGGCGGACATCATCGACCTGCGCGCTGATCGTGTCGCCGACCTTGAGGGTGCCGGCTTGCAGTTCGCCATGATGACCGAATACATCGGCCTGGATCTTCTGCGTGTCGGCTACGGCGAAGTGGGCAGTACCCGCTTCGATCAGGCCGCTGTCGCCAACCTGACCGCCGGACTCGGCGTAGAAGGGCGTGTTGTCCAGTACCACAACGCCGTGCTGGCCAGTTTGTATTTCCTGCACAGGGCTGCCATCTACATAGAGTGCAGTAATTCTGGCACCCTCGACGGCCAACTTCTCGTAGCCGTGGAAGGTGGTCGGCTGGCCGGAGTATTCCAGCGCGGTCGCCATCTTGAACTTGCCGGCGGCGCGCGACTGCTCCTGCTGGTGCGCCATGGCCGCGTCGAAACCGGCTTCGTCGACGGCGACACCGTGCTCGCGGCAGACGTCTTGGGTTAGATCAAGCGGGAAGCCGAAGGTGTCGTGCAACTTGAAGGCCGTCGCGCCGTTGAAGATTTTTGCGCTGCTGGCGGCCAGTTCCGCCTCAAGGATGGCCATGCCGTGCTCGATAGTCTCGAAGAAGCGATCCTCTTCCATCTTCAGTACGTCGATGACTCGGGCCTGGTTTTCCTTCAGTTCGGGATAGGCATCGCCCATCTCGGCCACCAGATCGGGCACCAGCTTGTGGAAGAAGGCGGCACGCGCGCCCAGCTTGTAGCCGTGCCGGATCGCACGGCGGATGATGCGGCGCAGCACGTAGCCTCGGCCTTCGTTGCCGGGGATGATGCCGTCGGAGACGAGAAACGAGCAGGCGCGAATGTGGTCGGCCAGTACTTTTAAAGAAGGGCTGTCCAGGTCGGCACACTTTGTTTCACGGGCAGCCGCCGCGATCAGTTTCTGGAACAGGTCGATCTCGTAATTGCTGTGAACGTGTTGCAGAACGGCAGAGATGCGTTCCAGCCCCATGCCAGTATCGACCGAAGGCTTGGGCAACGGGTGCATCACGCCGGCCTCGTCCCGGTTGAACTGCATGAACACGTTGTTCCAGATCTCGATGTAGCGGTCGCCATCTTCCTCCGGTGTGCCGGGCAGGCCGCCGGGGATATGCTCGCCGTGGTCGTAGAAGATCTCGGTGCAGGGGCCGCATGGGCCGGTGTCGCCCATCATCCAGAAGTTGTCGGAGGCATAGCGGGCACCCTTGTTATCGCCGATGCGGATAACCCGCTCGGCCGGCACGCCGACTTCCCTGGTCCAGATGCCGAAGGCTTCGTCGTCCTCGGCGTAGACCGTGACCCAGAGTTTGTCCTTGGGCAGCTTGAATTCTTCGGTGAGCAGTTCCCAGGCGAATTTGATGGCGTCGTGTTTGAAATAGTCGCCGAAGCTGAAGTTACCCAGCATCTCGAAGAAGGTGTGGTGGCGAGCGGTGTAACCGACGTTTTCCAGGTCGTTGTGCTTGCCGCCGGCGCGCACGCATTTCTGCGAGGTGGTGGCGCGGGTGTAGGGACGCTTGTCGAAGCCAAGAAACACGTCCTTGAACTGATTCATACCCGCATTGGTGAACAGCAGGGTGGGGTCCTCGTGTGGAACGAGAGAACTGGACGGGACGATCGTATGTCCTTTGGAGGCAAAAAAGTCCAGGAACCTGCGGCGAATTTCACTACTGTTCATGTTCTGAGCGGAGTTTGAATAACCATGCGATTGTAGCCAAGCCAGTCCAGAGTTGAAACGTGAACCTGTGCCGATCTCGCGGCAGGCAAGGCAGTAAATTGAAAAGGTGTGGCCTTTTGGGTATATTAGATATATCTAATATTAAATTCATTGAGGATTAAAGTCATGTTTGGTGCTTACGGTATCAAGGAAGTGGATGTCGATTTTTTGCACAGCCGCAAGGACGACATTCTTCTGATTGACGTGCGGACGGAGGCCGAGGTGTCGGCAGGCGCGATTGCCGGTGCAATTCATATTCCGCTACATCTGTTGCCCCTCAAGGCGCATGAAATTCCCCAAGACAAGCCGGTCGTGATCTATTGCCGTTCCGGCGCGCGTTCGGCACAGGCCTGCGCGTTCATGCAGCAGAAGGGCTATGACAACATGCACAATCTGTCGGGTGGTATTGCTGCCTGGGCACGAGCGGGCAAGCCGATTGGCCAGCTCTCCTGATTTTTCGGGGTTGTGGTGGACGGACTGGAAAGCGACCAAGTCCAGCCCGGCCATTGCAATCGATCATCAACTGGTTTAATGTTACCGAGCTAATTTACCGGCAAACGCTTAAATTTATTTGTGAGAAGGAGCAGATAATGAATTTCGATAAAGATCTCGACGCTCGCGGTCTGAATTGCCCCCTGCCAATCCTGCGCGCCAAGAAGACGCTCAATGAATTGACGACCGGCCAAGTGTTGAAGATTCTCGCGACCGACCCCGGTTCCGTGAAAGATTTCGCCGCGTTTGCCAAGCAAACCGGAAACGAGTTGCTGACTTCCAGCGAAGCCGGTGGCGAGTACACCTTCTTCATCAAAAAGAAGTAATCATTAAGCAGTTGCAAGAAGGGGCCTCGTCATGAGGCCCTGTTTACGTCGAATGTCCATGCGACGGTCAGCCGTTCAAGTTGTCCAACCCAGATAAAAGAGGTGGAGAGATGGAAGAGAAGAAACTCGCGATTATTGCAACCAAGGGTACCCTGGACTGGGCCTACCCCCCGTACATTCTGGCCTCGACGGCAGCGGCTCTCGGCTACGAAACCCAGATTTTCTTCACCTTCTATGGCCTGCAACTGGTTCGCAAGGACCTCAGCGGCCTGAAGGTCAGCCCCATCGGCAACCCCGGTATGCCCATGAAGATGCCCTTCGGTCCAAAATGGTTCCGTGGCATCAACTGGAACATTCCCAATGCATTGCAATGCGTCATCCCTGGCTATGAATCCCTGGCCACCACGCTGATGAAGCAGACCATCGCCAACAACGGCGTGGCGACCATCCCCGAGCTGCGCGAACTGTGCCAGGAAGCCGAAGTGAAATTCATCGCCTGCCAGATGACCGTCGAGTTGTTCGGTTTCTCGCACAGCGACTTCATCGATGGCCTCGAATTCGGCGGCGCAGCGACGTTCTTCGAATTCGCCGGCGAATCGGATATTTGCCTGTATATCTGATACAGCACCGGGTACTACCCGCATTACAAAGCCGCCCTTATGGGCGGCTTTGTTTTTTGCAGCGGCCAACATAAAGCTAAGGGCTTGGTAAATAAGCATATTCTTATACTTTTCTGTTTGTTGCGGATTCATTATCAGCCGGATACCATGCCTCGCGCTTGACCCATTTTTTACGCAATTACCCTGAGGCGGAGACACTAAGATGACGTTTAACAAACTTGCGATTGCCCTGGCCGTGGCCGGGTT
>JARLJM010000004.1 GCA_031291185.1 Parasulfuritortus sp. | reverse complement strand
GCTGGCCGAAGAACAGCCCTGGATGGGCTTCGGCCACTCGCTGGTGGTCACCTTGCCGCCACTGGCCGGGATCATCCTTACGCTGGATTGAAGCCCCTCGAACGCAAGACCCGTCTGGAAGCCCTGCTGCTCGGCTTCCAGGACATCTGGCGCCCCCAGCCGTTCAAGATCGAAACGCCGGAGTGGTGTACCGACTATCCTGCGCTGACCGCCGAGTTGCTCGCACTGGATGACCTCAACGTCGAACGATTGAGTACTGACAATCCGGCATCGATCGGTTTTCTGGCCGGCCATATGCCGGAACTGGCCGAACTGGCCGGGCTGATCGATTTACCCTTCCTCGACCCGGACGGAAGCCGGACCGGGAAAGAAGACGACCGGCTGTTCACCGACATTCCCGGCCGCAAACAGGCCCAGATCCTGGCCTACGCCGACGCCATCGGCGAACCCGCCGCACCGGTGCTGGAATGGTGCGCGGGCAAAGGTCATCTGGGCCGTCTGCTGGCCCATCGCTGGCAGCGACCGGTGGCCAGCCTGGAAATCGACGCCACCTTGTGCGCGGCCGGCGAGCATCTGGCCCGGCGGACGAAAGCGGACGCCATCCAGCATTTCATCCATGCCGACGCGCTGGAACACCAATCGGCCCGTCATCTGACCGGTCGCCACGCCATCGCCCTGCATGCCTGCGGCGACCTGCACACCCGGCTGGTCACCGAAGCCGTAGCCCGGAACAGCCCGGCCCTGGACCTGGTGCCCTGCTGCTATTACCGCACCGTGGCGGAGCCCTATGTCCCGATGTCCGGCGGCCAACTGACCCTGAGCCGCGACGACCTGCATCTTGCCGTCACCGAAACCGTCACCGCCTCGCCACGGCTGCAACGACGATCCAGGCAAGCATTGGCCTGGAAACTGGCCTGGCTCGAACTGCGCAGACAACTCATCGGTGAAGACGGCTACCGTTCCTTCCCCTCCGTGCAGGAGACCTGGCTGCGCGGCGATTTCTCCGCATTCGCGGTCCGGATGGCCGAGCGCGCAGCCATTGATTTGCGTCCTGACCATGACGATCTGACCCGTTTCGAGGCCCTCGGCCACGCCCGCGCCGCGCGCATGCTGCGTCTGCAACTGCCGCGCCTCGCCTTCCGCCGCGCACTGGAAGTCTGGCTGGTCATGGATATGGCCGTATACCTCGAACAGAACGGCTATCGGGTCGAGGTCACCACCTTCTGCCCACGCGACCTGACGCCGCGCAACCTGCTGCTCTCCGCACGCAGGATGTAGGCCGCCTCGGGGTATACTTGCGGACAGACTCCACTACGCCCTGCCCACCATGCCCGCGACCTCGACCTGGCAAGCCCTCAAGGCCCACCGCAAGACCTGGAACAATCAGCATCTGCGCGACCTGTTCGCACAGGACAAGAAGCGGTTCGACCGTTTTTCCCTGCGTCTCGACGACCTGCTGTTCGACTACTCGAAGAATCTGGTCACGCCCGACACGCTGAAACTGCTGGTCCGACTGGCCAAAGAAAACGGCGTCGAACTGATGCGCGACGCGATGTTCTCCGGCGACCGCATCAACCTGACCGAAGACCGCGCCGTGCTGCACACCGCGCTGCGCAACCGATCCGAACGGCCCGTGGTGGTCGACGGCCACGACGTGATGCCGGACGTGCGCAAGGTGCTGAAGCAGATGCGCGGCTTCACCAACCAGGTCCGCAGCGGCAAGTGGCTGGGCTATACCGGCGAAAAGATCACCGACATCGTCAACATCGGCATCGGCGGTTCCGACCTCGGCCCGGTCATGGTCTGCCAGGCGCTGACGCCTTATGCAAAGAAGGGCCTCGACGCCCATTTCGTGTCCAACGTCGACCCGACCCATCTGGCCGAAGTGCTCAAGCGGGTGAAGCCAGAGACCACGCTGTTCGTCATCGCCTCCAAGACCTTCACGACCCAGGAGACGCTGGCCAACGCCCACGCCGCGCGCGCCTGGTTCCTCAAGGCCGCGAAGAAGGAAGCGGCCGTCGCCAAGCACTTCGTCGCCGTCTCCACGAACGCCGAAGCAGTGAGCCAGTTCGGCATCGACACCGACCACATGTTCGGCTTCTGGGACTGGGTCGGCGGCCGCTACTCGCTCTGGTCCGCCATCGGCCTGCCCATCGCGCTGTACATCGGCATGGACCATTTCGAAGAACTGCTGACCGGCGGCTTCGACATGGACGAGCACTTCCGCACCGCGCCGCTCGACAAGAACATGCCGGTGGTCATGGCCCTGCTCGGCCTCTGGTACAACAACTTCTGGGACGCGCAGAGCTATGCCGTGCTGCCCTACGACCAGTATCTGTCCCGCTTCCCGGCCTATCTGCAGCAACTGGACATGGAGTCCAACGGCAAGTCGGTCACCCGCGAGGGCAAGGCGGTCAAGGTCTCGACCGGCCCGGTGCTGTTCGGCGAGCCGGGCACCAACGGCCAGCACGCCTTCTACCAGCTGATCCACCAGGGCACCAAGCTGGTCCCCTGCGACTTCCTCGCCGCCGCCGTGCCGCACAACCCGGTCGCCGACCAGCATGAAATCCTGCTCTCCAACTGCTTCGCGCAAACGGAAGCGCTGATGCGCGGCAAGACCGCCGCGGAGGCACGCGCCGAACTGGAGGCCGCCGGCATGAGCAAGACCGACATCGCCGACCTGTTGCCGCACAAGGTATTCCCCGGCGACCGGCCGACCAACACCCTGCTCTACCGCCAGCTCACCCCGCGAACCCTGGGCCGCCTGATCGCACTGTACGAGCACAAGGTCTTCGTCCAGGGCGTAATCTGGAACATCAATTCCTACGACCAGTGGGGCGTGGAACTGGGCAAGCAACTGGCCAAGGTCATCCTGCCCGAAATCAAGGCTAATTCACCAGCCAAGGGCCATGATGCCTCCACCAATGGACTGATCGATTACTGCAAGCAATGGCGATGAAGAAGCATCCCCCGGCGGCGCCCGCGGCAACCCATCAGGAATTCACCGATCCGGCATTGAAGATGGCGGTACGCATCCCCTCGCCGCCGCCCTTGCTGGACGAACTCAACCGCCTGCTCGACGACCCCAACGCCGGCATGGAAGACATCGGCGCCGTCGTGCAGACCGATGCCGGCCTGACCGCCGGCTTGTTCCGCACCCTGGCCAAGCCGATGTACGGCCTGCGCCGTCCGCCCGAAACGGTCGCCCAGGCCATCTCCATCGTTGGATTGAAGACCGTGGCCGAAATGGTCAAGGGCTTGTCCCTGGAGGCCGCCATCTATGGCGAATCCAAGTTCTATCCCTGGTTCTGGGACCGCGCCAACGACATCGCCCGCTATGCCCGGACCATCGCCTGGAAGCAGCGCAGCGTCTGCAACCTGTTCCCGGAACACGCCCAGTTGGCCGCGCTGTTCATGGACTGCGGCGTACCCATCCTGATCCAGCACATCGAAAAATATGAATACGCCTTCATCACCGCCAATGGCTACATCTGGCCCGATGTCCTGTCCGAGGATGCCAAATTCATGACCGATCACGCCGTGGTCGGCTACATGGCCGCCCGGCACTGGAAGATGCCCGGCTACGTCTGCCAGGCCGTGCGCTGGCACCACGACCCGGTCAATGTCGACGACCAGGCCGCCACCCTGGTCGCCATCCTTCAGACCGCCCAGCACATCTACAACGTCCGTTCCATGAAGGACGACAGCGAGTGGCCGCGGTTCGAGTCCAGGGCTCTGGAAGAAATCGGCGTCGCCAAGGAAGGTCTGAAAGAGTTCGAGGAAGACATCGCCGAACGAGCGGGAGAGCACTGACGCCATGGGCTATGTGCTGCTCAAGCTGATCCACGTCGGCACCGTCTACATCACCTTCGGGCTATTCCTGGCGCGCGGCATCTGGATGCTGCTCGACTCGCCCCGGCTGCAAGACCGCTGGGTCAAAATCGTGCCCCACCTCAACGACACCCTGCTGCTCACCGCCGCCATCGGCATGCTGATCACCGGCGGCCTCAACCCGCTAGTCCACCCTTGGCTGCTGGTCAAGATCACCGGCCTGCTGCTCTATATCTGGCTCGGCACCATGGCCCTGAAACGCGGCAAGACCAAGGCGCAACGAAGCCTGTACTTCGTAGCTGCACTCGCCGTCATCGGCTACATCATCGCCGTGGCGGTCACCAAGCAGGTCATACCGGGTTTGATCTGATGGACTTTACACTCTTGATCGTCATTCCCGCGCAGGCGGGAATCCAGTTTTATCAAGGGCTGGATTCCCGCCTGCGCGGGAATGACAAAATATCAAAGGTCCGCTGATGGACCGCATGCAGCGCATCTTCAAGCTGCATCAAATCCTGGCTGGCCGGCGCTACCCCATCCCGCGCAGCCAGCTCGAAACCGAACTGGAATGCTCCCGCGCCACGCTGACCCGCATCCTGGACGAGATGCGCACCTTCTTCGACGCCCCCATCGAGTTCGACAAGGAAGCCGGCGGCTACACATACAGCCGCGACGCCTACGAGTTGCCCGGCCTCTGGTTCACGCCGTCCGAACTGCTCGCCCTCAGCGCCGCCCAGAAACTGCTCGCCGAGGCCCAGCCAGGCCTGCTTGAAGGCCAGCTTGCCCCGCTGAAAAACCGCATCGACAAACTGCTCGGTCAGGAACACCTCGGCAGCGGCGAACTCGCCAACCGCCTGCGCATCCTGCGCATGGCCGCGCGCCAACCCGCCACCCACATCTTCCAGACCGTGGCCGGCGCTACGGCACAACGGCAGCGCCTGGCCATCGAATACCACGGCCGCGAACGCGACGCCGTCACCCAGCGCACCGTCTCACCACAGCGACTCGTCCACTACCGCGACAACTGGTACCTCGACGCCTGGTGCCACGACCGCGACGCCCTGCGCAACTTCGCGCTCGACCGCATCCGTTCGGCCAAGGCGCTCGGTCAGCCGACCCGCGACATTCCCGACGCCGAGATCGATACCCACTACACCGCCACTTACGGCCTCTTCGGCGGCCCGGCCAGACACTCCGCCATCCTGCGCTTCACCCCAGAACGCGCCCGCTGGATCGCCGATGAACGCTGGCACCCCGACCAGCAGGACCGCTGGCTCGACGACGGCCGGTTCGAGCGCACGTTGCCCTACGCCGACCCGCGCGAACTCATCCTCGACATCCAGAAATACGGTCCCGATGTCGAAGTCGTCGCACCACCCGAACTGCGCGAGGAAATCGCCCAGCGCCTGGCCGCCGCCGCCGTGCAGTACAAATAATTCCTTGACGTAAAAACACAGGCTCAGCTTATGAGCACGTCAAACCGGATCATGGTCGCAACGCCTTATCCGGAGCCTGTCATGACCCGCCGCGATTTTCTGAAACGCCTGGCCAGCCTGTTCGGCCTGATCGCCCTGCCCATTACTGCAACGGCTGCAGCCACGCAACACCGCCTCATCCAGCAATGCAATCTGGCCGGATTCGAGCACCACGACGGCGAGGCGCTCTGGCCCTACCTCACCATCGGCGACAACCTCCAACTACGCCGCGAACCCGGCAACCCCCACGACTCCAGCGCCATCCGTGTCGACTGGAATGGAAGAGAACTCGGCTACATCCCGAAGATTCAGAACAGGACCACCGCCCGCCTGATGGACGAAGGCAAATGGCTGGAAGCCAGGATCGGAGGGCTTGAGCGACATGAAAATCCGTGGCGGAGGGTATCACTCGAAATCTGGATGGTGGGCTAAAAAACCCAACGCAACATCCACGCACACAAAGGAGGCACACCATGCACCACGGCACAGCGAACACCCGAAAAGAAACCATACTGCTGACCAAGATCGGACAACTTCCCATCCTGCCTCGCAGGAAACAACGGCTCCGGCAATTCCGTGATCCAGACGCCCGCATCCTGTTGTTGATGCACAGTGTCGCCCGGCACGGCAGGCGTTACCACATGCAGTGCGAAACCCTCGAAGATGGCGCACGGGAAGTCAGCTTTGAACCATCGCACAACAGCAACAAAGCCACCCTGCAGTACAGGCCGAAACGGCATTTCCGCGACCCATTTACCGGCCGTTTGTTTTTCCGTTAAGTCCGCCGAAAGAACCCTGCCATGACAGAACGCCGGGTTGCCATGCCAAAGCGGAACAGCAATTGAGGTTTGGCGAACTGGGTGCGACACTGACGGTGACAACTAAAAACACAAGGGAGGTCGCGTGACATATTACGCACACAGCAACAATCCAGCCGGCCGTTGGCACCCATTGAAAGAACACTTGGCCGAGGTAGCAAATCTAGCCAAAACTTTTGCAGCTGACGCCCCATGGGCTAGAGAAGCTGAACTTGCCGGTTTGCTACACGATCTAGGTAAATACGCTGACCGATTTCAATCCCGGCTACGTGGAGAGGATGCCGGGCTCGATCACTGGTCCCAGGGCGCATGGCTTGCCCTGTCGAAATACCGTGCTATCGCTGGCGCATTGGCGATACAGGGCCATCACATCGGTTTACAACACGGCGCGATCCAATCCTTGCGAGGGATGGATTTGAATACCCTTTCGGCACGGCATCCTCAAAATCTGCATTTGAGTGATCCGGATGCCTCGCGCCTCCTGCAACGCGCTCAAGTGGACAACCTCCTGGTCACCCCACCCGCATCGATTGCTCTTGGAAACGGATTTACCAAAGCCGTTTCCGCCATGCTGGATGTACGCCTGTTGTTTTCTTGTCTGGTCGATGCCGATTTTCTGGATACCGAAGCGCATTTCAACGGCGATTCTGATGGCAAGCGACCTCGTCAGGCGGGTCAGTCACTCGACGCGCAGGCCGCGTTGTCAGCCCTGAAGCGCCACCTGAGCGAACGGGTACGCGCCACCACACAAGCCGATGCCAGCGTTCTTGCCGCGCGCGAATCGCTCTGGCGAGCGACCGGGGCGGCGGCTCAGGCGGCGCCGAATGTCTTTACGCTCACGGCCCCCACCGGTTCCGGAAAAACACTGGCCATGCTGCGCTTCGCGCTGGAACACGCGGCCCAAAACAAGCTCAAGCGCATTGTACTGGCCGTGCCATTCCTCACAGTGATCGAGCAGACCGCACGCGAATACCGAAAGGTGTTCGCTGGTTTTCCCGATAACTTCGTGCTGGAACATCACAGTCTGGCCGGGCTGGGCGAAGAGTCTGAACAGCGCGATGCCGAAGGCGATCAGGAACGCCAGCGACGTTTGCTGGCGGAAAACTGGGATGCACCCATCGTACTAACCACCAACGTTCAGTTGCTGGAATCGTTGTTCTCCAACCGCCCATCAAGTTGTCGCAAGCTGCACAACCTGATGGATTCCGTGATCCTGTTCGACGAGGCGCAAAGCCTGCCGCAGCATCTGGCCGTGCCGACGCTGGCGGCGCTGTCGCACCTTTCGTCGGTGTACCGTTCCAGCGTGGTCTTTGCCACAGCCACCCAGCCTGCCTTTGGCACATTGGATCAGGCTGTGACACAACACGCAGCCAGCGGATGGAAACCGGTCGAGGTGGTGCCTGAGCATCCGAAGATGTTCGAGACCCTCAAACGCGTTGACGTGGCTTGGCCGAAATCTGGCGAGAAGCGTACCTGGGACAGCCTGGCGAACGAGTTGCGCGTCACCGACCAAGCGCTGGTCGTGGTCAACCTCAAACGTCATGCACTGGCACTGCTGGCGGCTTTGGGCGACACACCCGATGTCTTTCACCTGTCCACCAACCTGTGCGCCGAACACCGCCGCGCCGTGCTGGACAGGGTGCGGGCGCGCTTGAACAGCGGCCTGCATTGCCGCCTGATCTCAACCCAATGCGTCGAAGCCGGCGTGGACGTGGATTTTCCCAAGGTTTATCGCGCATTGGCCCCGTTGGAAGCCATCGCCCAGGCCGCTGGCCGCTGCAACCGGGAAGGCCGGATGAACGCGAGGAGCCAGTTGGGCGAGGTCATCGTGTTCGAACCAGAAGAAGAAGGCGGTTGGCGGCGCTGCTACCCAACCCATACTTATTACCAGGCCACCGAGACGACACGCACCATGCTGGCTTTGTACGGCGATCTGGACATCAATGACCCCGCAGTATTCCAGGCCTACTACCGCCACCTCTACGACCTGAATGATCCGGCAACCCAAAACACTGAATTGTCCGAAGCCATCACTGCAGCCGACTTTGTCGAGGTGGCCAGGCAATACCGCCTGATCGATACCAATGCCATTCAGGTACTTGTCCCCTGGGCGGATCGTTGGGAAACGTTCACGGAATTGCGCGCCGAAGCCGAGAAGACCGGCATCTCGGCCGGCTGGATGCGCCGCGCACAAAGCCTGGCCGTCAGCGTTTACCGCACGAATGCCGGAACACCAGCCTGGGCCATCCCGGCCAGATTGCGCCAATACGGAAAAACCACAGCGGGCATCTCCGACGAGTGGTTCATTCTCGAGGGCGACTATTACGACGACATCCTAGGGCTGACCCCCCCCGAAGGTCCGCAGACATTCATCGCATAAAGGAGGAAACATGACGACACACACATTAGAAGTCTGGGGCGACCTAGCCTGCTTCACCCGACCTGAAATGAAGGTCGAACGCTTTTCCTATCCGGTCATCACGCCCTCGGCGGCGCGCGGCATCTTCGACGCAATCTATTGGGATGGCAAACGAGATGACGCCGTCATGCGGCCCTATTTCCATTGGCAGGTCACTCGTATCGAAGTGCTGGAAATGCCGCGTTTTATCGCTTTGAGGCGGAATGAAGTGAAGGACAGAGTACCCGGTACCGCCATCCTGAACCGCTGGATGCAGGGCACTTCCACGCCTGAACCGATTTGGGCGGACGGTGGTAAAGACGAACTCGGTACAGACCAGAAAGGCCGCACCCAACGCCAAACCATGGCCTTGAAGGATGTGCGTTACCGTCTGACTGCAAGGATTGTTCCGAAAAGCGCCTTTGCGGCCGATTGGGGCAAGATGAACAGCCAGTTCCAGCGCCGCGCCAAGACTGGGAAATGTTTCCAGCAACCCTATTTCGGTTGCCGCGAATTTCCGGCCTTCTTCGAATACATCGAAGCGCCAGATATATTGCCCGCCAGTCCAGTTCCTTTCGACCAACATCTCGGCTTCATGCTCTATGACGTCTTCGACCTCAGCCGTGAAAGCGTGAAGGACGGGGACAAACCATATATCTCCTTATTCGATGCCAAGGTCGTGGCAGGTGTTTTGGACGTGCCTGCATTCAGCAGCGATGCCGTGAAAAAACCAGGGAGAACTTGACCATGCTGCACGAACTGGTGGCCTATGCCGACAAGCACCTCACCGGGTCCGAGCCGGGGTTCAAATCCCGCGAAGTTCGCTGGATGGTCGAACTGGCCGATGATGGACGATTTCTGAATGTAGTGCCTTTGGGCGATGGCAATCGCGGCAAGGCTTTGACCCGCTGCCCGGACATGCATGGCATGAACGCGGGGGGAAAGGCGCATTTTCTGGTTGAAACCGTGCAAACCGCCGTGTCCTTGTTCAAAACCAATGAAGACCCGAAAAAAGTAGCCACCGCCGAGATACGTCATGTTTTTTTCACCCATCTGATCAGGGAGGCGGGCGCATCTGTCTCGCAATTGGCAACACTGGCCGCAGTTCTGGATGATGTTGAAAGACTGGCCGAGGTCCGCGCGGCACTGACCGTGCAAAAAGCCAAACCCAGCGACTGGATGGTCTGGCGCATTGGCGGATTAGACCCGCGCGAGAACAGCGAGGTGCAGGCCTGGTGGCGTGCCTGGCGTCAAACCGATCAAACGGTTGAGCTTGACCTTGGCAACCGAGGAACGGGCGATGACGCCACGATGATCTGTCTGTTGACCGGAAGAAAGGTCAAGCCGCTTCCCACGCATCCCAAAATTACCGGGCTATCGAGTGTCGGTGGCCTGGCCATGGGCGATGTCATGGTCGGTTTCGACAAAGCCGCATTCGGCTCTTATGGCCTTGACCAATCTGCCAACGCGGCCATGGGTGAAGAGGCGGTTCAGAAGTACGTGGATGGATTGAACGACCTGATCCGAAACCACACCCGAAAAATCGCCAATACCTTGGTTGCGCATTGGTACAAGGACACGATTCCACCCGAAGACGACCCATTGGCATTCCTGATGGGGATGGAGTCGCAGGAGCAGACCGAAGCGGCTGCGCGCGCCTCAGTCCGCCGCCTCCTTGATGCCATCCGCAACGGGCAACGCACCGAGTTGGGCGACAACCGCTACTACGCCCTGACGCTTTCAGGCGCAGCCGGCCGAGTCATGGTTCGTGACTGGATGGAAGGCCGGTTTGAAGATTTGGTCGGCCATGTCGAGTCGTGGTTTACCGATCTGGCCATCGTCGCGCGCGATGGCAATGGCCATGCTCACGATCCCAAGTTCATGGCGGTCTGCGGCGCGTTGGTGCGCGACCTGAAGGATCTGCACGCACCCTCCGCTGCCACCTTGTGGAAAGTCGCCTTACAGGGACTTCCTATCCCGCAACCCTTGATGGCTCAGGCCCTGGCTCGATTTCGTGCCGACCTGATGGACAAGGAGCAACCCGCTTTCAACCACGCCCGCATGGCGCTTATCAAAGCCTATTTCGTTCGACTCAAACCCGGAGGTGACACAACCATGACCCCAACTTACAACCCCAATCACCCGGCTCCGGCCTATCACTGCGGCGGGCTGCTGGCCGTTCTGGCCAATCTCCAGCGCGCGGCGCTGGGCGATGTCGGCGCTGGCGTCGTGCAGCGTTTTTATGCCTCAGCCAGCCAGACACCTGGTCTAGTGCTGGGCCGGCTCGCCGCTAACGCACGGAACCATCTCGCAAAACTCGAACCGGGTTTGGCCTGGTGGTACGAAGAGCGGATCGCCGAAATCATGAGCAAGCTGGGCGATGCCGCACCGCGCATCCTCGACCTCGAAGGCCAAGGGCTATTTGCGCTTGGTTATTACCAGAAGTTGGCCGAACTACGCGCCAGCAAAGCCACTACAACCGTTACCGACCAACAGGGAGCCTGATCATGAGCGCCATCCAGAATCGCTACGAATTCCTCTACCTCTTCGATTGCGAAAACGGCAATCCCAACGGCGACCCGGATGCCGGCAACAGCCCGCGCATCGACCCGGAAGACATGCATGGCCTGGTGTCGGATGTGGCGCTCAAACGGCGGGTGCGCAATTACATTCAGGCCGCCTATGGCAACGAGGCGCCGAATGCGATCTTTGTCGAACACGCAACCAACCTGAACAAACCCATCACCGCGGCCCATGTGGCGACTGAGGGAGCACCTGGCGGCGGCGGCAATCGAGTGCAAGTTAACAAGGCACGCGGCTGGATGTGCCAGCAGTTTTTCGACGTTCGCACTTTCGGCGCAGTTATGTCCACAGGGGCCAATGCCGGTCAAGTGCGAGGCCCAGTCCAGGTCGCATTCTCCCGTTCTGTCGATCCCATCCTACCAATGGATGCTTCCATTACCCGTATGGCAGTGGCGGAAAAGGTTGCTGGCGCAAAGTCTGTCGAGGACTACGAGAAATGGGAAAACGCACAGGAAGAGGACAAGCTTCGCACAATGGGCCGCAAAGCCCTGATCCCTTACGGCCTTTATGTCGCCAAGGGATTCGTTTCCGCCCATCTTGCCGAAGGTACAGGTTTCTCCGATCCCGATCTCGGCAACCTCTGGCAAGCCTTGCAGAACATGTGGGACCACGACCGTTCCGCATCCAAGGGGGTGATGTCCTGTCGTGGCCTGTACGTCTTCAAGCACGTTGGTACCGACTCGGACGAGAAACAGCGCATCCGCCAAGCCATGCTGGGCTGCGCCCCAGCACAACGCATGCTGGATTTTTCTTCCCCCGCCCGAAAGCTGGACAACGCCATTATTGAAATCGGCCATCGCGATGGTTTGACGGGTTCACCGCGCAGCTTCGCAGACTACACGGTCACAACCCACCCCGACCGCCTACCCAATGGCATCGAACTGATCGCATTCTGACCCGCGCATCTAAAGCCGTCCGGCCCAATACGCTGGACGGCGGTTCTGGTGCGCAATCGCGATAACACGAACGGTATCCTCCTGGATGCGATAGACAAGGGAATAAGGAAAGGTATGCAGCGGCAATATCCGGGTCGACAGAGCGCCTTGCCCTCCCAGGTAAGGAAACTGACGCAGCATAGCGAGTGCATGATCAAGCGCATCGGCGAAATCAGAGGCGGCGTAGATCGCCTCCTTGCCGATATACCAGTCGACCGCTTCGTTTGCTTCGGCTTTGGCCTCAGCGCTGAGGCTGATCCGCATTTGCACTCGCGGCGTCGATTTTGGCACGTATCTCGGCCATGACGTCCTCGCCTGGTATCCACTTGGTACGCCCGGCGTCCATATCGGCTACACGCCGGGCAATTTCCTTATCCCATGCCTGTGCGATTTCTTCCGGGCTACCGTCTGGCTCGCCATCCAGACTGACAACTAGCCTATGGATCAGCTCGCTTCGCTCACCCGGTGACAGCTTAAGAGCCTGTGCTTCCAGTTCTTCCAATATCGCGTTCATGAAAATCTCCGCAATAACAACACCCTGTTGGCCATAGTAGCAGCAAGACCATGGCCGAAATAGACCCAATCCCGCTTTCCGCGCTGAACCACTGGGCCTACTGCCCTCGCCGATGCGGACTGATTCACATGGAAGGCGAGTTCACGGACAACATCCACACCTCGCGCGGCAACGCTGAGCACGAAAAGGTGGATGGCATACACCATGAATCCAGCAGCGGACGGCGTATCGAAACCGCCTTACCGGTCTGGTCTGACCAACTCGGCCTGATCGGAAAATGCGACATCGTTGAATTTCTGCCTGACGGCACACCATACCCGGTCGAATACAAACATGGACCGAAGCGAAAATGGCTCAACGACGACCTCCAACTCGCCGCCCAGGCGATGTGCCTGGAAGACATGCTCAACCGCGCCGTACCCACGGGCGCGATCTACCACGCCAGCAGCCGTCGGCGCCGCGAGGTCGACATCACGCCAGAACTGCGCCGTCTGGTCGTGGAAACGGCAAATGCCATACGCGCCATGCTGACTACAGGCAAACTACCGCCACCCGCCAACGACGCCCGCTGCCGCGAGTGTTCGCTGAAGGACATCTGCCAGCCGGAGGCCATCGCCTCTGGCAAACGTCAGCACGATTTGATCATCGACCTTTACAACACCGAGCCCTGACGATGTATACCCTGCTCAACACCCTCTACGTCATGACGCCTTATGCCTACGCGCACCTTGAAAATGCTACGGTGCGCATCGACGTGGAACATGAGAAGAAGCTGCAAGTGCCGCTGCATCACATTGGCGGACTTGTCTGTTTCGGCAACGTGATGGTGTCGCCGGCGCTCATGCACCGGCTGGCGGACGAAGGCAAAAGCCTGGTCCTGCTGGAAGACAGCGGCCGATTCAAGGCACGGCTCGAAGGCCCGGTGTCCGGCAATATCCTGTTGCGTCAGGCACAGTATCGACAGGCGGCGGATACTGCATTTGCGCTTGAAATGGCCCGTGCCGTGATCGCCGGCAAGTTGAAGAACAGCCGCTCCGTCGTCATGCGCGGAGCGAGAGAAACTTTCGACAGCGACGAAGCCGCAACGTTGACGCGCACTGCCGACAATCTCGCTGCCTCACTACGCACAGTCAAGGACGCATCGGACCTCGATACCCTGCGCGGCCTTGAAGGCGAGGCCGCGCGAGGCTATTTCACGGCACTCAATCTCATCGTCAAACCGCAGGCCCGCGAAACCTTCGCGCTCAACGGCCGTACTCGCCGGCCACCACTGGATCGTTTCAACGCCCTGCTCTCGTTCCTGTATTCCATGCTCATGAACGACTGCCGTTCCGCACTGGAAACGGTCGGCCTCGATCCTCAATTGGGATTTCTGCACACCGTGCGTCCTGGCCGCGCAGCGTTGGCGCTGGACTTACAGGAAGAGTTCCGCTCCATACTCGCAGACCGGCTCGCACTGACCCTGATCAATCGTGGCCAGATCGCGGCTGACGATTTCGATCTGAGAGAAGGCGGTGCGGTCATGCTCAACGACAAAGGCCGGCGGAAGGTCGTAACCGCCTGGCAGGAACGAAAACAGGAAGAAGTCACGCACCCATTGGTCGAAGCCAAGATGCCGCTGGCCATCCTACCCTTCATCCAGGCCCGCTTCATGGCGCGCGCACTTCGGGGCGACATGGAGGGTTACCTCCCCTACCTGGCGAAATAGATCCAGAACCATGCTCATCATCGTCACCTACGACGTCTCCACCGAAACCCGAGAAGGCCGCCGCCGCTTGCGCCGTGTAGCAAAAGTCTGCGAGAGCATGGGCCAGCGAGTACAAAAATCCGTGTTCGAATGCCAAGTCAACGACATGCAGTTCGAACAACTCGAACGTTCACTTTTGGCTGAGATTAACGAGACAGAAGACAACCTCCGCTTCTACCGGATCACCGAGCCAACGGAAATCCGGGTCAAACAATTCGGCAACTTCCGGTCCGTGGATTTTGAAGGTCCGCTGGTGATATGACGCGCGAACCTCAAGCGACGACGAAACCAATGCCGGTTCGCGCACGGCATAACACACTGTTCTTTAATAATTTGCGTATCAGGGAATACATGATTTTGCGAGTTCCAATTGCCCAGCAAGGAACGTTCGCGCGATCATGCAGTAATCCGCAATCGGAATCACAGGTTACGAGAGCGGAGCATCACCCGGCCTCACGGCCGGGTGCGGATTGAAACTCGCTCGGGTTCAAGGTCGACGAGGCCGGAAACAAGCATCACCCGGCCTCACGGCCGGGTGCGGATTGAAACAACTCCTGCGACAACCGGAATGCATCCATCAACCGCATCACCCGGCCTCACGGCCGGGTGCGGATTGAAACTGGCCGATGACCGGTGCATACCCGGCAAACAGGGCGCATCACCCGGCCTCACGGCCGGGTGCGGATTGAAACCCGCTATCTGGTGCGGCGGTCACCCAGTCCACAGCGCATCACCCGGCCTCACGGCCGGGTGCGGATTGAAACAACATAGGTTGAGCCGGTGTTGTAGATAAGAAGCGCATCACCCGGCCTCACGGCCGGGTGCGGATTGAAACAAAATTCGGTCGGCCTCGGGGGTATCCGTAGGCTGCATCACCCGGCCTCACGGCCGGGTGCGGATTGAAACTCGATACGGATAAAATTCAACGTCAAACGGTTCATCGCATCACCCGGCCTCACGGCCGGGTGCGGATTGAAACACATCAACGTGGCGCTGACTCGTGGCTCTGCCATCGCATCACCCGGCCTCACGGCCGGGTGCGGATTGAAACGTCACTGACGCCCGCCTTTTGCTGCTCGTCCTTGGCATCACCCGGCCTCACGGCCGGGTGCGGATTGAAACAGGATGCGGCCCAGCAATGAGGCGACAGCATAGGCGCATCACCCGGCCTCACGGCCGGGTGCGGATTGAAACAGAGCCACATTGGCTGTTGCGCACGCCGCCGCCGCGCATCACCCGGCCTCACGGCCGGGTGCGGATTGAAACTATGTGAACGTGCATTCCATCTCTAGATGTTACCAGCATCACCCGGCCTCACGGCCGGGTGCGGATTGAAACTATATACCCTGCCACACCACCTGCTCTTTTGAAAATGCATCACCCGGCCTCACGGCCGGGTGCGGATTGAAACGATCCAGCCGGAAGAACGACCTGATTAGTTGGGTGCATCACCCGGCCTCACGGCCGGGTGCGGATTGAAACTGATGATTTACCGCATTGGGTCGAATATCTTTATGCATCACCCGGCCTCACGGCCGGGTGCGGATTGAAACGATTCACTCAGCGCATCGGTTGCGAGTGCGATCATGGCATCACCCGGCCTCACGGCCGGGTGCGGATTGAAACTAGTCACCTCTGATCGCGTGGCCTGCCCGGTGGTGCATCACCCGGCCTCACGGCCGGGTGCGGATTGAAACGCTTCGAGCAATTCGAATTACCTGTTCGTATTTCTTGCATCACCCGGCCTCACGGCCGGGTGCGGATTGAAACATTTTAAGACTCCGAAGTAGAGAAAAGTAAACGGGGCCTCACTTCAAAATTCATCACTTTCGTGATCTTTACTCCCGCCTGTCTGCCCGCCATACATTCCACAACCAGGCCGCACCCCTCACCCCGCTGGAATCGCCATATCCGGGTGGCACCAGCCGTGTCGCAACCGCATCCGAAAAGACATGCCGCCCCCAAAGTCGGGGCACGTTGTCATACAAACGCTTGATGTTGGACAGGCCTCCGCCCAGGACGATGACATCCGGGTCGAGGATATTGATCACATGAGCCAGGC
>JARLJM010000092.1 GCA_031291185.1 Parasulfuritortus sp. | reverse complement strand
GGTGGCTGGCCTGGCTGAGGCCGGCAAGAAAGTAATGATCGTCGGCTGTGATCCCAAGGCGGATTCGACCCGTCTGATCCTGCATGCCAAGGCCCAGAACTCCATCATGCAGATGGCGGCCGAGGCCGGCTCGGTGGAAGACCTGGAACTCGAAGACGTGCTGAAGGTTGGCTACCGCGACATCAAGTGTGTCGAATCAGGTGGTCCCGAGCCGGGCGTCGGCTGTGCCGGTCGTGGCGTGATCACCGCCATCAACTTCCTGGAAGAAGAAGGCGCCTACGAGGAAGACCTCGACTTCGTGTTCTACGACGTGCTCGGTGACGTTGTGTGTGGTGGTTTCGCCATGCCCATCCGCGAGAACAAGGCCCAGGAAATCTACATCGTCTGTTCCGGCGAAATGATGGCCATGTACGCCGCCAACAACATCGCCAAGGGCATCGTGAAGTACGCCAACTCCGGCGGTGTGCGTCTGGCTGGTCTGATCTGCAACAGCCGCAACACCGCTCGCGAAGACGAGTTGATCATGGAACTGGCCCGTCAGATGGGCACCACCATGATCCACTTCGTGCCCCGCGACAACGTGGTGCAGCGCGCCGAGATTCGCCGCATGACCGTGATCGAGTACGAGCCGACTGCCAAGCAGGCTCAGCAGTATCGCGATCTGGCCCACAAGATCATCAACAACAAGAACTTCGTCATCCCGACCCCGATCACCATGGATGAACTGGAAGCGTTGCTGATGGAATTCGGCGTGATGGAAGAGGAAGACGAATCCATCGTCGGCAAGACCGCTGCTGAAGAACAGGCTGTGGCTGCTGCCTGATGTTGACGCCCCTCCTCCACCGGGGGAGGGGAGCGTACCCACCTGAACACACCGTCCACAGATAGCTGGCGGAGTGAAAGGAGAATGAAATGTCGAACCTGACCCGTGAAGAGACCGAAGCCCTCATCGCCGAGGTGCTCGAAGTCTATCCCGAGAAGGCCAAGAAGGACCGCGAAAAACATTTGGCCGTCAACGACCAGAGCGTCGAGCAGTCCAAGAAGTGCATTACCTCCAACCGCAAGTCGCTGCCTGGCGTGATGACCATCCGCGGCTGTGCTTACGCCGGCTCCAAAGGCGTGGTCTGGGGTCCGATCAAGGACATGATCCACATTTCCCACGGTCCGGTCGGCTGCGGACAATATTCCCGCGCCGGTCGCCGCAATTACTATGTCGGCACCACCGGCATCAACACCTTCGGCACGATGAACTTCACCTCCGATTTCCAGGAGAAGGACATCGTCTTCGGCGGCGACAAGAAGCTCGCCAAACTGATCGAGGAGATCGAAGGCCTGTTCCCCCTGAACAAGGGTATTTCGGTTCAATCCGAATGCCCGATCGGCCTGATCGGCGACGATATCGAGGCCGTTTCCAAGAAGGCCGCCGCCGCCTTCAACAAGCCGGTCGTGCCGGTTCGTTGCGAAGGCTTCCGCGGCGTGTCCCAGTCCCTGGGTCACCACATCGCCAATGACGCCATCCGCGACTGGGTATTCGAGCGCGACGGCAAGGATGCGCAAGCCTTCGAACCCAGCCCCTATGACGTCACCATCATCGGCGACTACAACATCGGTGGCGACGCCTGGTCCTCCCGCATTCTCCTTGAGGAAATGGGTTTGCGCGTGATCGCCCAGTGGTCCGGCGACGGCACCCTGGCCGAAATGGAAAACACCCCCAAGGCCAAGCTCAATCTGCTGCACTGCTACCGGTCGATGAACTACATCTCCCGCCACATGGAAGAGAAGTACGGCATCCCCTGGATCGAGTACAACTTCTTCGGCCCGACCAAGATCAACGAGTCGCTGCGTCGCATCGCCGCCTTCTTCGACGACAGCATCAAGGCCAAGTGCGAGGAAGTGATCGCCAAGTACCAGCCCATGGTCGACGCCGTGGTCGCCAAGTACAAGCCACGCCTGACCGGCAAGCGGGTGATGCTCTACGTCGGCGGTCTGCGTCCGCGCCATGTCATCGGCTCGTATGAAGACCTGGGCATGGAAGTGGTCGGCACCGGCTACGAATTCGGCCACAACGATGACTACGACCGTACGATAAAGGAAATGGGCAATTCCACCCTGCTGTACGACGATGTCACCGGCTTCGAGTTCGAGGAATTCGTCAAGAAGGTCAAGCCCGACCTGGTCGGTTCCGGGATCAAGGAAAAGTACATCTTCCAGAAGATGGGCATTCCCTTCCGCCAGATGCACAGCTGGGACTACTCCGGCCCCTACCACGGCTACGACGGCTTCGCCATCTTCGCCCGGGACATGGACATGACCCTGAACAACCCGTGCTGGCACAAGCTGACCCCGCCCTGGCTGAAGCCGGCTGAAGAAGCCGAGCCGATGGCGAAGGCTGCGTAATGAAAATGCAGGAGCGGGCTTTGCGAACGTGAGGCCGCTCCTGCAAAACCTTAAACCTACGCTCGTATCCACAGATGGGTGGTGCGGGCAAGGAGATGAACATGCAAGTCGCTGAAGACATCAAGCCGTCCTACCCCCTGTTCCGGGACGACCAGTACAAGGAAATGCTCAAGGCCAAGCAGGACCAGTTCGAAGCCAAGGTCCCGCAGGACAAGATCGAAGAAACCTTCCAGTGGACCACCACGGTCGAATACAAGGACCTCAACTTCAAGCGCGAGGCCCTGACCGTCAATCCGGCCAAGGCCTGCCAGCCGCTTGGCGCCGTACTCTGCGCACTGGGCTTCTCCAAGACCCTGCCCTACGTGCACGGTTCGCAAGGTTGCGTGGCCTACTTCCGCACCTACTTCAACCGTCACTTCAAGGAGCCCATCTCCTGCGTGTCGGATTCCATGACCGAAGATGCGGCCGTGTTCGGCGGCCAGAAGAACATGTTCGACGGCCTGCCCAACGCCAAGGCGCTGTACAAGCCCGACATGATTGCCGTCTCCACCACCTGCATGGCGGAAGTCATCGGTGACGATCTGAACGCCTTCATCAACAACTCGAAGAAGGAAGGGCATCTCGAACAGGATTTCCCGGTTCCCTTCGCCCACACCCCTTCCTTCGTCGGCAGCCATGTCACCGGCTGGGACAACATGTTCGAAGGCATCATCCGCTACTTCACGCTGAACCACATGGCCGGCAAGGAAGTGGGCAGCAACGGCAAGATCAACCTGGTACCGGGCTTCGAAACCTATCTGGGCAACTTCCGCGTGATGAAGCGCATGCTGGACGAGATGGGCGTGGGCTACAACCTGCTGTCCGATCCGACCGAAGTGCTCGACACCCCAGCCGATGGCACCTTCCGCATGTACGCGGGCGGCACCACCATGGACGAGGTCAAGGACGCGCCCAATGCCAAGACCACCTTCCTGCTGCAACCGATGCAGCTGGAAAAGACCAAGAAGTTCGTCGAGACCACCTGGACCCATGAAGTCCCCAAGCTCAACATCCCCATGGGTCTGGAATGGACCGACGAGTGGCTGATGAAGGTGTCCGAAGTCACCGGCAAGCCCATCCCCGAGTCCCTGGCCAAGGAACGCGGCCGCCTGGTCGACATGATGACCGACAGCCACACCTGGCTGCACGGCAAGAAGTTCGCACTCTACGGCGATCCCGATTTCGTCATGGGCATGGCCAAGTTCCTCCTGGAACTGGGCGCCGAGCCGACCCACATCCTCTGCAACAACGGCTCCAAGAAGTGGGGCAAGGCCATGCAGAAAGTCCTGGAAAGCTCGCCCTACGGCGTCAACTCCAAGGTCTACCCTGGCTACGATCTGTGGCACATGCGCAGCCTGGTGTTCACCGAGAAACCCGACTTCCTGATCGGCAACAGCTACGGCAAGTTCATCCAGCGCGACACCCTGCACAAGGGCAAGCAGTTCGAAGTGCCGCTGATCCGCCTCGGCTTCCCCATCTTCGACCGTCACCATCTGCACCGGATGACCACGATGGGTTACGAAGGCGCCATGTACATGCTCACCACCCTGGTCAACGCAGTCCTGGAGCGTCTGGACGAAGAGACGAGAGGAATGGGCACGACTGACTACAATTACGACTTGGTCCGCTAAGTCACCAGGCCGGCGATGCTTGCGCGTCGCCGGCCTGTCAGGAGAAAACCATGGCCAACATCATGATCCGTCGCGGCGACAAGGGCGAATATGTGTTCTACCTGCCCAAGCGCGATCTCGAGGACACCATCGTCTCGATGGAGTTCGACACCCCGGAAAAGTGGGGTGGCGAGATCAAGCTGAACAATGGCGGCGCGTATCTCATCGAGCCCCAGGCCGCACCCGAACGACTGCCTTACTCGGTGCGTGCCAAGCGCCTCGATGCGGCGGAATGAACTGAAAGGAAATCATCATGGCACTGAAAATCGTAGCCGATCTGTGTACCTCCTGCGGCGATTGCGAACCCGATTGCCCGACGGAATCAATCAAGCCCAAGAAGGGTGTCTACGTCATCAACGCCGACACCTGTACCGAGTGCGAAGGCGATTTCGACAAGCCAAAGTGCGTGTCGCTCTGCCCGGTCGACGACTGCATCATCAAGGTTTGAGGAAATAGCCGGGTGTGCGCATCCGCGCGCATCTGGCGAAACCAGGAGATCATCATGAGCACCATCAGCAAAGGCGCCGCACTGCGCATCGCCCTGGCCGCCAAGGTCCTGGAGGGCGTCGATCCACGCGCCTTCACCATCAAGCTGGCGGAGAAGATCGGCCTGCCCATTACCGAAGACAAGCTCGCCACCATGACCGTGGCCGAAGTCAAACTGATTCTGACCGGCGAAGAGAGTATCGAGCCCGAGCAGGACACCGCATCCATCAAGCTCGCCGTGCGCTACCTGTGGGGCGACAACGGCGACGACTCCGATGTGCCCAAGCCCGAGCCTTATGTTGAGGGCGAGCTACCCGACAGCCTGCGCGTCGCCGTGGCTTCAAACACAGCCGATAACCTGGACGGCCATTTCGGTTCCGCGCTGCGCTTCCTGGTCTATCAGGTCGGCAAGAACGCGATCAAGCTGATCGACGTGCGGCCCACGCTCATCGCGGACGAGGCCGAGGACAAGAACGTCGCCCGTTCCGAACTGATCAACGACTGCCAGATCGTCTATGTCCAGTCGATCGGTGGCCCGGCCGCCGCCAAGGTGGTCCGCGCCGGGGTCCATCCGGTCAAGATTCCCACCGCAACACCGGCCCGCGAAGCCATCGTCCGCCTGCAAGCCGTGATCGACGCGCCACCGCCCTGGCTGGCCAAGATCATGGGGGTCGAGGCCAGGAGCCTGGCCCAGTTTGCCATTGAGGAAGAAGAGGCATGATTGCCCCTGATACCCTCGCCAAGGTCGTGGCCCAAGTTGACGCCGTCGGGCTCGGCGAAACCACCGTCACGGCCCTGCGTCAGGCCTGGCCGGGCGTCCACTTCACCTATTGTTCCGAAGACGACATCCCGGCCCGGCTCGAACCGGCCGCCACAGGTGCCGGGTTCGGCGTCTATCTGGTCAGCGGCGCGGATCACTGCGTCGCCTTCACCGATCATCTCGAGGCCGCTACCGGCCTCGTTCTGGCAACCGATTCAGAGGATTGAGAGACGACGCGATGGAGCCACGCACCTGTACGACTAGCGTTATGAAGCTACTGGACATAACGGCGATTGAACCGTTCCTGATGCCTGCTGGCCGCACGTCTTCCGCCATCGGGCCGCGCCTGCTCGAGGGGCTGGTGCGTCTGGGTTCGCTGCACGATGTGGCAACGTCACTGGGCGTGGAAGAAGACCTGGCCTGGAACTATCTGGTTGCCGCCAACAATCTTTCCGATTCGCCGCTGGTCAAGCCGCTGGCCGAAACTCTGACCCCGACGTTGCATGGCCGGCGACTGCTTGGACGATCGGAGGATATGACCAGCGCCTTTCAGAGTTTCCTCGATGCGCCCGGCGGCGGCGCTTTCCGCCAGTTCCAGCTGCGGCATCAGTTTCTCCAGCGGCTGGGCGCGCGGACCAGTGCGCGCAACCAGTTTTATTGCCGGGTGTTGTCGGTCCGTCGTGAACGGGTCAATGCCGTGGTGATGCTGGGTCTGGGCGGCGGCGATAAACTGGCAGCGCACATTACCGCGCACAGTGCTGAGGAACTCGCTCTGGTCGGCGGACGATGCTGTCATGCCCTGATCGACCCGGGATGGGTGGAGGTGCGGTCAGGTACGCAGTCCGAGGAGACCATGCGGCACAATTGCCTGCACGGCAAGGTGGTACGCTTGCTCGACGATCCAGTGGATGCCGAAGTGGCGATCGAACTGGCCGGTGGCCGCATCGTGCTGGCGGCGATGACCCAGGCCGAAATGACGGAAAAGCACATCCGCGTGGGCGAGCCAGTCTGTGCCGTGATCCAGTCGTCCCAGATCATTCTGGCGGTGGACCAGCCGCCAGCGTCAAGGTAACCATCGAGGAGGTGAACATGACCGCCACCCTGACTTACGACCTGCTGCTGCAATCCTGCCATGCCGAGCCGGACCCGGTCGCGCATGCCCTGGCCGGCGCCATCGCGTCGGCTGCCAGGGGTGTCATCCAGGCCCCCAGCCCGGCCCTGGGTCTCGACGGCGAGCGCTTCAAGGCCCTGCTGGCGCGCTACTTCCCCAAGTTGGACCAGCACATTTGCGCCCAGCATTGCGAGGGCTGCCGAGCCCTGCGCAGCGACGAGTTCGACGATCTGGTCATCCTGCTGCTCGACCACCGCAGCCACAATGGTGAAGAGACCGAGTGGCTGGCCCATGCCATCGCCAGCGCCTGCATGGGCGGCGACCATCTCTATCAGGACATGGGTCTGCCCAATCGCCAGGCCCTGTCGGACCTGCTGAAGGAACACTTCACGCGGCTGTTCAACAAGAACGTCGGCAACATGAAATGGAAGAAGTTCTTCTACAAACAGTTATGCGACCAGGCCGAAGTCAAGGTTTGCCAGGCCCCATCGTGCCAGGTCTGCAATGATTATCTGAACTGCTTCGGTCCCGAGGACGAGACCTTTCCGACCAACTTGGCCGTGCTGGCGGGACGGGCGCCTCAGTGATCCTGGCGCACCGCGTCCCTTCTGAAATGCGATCAGGCCTTGGTGGCCAGGATCACATGCGAGGCCTTGACGATGGCCGACACGGAGGTACCGATGTCGAGGCCGAGCGAATCGACGCTCTCGTTGGTGATGATGGCGTTCACCGTCAGGCCGCCGGAGGTCTGCATGGTGACTTCGGTGTTGATCGCGCCCTTCACCAGCCGGCTGACCGCGCCACGCAGGTGGTTGCGGGCGCTGGTCTTGAGGCCGGCGTCGTCGGTCATCAGGATCACCCAGGGCGCCTTGATCAGGGCGGTCGCCTCGCTGCCTTCGTGCAGGCCGAGTTCCTTGACGCTGCCCATGGTGACGATGGAGACGATGCGGTCGCCGCTGCCCAGGGTCAGTTCGACCTCGGCGTTGACCGGACCGGCGATGACAGAGGTGACTTTTCCGGGAAATTGATTGCGTGCGCTGCTTTTCATGTCGGGTTCTCCTTAGGGATGTTGAATGGCAGGCAAAAGCCTGCTTCAGCCATGAGTGTAGTGCGGAAACTGCTGTCCGGAGGAACAAAATTGCATCGTTATGTATTTGAATGCATAACGAATTTCAATGCTTTAAAAGGGTGCGCTCAGGTATCAAATTGGTGCATTCAGGCGCTTGGAGGGGTTATGGCTACGTCAGCTACATTTTTTTCAATAGCGTTATGGTGTAATGCTACATAGGTAAATCAATCATGAGCGAGGAAAGACGAATGAATCTGGTTGGACGCATCTATCTGGACACCGACGACGGCGTCCTTCTGGCGGGTCAGCGGGTGCATCTGCTGGAGGCCATCGAGCGCCATGGATCCATCCAGAAGGCGGCCAAGGAACTGGCGTTGTCCTACAAGTCGGCCTGGGACGCAGTGAATTCCATGAACAACCTGTGCGACCAGCCGCTGGTGCTGCGCGAGGTCGGCGGCCGACGCGGCGGCGGCAGCCAGCTCACCGAACACGGCCGCAACATGATCAAGCTGTTCCGCGCCGTGGAAAGCGAATACCAGCGCGCCCTCGACAAGTTGGGCGGAAACCTGGCCGACATGCGCAACTTCAACCGCCTGCTCAACCGGTTCTCGATGAAGACCAGCGCCCGCAACCAGTTCCGCGGCGTTATCACCGCCCTGATCCAGGGACCGGTCAATTTCGAGGTGCGGATGCGTCTGGACGACTGGAACGAAGTGGTCTCGGTGGTCACCAACGAGAGCGCCGAAAACCTCGAACTGCGCGTCGGCATGGAAGTATTCGCCCTGGTCAAGGCGCCGTCGGTGCTGCTCTACACCGATACCAAGGTCAAGGTTTCCACCCGCAACAAGCTCTGGGGCACGGTCTACGATCTGACCCTCGGCCCGGTCAATGCCGAGGTCACGGTCGCCCTGCCCAGCGGCAAGTCGGTGATCGCCGTGGTCACCCGTGAAAGCTGCGATGAACTGGGCCTGAGCATCGGCACGTCAGTTTGCGCCGCCTTCAAGTCCTCAAGCGTGATTCTCGCGGTCATGAATTGATTTTTTTACCCACCTGACAGGAGTCATCCAATGAAACTTTCAAACACACTCGTCGCCCTGCTGTTCACCCTGGCCAGCAGCCTGGCCTGCGCCGATGAAATCGACGTCGCCGTGGCCGCCAACTTCACCGCGCCGATGAAGGCCATCGCCGCCGACTTCGAAAAAGATACTGGGCACAAGCTCCTGCTGGCCTTCGGCTCGACCGGCAAGTTCTACGCCCAGATCAAGAATGGCGCGCCGTTCAAGGTCTTCCTGGCGGCGGACGATGCCACGCCGGCCAAACTGGACAAGGAAGGCATGACCGTTCCGGGCAGCCGTTTCACCTACGCGATCGGTTCCCTGGTGCTGTGGTCGGCCAAGCCGGATTTCGTCGATGCCAAGGGCGAGGTGCTCAGGAAGGGCCAATACGAACACCTGGCCCTTGCCAGTCCCAAACTGGCGCCCTATGGCGAAGCGGCCATGGAAGTCATGGAAAAAATGGGCTTGGCGGCCAGCCTTGCGCCTAAATTCGTGCTCGGCGAGAACATCGCCCAGACTCAGCAATTCGTGGTCACCGGCAATGCCGAACTGGGTTTCCTGGCCCTGTCCCAGGTGATGAAGGACGGCAAGATCGCCAGCGGCTCGGCCTGGATCGTGCCGGCCAGCATGCACACCCCCATCCGCCAGGACGCCGTGATCCTGTCCGCCGGCAAGGGCAACGCCGCCGCCGAAGCGCTGATGAAGTTTCTGAAGAGCCCCAAGGCCGCGGCCATCATCAAATCCTACGGCTACGCGCTGTAACCGGAACGGGATAGCCGATGCTCAGCGACTCCAATCTGACCGCGATCCTTCTGACGCTCAAGCTGGCCGTCATCGTCACGTTGATATTGCTGCTCATCGGCACGCCCATCGCCTGGTGGCTGGCCCGCACCCGTTCGTGGTGGAAGGGACCCATCAGCGCGGTGGTGGCCCTGCCCATCGTGCTGCCCCCGTCGGTGCTGGGTTTCTATCTGCTCATCGTAATGGGTCCCAACGGCCCGGTGGGCCACCTCACCCAGTCGATGGGCCTGGGCACCTTGCCGTTCACCTTCCCGGGGCTGGTGGTGGCCTCGGTCCTCTACTCCATGCCCTTCGTGATCCAACCCATCCAGAACGCCTTCGAGGCCATGGGCGACCGCCCCCTGGAGGTGGCGGCGACTCTCCGAGCCGGGCCACTGGACCGCTTCTTCAGCGTCGTCATCCCTTTGGCCAAGCCCGGTTTCATGACCGCCGGCGTGCTGGGCTTCGCCCATACTGTCGGCGAGTTCGGGGTGGTGTTGATGATCGGCGGCAACATCCCCGGCGTCACCCGGGTGGTTTCTGTTCAGATCTACGATTACGTCGAGGCGTTCGAATACACGGATGCCCATTGGCTCGCCGCCATCATGCTGGTGTTCTCGTTCCTGACCCTGCTGGCGATGTACCTCTTCAACCCGACCACGCCGCGCCGATGATGAACGAAACATCGCCATCCACCGAAATCCGGGCACGCTTCGACCTGCGTTTCCCGGAGTTCTCACTCGACGTCGACCTCGCATTGCCGGGCCAGGGCGTGACCGCCTTGTTCGGCCACTCCGGCTCCGGCAAGACCACCCTGCTGCGCTGCATCGCCGGCCTGGAGCGCTCACCCGGCGGTTACCTGTCGGTGGCCGGCGAAGTCTGGCAGGACGGTGGACTGTTCCTGCCGACCCACAAGCGCCCGCTCGGCTACGTCTTCCAGGAAGCCAGCCTGTTTCCCCACCTCAGCATCCGGCGCAATCTGGAATACGGGATGCGCCGGGTGCCGGCCGAAGCGCGGCGGGTGTCGCTGGACAACGCCATTGAACTGCTTGGCATTGGCCACCTGCTCGACCGG
>JARLJM010000091.1 GCA_031291185.1 Parasulfuritortus sp. | reverse complement strand
GCGTCCGGAATGCGCTTGTCCTCCAGGACGTAGTCGAACACCATGGCCACGATATCCAGGGTCATGGTGTCAACCGGAGTCATGCCGCCGGCCATACCGCGCAGGCTATGCAGGACGTTTACCTGACCGCCCCCCTGGCTGATGGCCTGCAGAGCCGCAGCATCCAGGCCGGCCCGTGCGACTTCGTTTACCCGGCCACGCTGCAGCAGGTTCAAGGCGTGGATGAAGGCCCCGGCCTGGATCGCTTCCGTGCTGCCCGGGGCGGCTGGCTCGCCCGGCAAGGCCGGACCGAGCATGAAGGCACCCGGCATGGACATGCCGGCTTGATGGCTACCCATGTTCATCATCTGTTGCAGCAGGGCGTACAGGTCACCGCCGCCCTCCGGTTCGCCCTGCCGGGTAAATGACGTGGACGGTGAGGCGGCGGGTGCCGTCGGGCGCCGCATGCCGACCCGAATGGTCGGCAGAACGTTCTTTTTCACCAGTTGCAGGTTGAGGTCGCGGTAGACCTCCTTGATCCGGTCGGGCAGGTGCTTGCTCAGTTGCGCCACCAGAAGCAGGCGAACCCGCATGGCAGCACCCTGATCGGCCAGTGCAGTGGTCACTGCCTGAGCGATCACTTCGGGGCCCAATGGATTGTCACCGTGAGCCAGATCCGGGTCGTTGATCAGCATGCCCATCCGCTTGTCCAGCGCAAAGAGTTCCTCGGAACAGGCATTGTTGATTGCATTGGCCAGCGTATTGACTGCCAGCGACTCTTCCAGATCGTCCGGCGCCAGCAGGCTTAGTTCAGAGACATCGGGTGAATTTCCGGTACGGCGGACGTCCCGGCGGCATTCCAGATTGAAGCGCTGGATGTAGTGCGTGCGGAGCGATGCCTCTACCTCAAGGCCATGGTCCCGAACCAGTTCCAGCGTATCCATATACAAATGATAAAGATCCAGTCCCATGGCCTTGTCCACCATTTCCAGCAACTGGAGCTTGACCTGTTCGAGGCTCTCAGCCAGGGCATGTTTCAGCCCCAGCACGGACACCTCCCGGCAGTCGTCCAGCGGCGTGCGTTTACCGCCGCCGGTCTGCCGTTCGCGGCTGAATTGAGCGACTTCCGTTACCTTGTTTCGAGCAGATTCCATGGCGACATCTCCTGAACCCGCGCAGAGCGCGTCGTCAACAAGAGCAAAACCGGTTTGAAAGGGGATTGTGCAGTGGGCCGGACTCGAAACCCGGCAGATAACCCACCTTGCAATCCCGCTACCATGAGGCCGTAGCCCTTTAGACCGGTGACTTTGCGTCCCCGCCTTTCGACGGGTTTGCCTTTGTTTTAGGTTGCGTGCCGGATGACCGGACACGTACTTGCATTATCGGCATAACCCGAAATAACTTAAGAATTATTTTATTTCTTCTGACCAACGGCGACTGGAAGCCTACCAGGCGGACCTGTCAAGACTTGCCACCCCCGCCGTCTTGCCGCATCCTGCCGGGCCTTTTGAATGACACCGCAAACCATGCTGCCGCGCATCGAAGAACGCATCGCCCGGGAGCTGGGCGCCCACGTTGCCCAGGTCATCGCCGCTGTCCAGTTGCTGGACGAGGGCGCCACCGTTCCCTTCATCGCCCGCTACCGCAAGGAGGCCACCGGTGGTCTCGACGACACCCAGTTGCGCAATCTGGACGAGCGCCTGGTCTACCTGCGCGAACTGGAAGAGCGCCGCACCGCCGTCCTGGCCAGCATCGAGGAACAGGGCAAGCTCACGCCCGAGTTGAAGTCCGAGGTCGAGAACGCCGAGACCAAGCAGCGCCTGGAAGACCTCTACCTGCCCTACAAGCAGAAGCGCCGCACCAAGGCGCAGATCGCCCGGGAAGCTGGCCTGGAGCCGCTGGCCCTGGCCCTGCTGGCCGATCCGAATCTGACCCCGGAGGCCGAGGCCGAAAGATACGTAGATGTCGACAAGGGCGTAGCCGACGTCAAGGCCGCCCTGGACGGCGCGCGCCAGATCCTGATGGAAAAGTTCGCCGAGGACGCCGAACTGCTCGGCAAGCTGCGCATCCATCTGCAGGACTATGGCGTCATGATCTCCACCATGCAGGAAGGCAAGGAGGAAGAAGGCCAGAAATACCGGGATTACTTTGCCTACTCCGAGCCGCTCAAGGCCGTGCCGTCACATCGCGCACTGGCCCTGTTCCGCGGTCGCAACGAGGGCATGCTGCGCCTGGAACTGAAGCTGCCTGAAGACCTTCAGGACACCGTCAGCAAGAGCGCCAACGCCTGCGAAGGCATGGTCGCCAGCCACTGGGGCATCCGCGACAGCGGTCGCCCGGCCGACCGCTGGCTGGCCGACACGGTGCGCTGGACCTGGCGCGTCAAACTGTCGCTATCTATGGAGCTGGAACTGTTCAATGGCCTGTTCGAACGGGCCGAGGAAGAAGCCATCCGGGTCTTCGGCGCCAACCTCAAGGACCTGCTGCTGGCCGCCCCGGCCGGGCCCAAGGCGGTGATTGGCCTCGACCCGGGCATCCGCACCGGGGTCAAGGTGGCCGTGGTCGACCGCACCGGCAAGCTGCTCGACACCGCCACCATCTACCCGCACGAGCCGCGCAACGACTGGGAAGGTTCGCTGCACACCCTGGCCGTGCTGGCGAAGAAGCACGAGGCCGAGCTGATCAGCATCGGCAACGGCACCGCCAGCCGGGAGACCGACAAGCTGGCCGCCGACCTGATGAAACGTTTCCCGGAAGCGAAGCTGGCCAAGGTCGTGGTCAGCGAGGCCGGCGCTTCGGTCTATTCCGCCTCGGAATTTGCCGCCCGCGAGTTCCCCCAGCTCGACGTCAGCCTGCGCGGTGCGGTCTCCATCGCCCGCCGTCTGCAGGACCCGCTGGCCGAACTGGTCAAGATCGAACCCAAGGCCATCGGTGTCGGCCAGTACCAGCACGACGTCTCCCAGACCAAACTGGCGCACGGCCTCAATGCCGTGGTCGAGGACTGCGTGAACGCGGTCGGCGTCGATCTCAATACCGCCTCGGCGCCATTGCTGGCCCGTGTATCCGGCCTGAACACCTCGCTCGCTGCCAACATCGTGGCCTGGCGCGACCAGCACGGCGCCTTCCCCAACCGGGAGAAGTTGAAGGAAGTCTCCCGCCTGGGCGAGAAGACCTTCGAGCAGGCCGCCGGCTTCCTGCGCATCCAGGGCGGCGACAACCCGCTCGACGCCTCGTCGGTGCACCCGGAGGCCTACCCGGTAATCGAACGCATCCTGGCCGAGACCAGGCTGCCAGTGAAGGGCCTGATCGGCAACACCGACATCCTGCGCCGCCTGGATGCCAAGAAATTCACCGACGAACGCTTCGGCCTGCCGACCGTGAAGGACATCCTGAAGGAACTGGAAAAACCGGGCCGCGATCCGCGCCCGGAGTTCAAGACCGCCACCTTCAAGGAGGGTGTCGAGAACCTGAAGGACCTGCAGCCAGGCATGACGCTGGAAGGCGTGGTGACCAACGTGGCCAATTTCGGCGCCTTCGTCGACATCGGCGTGCATCAGGATGGTCTGGTCCACGTTTCGGCCCTGTCGAACAAGTTCGTGAAAGATCCGCGCGAAGTGGTCAAGGCCGGCGACATCGTCCGGGTCAAGGTACTGGAAGTGGACATCCCGCGCAAGCGCATCGCCCTGACCATGCGCATGAGCGACGAGGTGCGCCCCCAGCAAACCCGTCAGGAACGGGTGCCGAACCGGGCGCTGGCCAAATCGCGCCAGGCCGAACCGGCCGGCGGCTCGATGGCCGATGCCCTGGCCAAGGCCCTGCGGAGGAACTGACGCCCCGGATGCCGGCGGCCCGGGCTGTCGAAGCCCTGCCCGATCAGGCGGGCCGCGCCAATGCGCGCAATCCATCCAGTGCCTGGGGGGCGACCGGATTATCGGATTCTTTTGGGTAAACCAGATAGGTGGGATGCGCGTAGCGCGGCGCGCCGGTCACGGCATGCAGACGGCCGGCGGCTATCAGCGGCCCGGCCATGCGCTCCGGCAGATAGCAGGAGCCACCATTGGCCAGGATAAGTTGCACCCCCAGCCAGCCGATGTTGACCACCTGCGGCGGCGGTTCCAGATCGGGATAGCTTAGTGCGTGCTGGATTTCGAACGCGGGTCCCCACTCTACGTAGATGTAATCGTCGCCCGGCCGGGTGTCCTCCGGGCGACTGCTCACCAGAATCAGGTTCTCGTCGAACAGGTGTTCGACAATCAGGCCAGGGCTGTGGCTCGGGCTGTACATGAGCCCGATGTCGAGGGTGCCCTCGATCAGGCGCCGCATCAGATCCTCTTCGAACCCGATTTCGGCATGTATGGCTACATCCGGTGCCTGATTACGCATCCAGCCGACCCAGTTTGGAAGCAATCCCTCCCAAAGCGCGATGCGCCCGCCAATACGTACTGTGGCGCGGTAGCGGCTGGGTAGTCCGACATGGTGGCGGGCCTGCTCCGCCGTGAGCACCAATCGCTTGGCATATTCGTCGAAGCGCCTTCCGCCCGTGGTCAATGTCGCGCCTGAACGATTGCGTACGAACAGCCGGACCCCCAACTCGTCCTCCAGTCGCTGGATGCGTGCACTGACCGTGGACTGGGTCAGATTCAGGTGCCGCGAGGCATCGAGGAAACTGCCATAGGCGGCGATGGCCAGAAAGGTCCGTGCTTGGTCAATGTCCATGTGTTAGCCCACTCTTTATATCGAATATTTCGATTGTAACTACAAATTAATATCGTTTGATCGCACTTATCTAGCTCTGTACTCTTAACCATCAACATTGTGGAAAGAGAGTACGGAGATGACCACTGAATTTGAAACCGAACGGGACATTGAAGGCTACCTCGTCGACCCGGAAACATGGAACGAGGAAATCGCCCTCTCACTGGCAACAGAGGAACGCCTGAAGCTGACCAATGAGTACTGGCCGATCCTGCACTTCATGCGGGAGTACTGGCGCGAACATCAGGTCGCACCGGATGTTCGGCACGTGGTGGAGTTCATCTGCAGCGCCCATGCGCTGGACAAGAAAGCCGCCAAGGACCAGCTGTTCCAGTTGTTCCCCTACGGCTACGTGAAGCAGGCCTGCAAGATTGCCGGAATGATGCGGCCGCGCGCCTGGAGCACCGGCTGAACCAGGAAAACAGTGCGCGCCCATCTCACGCAGATGCCCACTATCGATACGGATACCCATGGATGAGCACCAAGGAACAGGAACTGGAAATCGAGCTTTCCGACGAGGACATCCTCGATGCCATGAAACACTTCGAAGGCTATGTCGATGTATTTTCCGATGACTTCCGGGCCATTTATCACCACGCCCATCACCATGCCGTTCGACGGCTGACGGCGGGTCTCAAGGCCGAGAAGCTGATGCGGCGGAATGTTCCCCTCCTGTCGCCGGATCTGACGCTGGATCTGGCCGCACAGACCATCGTGCAGTCCGGCTACAAGGGGCTGCCTGTCGTGGACCCAAATGGCATGGTCATCGGCATGCTGACTGAGACCGATTTTCTCCGCCGTCTCAAGGTCGACACCTTTCTCGAACTGCTGCTCAACATGATGGCTGGCGATTACAAACTGGCCCATCGCTGTCATGACACGCCAGTCGGCGAGGCAATGACCGCGGGGGCCGTCTGTGTGGCCGTCGATGCCGGGTTCGCTGATATTTTTCGCGCGTTCCGTGAACACGAGGGACGCAGCATGCCGGTGGTCGACGCAACCGATCGGCCTCAGGGGCTGATTCTGCGCAAGGACTTTTTAAGCGCTGCGCATCTGGAAAGATTGTTGTGACGCTACGCGACTATTTCCTCAAGATGCGTGGATCGACGCGCGGCAGCCCTCCCCGCGTCAGCCTGCGCGAGATCACCTGGTCCTGGCTGGCTTCTTTCCTGGGCATTGCCGTCGTGGCCTGGGTGGACTCATTGTTCCTCACCGACTTCGACCTGCATCTGATGATAGGCTCATTCGGCGCCTCGGCCGTGCTGGTGTTCGGCGCGATCTTCAGTCCCCTGGCGCAACCGCGCAACCTGATCGGCGGGCATGTCCTGTCTGCGCTGGTTGGCGTGCTCTGCTGGAAATATCTGCACACCCACCTGTGGCTGGCCGAGGCGATGGCGGTCTCGCTCGCCATCGCCCTGATGCACGCGACCCGGACACTGCATCCGCCTGGCGGCGCAACCGCATTGATCGCGGTCATCGGTTCCGGCGGCATTCACAAGCTGGGGTTTCTGTATATCCTCATGCCGGTAGGGCTGGGCGCAACGATCCTGCTGCTGGTCGCCCTGTTCGTGAACAACCTGTCCAGAACTCGGCGTTATCCTGAAATGTGGTTTTGACTGGCTGACGTGGCTCTGGGAATAACTGCCCATTGAATGATCGGCTGCCTGGGCCAAGAACAGTCGGTTGATCAGGTCCTGGCCAACCGAATCATCAGCGCAACGACATCTGCACCGAGAGCGCACAGAGGGTCATCAGCGACTGGGGCAGGATGCCCAGCACCAGAATGGCCAGGCCATTGGCTGACAGCAGCATGGCGGCATCGCTGGCGTGGGTCGGGGTGGTGTCCTCGACGGCCGGCGCATCGAAGTACATGATCCGGACCACGCGCAGGTAATAGAACGCGCCGATCAGGGAGAACAGTACGGCCACCACGGCCAGACTGATCCAGCCGGCCCCGATCAGGGCCTGCAGCACCGACAGCTTGGCGTAGAAACCGACGAAGGGCGGCAGACCCGCCATGGACATCATGACCATGGCCATGATGGCGGCCAGCCAGGGGTGACGGGCGTTGAGGCCTTTGAAATCGTCCAGGTTTTCCGCCTCGACCCCAACCCGGGACAGGTAGGTCACCATGCCGAAGCCGCCCAGGCTCATCAGCACATAGCTCACGGAATAGAACATGGCCGCGGAATAGCCGGCCAGGCTGCCGGTCATCATGCCAAGGAGCAGGAAGCCCATGTGGGATATGGTCGAATAGGCCAGCATGCGTTTGATGTTGGTCTGGGCGATGGCGGCGATGTTGCCGATGGCCAGGGAGGCCACCGCCATCACGGCGAGCATCTGCTGCCAGTCGCCGTGAGCCGGCTGCAGACCATCGACCAGCAGACGCATGGCGAAGGCGAAGGCGGCCAGTTTGGGCGCAGTGCCGATGAACAGGGTCACGGCGGCAGGGGCGCCGTGATAGACGTCGGGCGCCCACATATGGAATGGTGCAGCGCCCAGCTTGAAACCCAGGCCGGCGACGATGAAGACCAGTCCGAATACCAGCACGACCTCGCTCTTCACGCCGTAGTGCAGCGACTCGGCGATCTTGGACAGTTCGAGCGAGCCGGTCAGGCCATAGATCAGCGACATGCCATACAGCAGCAGGCCCGAAGCCAGCGCGCCGAGCACGAAATACTTCATGGCCGCCTCGGTAGCGCGCGCCGAGTCGCGCTCCATGGCGACCATGGCGTAGAGGGACAGCGACAGCAGTTCGAGTCCGAGATACAGCGACAGGAAATGACTGGCCGAAATCATCACCAGCATACCCAGCACGGCGAACAGCAGCAGGCCGAGATAGTCGCCGGACAACATCTTTCGGTCGTCCAGGAATTGGCGCGAATAGATCACCGCAGCTATCGCCGACAGACAGGTCAGCAGCTTGAGGACTTCACCCATGGGGTCGTCGATGTACAGCCCGTTGAAGGCCAGCATGGGCACGCCGGCACCGCTGACGACTACCAGTGCGGACGTGAGCAGGAGCCCGGTCAGGGTCAGCAGGTAGGCGACCATCCTGGATTGGCTGTAGGCCTCGACCAGGAGGACCACGCAGGCCACGGTCAGCAGGCCGATTTCCGGCAGGGCGGTGACGAAGTCGGACGAGGGGGGAGTCATCGCAGATACCTTTTGCTTAAGGGATCAATTTGCTCTGCGCCACATGCGCCAGCAAACTGTTGACAGAGGTGTGCATCACGTCGGTGACGGGCAGCGGATAGAGGCCCATGGCCAGCACCGCGACGGCCAGCAGCGCGAGCATCAGGAACTCGCGGCCGTCGATATCCTGCAGTTCGGCTACGTGGTCGTTGGCAACCTTGCCGAAGATCACCCGCTTGTACATCCACAGGGTGTAGGCGGCGCCGAAAATCAGGGTCAGCGCGGCAGCGGCGGCCCACCAGAAGTTCACTTTCACGGCCCCCAGAATCACCATGAACTCGCCGACGAAACCGGAGGTGCCGGGCAGGCCGGAGTTGGCCATGGCGAACAGCATGAACAGCGCGGCGAATTTGGGCATGGTATTGGCCACACCGCCGTAATCCGAAATCTGGCGCGAATGGACGCGGTCGTACATGACGCCGATACAGAGGAAGAGCGCAGCGGAGACGAAGCCGTGCGAGATCATCTGCACCAGACCGCCCTCGATGCCAAGCGCATTGAACAGCATGAAGCCGAGGGTGACGAAGCCCATGTGGGCGATCGACGAATAGGCGATCAGCTTCTTCATGTCGGACTGAACCAGGGCCACGAGCCCGATGTAGACCACCGCGATCAGCGAGAAGGTCACGATCAGCCAGGTCAGCTGGTGGGTGGCATCCGGCACGATGGGCAGCGTGAACCGCAGGAAACCGTAAGCCCCCACCTTCAGGGTGATGGCCGCCAGCACGACCGAGCCGCCCGTGGGCGCTTCGACGTGGGCATCGGGCAACCAGGTGTGCACAGGCCACATCGGCACCTTGACCGCAAAGGCAAAGAAGAAGGCCACGAACAGGAACATCTGGGCGGTCATGGTCAGTCCGACCCGCTGCCATTCCAGTATCTCGAAGCTGCCGCCGCTGACGAAGAACAGATAGATCATGGCGACCAGCATCAACAACGAACCAAGCAGCGTATAGAGGAAGAACTTGATCGCCGCATAGACCCGGTTCGGGCCGCCCCACATGCCGATGATCAGGTAGAGCGGGATCAGCATGGCCTCGAAGAAGACGTAGAACAGGATGCCATCGAGACCCGCGAAGACCCCGTTGATCAGCCCGGACTGGATCAGGAAGGCGGCCATGTACTGGGCCACCTTGGTCTGGATCACGCGCCAGCCAGCGATGACCACCAGCACGGTGGTGAAGCTGTTGAGCAGGATGAAAGGCATGGAGATGCCGTCCACACCGAGGTGATACCAAATGTTGAATGCCGGTATCCAGGGCATCAGTTCCTCGAACTGCATGGCCGACGTGGTGGCGTCGAAACCGGTCCAGAGCGGGATCGCGACCAGGAAGCCGAGGACCGCGCCGATCAGGGCGAGCGTGCGCTGGCCGTCGGCATTGCGGTCGTCGCTGCCGGTAAACAGGACCAGCAGGCCGGCCACGATGGGCACCCAGATGGTAAGGCTTAAAATTCCGATTCCTTCCAGCATCGCGTATTCCCGAGCGTTCTTTCCGTTAGACGAACCAGGTCGCCAGCAGGGCCACGCCGATGATCATGGCGAAGGCATAGTGATAGATATAACCCGACTGCAGTTCGCGCGAGATGCGGGCAATCCGCCCCACCACCCGGGCCGAGCCGTTCACCAGCAGGCCGTCGATGGCGGCCACGTCGCCCCAGCGCCACAGACGGCCCCCGATCAGGCGGGCGCCGCCGGCGAAGAACCAGTCGTTGAACCGGTCGAAGCCATATTTGTTGTCCAGGATGGTGTAGAGGATGCCGGTCTTCTCGCGAATCTTTTCCGGCAGATCCTTGCGCACCATGTACAGGAAGTAGGCTGACAGCACCCCCGCCAGAGCCAGCCAGAACGGCGCCGTACTCAAGGCATGCATGGCCATTTCAGCCGGACCGTGGAACTCGGACTTCAGCTCTTCCATGGCCGGGTGAGCGGCATGATTGATGACGATGGCCGAACCGAAGAAATCGCCGTACAGCATGGGCTGGATGTAAGCCCAGCCGGAGTAGATGGAGGGAATGGCCAGCAGGACCAGCGGCAGCGTAACCACCCAGGGCGACTCATGTGGCACGTGATGATGACCATGCGTATCGCCCTCGACATCGCAGTGGGCCGGATGGGCGTTGTGGAAACGCTCCTTGCCGTGGAACACCATGAAATAGAGGCGGAAGGAATAGAAGGCGGTGACGAACACGCTGGCGGTCACGGCGAAGGCGGCGAAGCCTGAGCCCCACAGGTGCGACGCCTGCACCGCCTCGATGATCGAATCCTTGGAATAGAAGCCGGACAGGCCCGGCGTCCCGATCAGGGCCAGGGAGCCGATCAGCATGGTGATCCAGGTGATCGGCATGTACTTGCGCAGGCCGCCCATGTTGCGGATGTCCTGGTCGTGGTGCATGCCGATGATGACCGAACCGGCACCCAGGAACAGCAGGGCCTTGAAGAAGGCGTGGGTCATCAGGTGGAAGATCGCCACCGAGTAGGCCGAGGCGCCCAGGGCGACGGTCATGTAGCCGAGCTGGGACAGCGTCGAATAAGCGATCACCCGCTTGATGTCGTTCTGGATCATGCCCAGGAAACCCATGAACAGCGCCGTGATCGCGCCGATGATCATGACGAAACTGAGTGCGGTGTCGGACAGTTCGAACAGGGGCGACATCCGGGCTACCATGAAGATACCGGCCGTCACCATGGTCGCGGCGTGGATCAATGCGGAAATCGGGGTCGGGCCTTCCATCGAGTCGGGCAGCCAGACGTGCAACGGGAACTGGGCCGATTTACCCATGGCGCCGATGAACAGCAGGATGCAGATCACCGTCAGCAATGACCAGCTATGGCCCTCCAGCAGGGTGATGGCATGGTCCGCGAACTGGGGCGCGGCCTGGAACACCTGGGCGTAATCGAGCGTGCCGAAATAGGCCTGGATCAGGCCGATGCCGAGCAGGAAGCCGAAGTCGCCGACCCGGTTGACCAGGAAGGCCTTGAGGTTGGCGTAGATGGCGGTGTCGCGGGTGAACCAGAAGCCGATCAGCAGGTAGGACACCAGGCCGACCGCTTCCCAGCCGAAGAACAGCTGAAGGAAGTTGTTACTCATCACCAGCATCAGCATGGAAAAGGTGAACAGCGCTATATAGCTGAAGAAACGCTGGTAGCCCGGGTCGTCGTGCATGTAGCCGATGGTGTAGATATGCACCATGAGCGAGACGAAGGTCACCACCAGCATCATCACCACGGTCAACCGGTCGATCAGGAAACCGACTTCCAGACTGAGCTTGCCGGATGTCAGCCAGGTATAGATGGTGCCATTGAAGGTGTGGCCGGCCAGCACGTCCTGGAAGATCAGCAGAGAACAGACGAAGGCCACCAGCACGCCGGCGATAGTAACAAGGTGAGCACCGGTGCGACCTATCGTCTTGCCGAACAGACCGGCAACGAGGGCGCCGGCCAGGGGGGCCAGGGGTACGGTCAGGTAGAGGGTCTGCATGTTCATGTCATTAACCCTTCAGGCTGTCCAGGTCTTCCACGTTGATGGTGTTCATGTTGCGGAACAGCACCACCAGGATGGCCAGACCGATGGCTGATTCGGCCGCCGCCACGGTCAGGATGAAGAACACGAACACCTGCCCCGCCGTATCGTTGAGATAGTGGGAGAAGGCAATGAAATTCATGTTCACCGCCAGCAGCATCAGCTCAATGGCCATCAGCAGGATGATGATGTTCTTGCGGTTCAGGAAGATGCCCAGCACGCCGATGGCGAACAGAATGGAACCGAGTATGAGGAAATGATTCAGGCCGATCATGCGTCGTCTTCCTTCACTTCAGGGTGCTGCGGCTTCATGTTGACCATGCGGATGCGGCCCGTGGCGGTCTGCCTGGACTGCCAGCCCGGATCGACGATCTTGCGGCTGTGCTTGCGGCGCAGGGTCAGGGCGATGGCGGCGACGATGGCCACCAGCAAAATCACGGCAGCCAGTTCAAAGGCATAGACGTAATCGGTGTAGAGCAGCAGGCCGAGTTCCTTGGTGTTGCTGTAGTCGGCCGCTTTGGCCGCCGGCGCGGTCAGGCCGAAGCGGTCGCCGCCCAGCACCATGACCATCTCTGCCACCATCAGGCCGGCGACCAGACCGGCCAGCGGCAGATGGCTCCAGAAGCCCTTGCGCATTTCCTCGATATTGATGTCGAGCATCATCACCACGAAGATGAACAGCACCATCACCGCGCCAACGTAGACCAGCACCAGGGTGATCGCCAGGAACTCGGCTTCAAGCAGAATCCAGATGCCGGCGGCGGTAAAGAAGGCCAACACCAGGGCCAGCGCAGCATGCACCGGGTTCTTGGCGGTGACCACCCGCAACCCGCTCAGGAGCAGGATGGCGGACAGGAAGTAGAAGACGATGCTGGGGAAGTCCATCAGTATGTTCCGTTATCTGTACTTGGCGTCTGCAGCACGGTCGGCGGCGATCTGTGCCTCGTACTTGTCGCCCACGGCCAGCAGCATGTCCTTGGTGTAGTAGAGGTCGCCCCGTTTTTCGCCGTGGTACTCGAAGATGCGGGTCTCGACGATGGCGTCGACCGGACAGGCCTCTTCGCAGAAGCCGCAGAAGATGCACTTGGTCAGGTCGATGTCGTAGCGCGTGGTGCGCCGGGTGCCGTCGTCGCGCTGGGCCGACTCGATGGTGATCGCCATGGCCGGGCAGACCGCCTCGCACAGCTTGCAGGCGATGCAGCGCTCCTCGCCGTTGGCGTAGCGACGCTGGGCATGCAGGCCGCGGAAGCGCGGCGATTGCGGCGTGCGCTCGTCCGGATACTGGATGGTGATCTTGCGTGCGAACAGGTGCCGACCGGTGACGGCCATGCCCTTGAGCAGCTCGACCAGCAGGAAGGTATTGAAGAAGCGTTTGACTGCGGAAATCATCTTCGCCTCCTCAGTGGAACAGGTAAGCCAGCGGGGTCTGCATGAAGCCGCCCACCACCAGGATCCAGATCAGGGTGACCGGGATGAACACCTTCCAGCCCAATCGCATGATCTGGTCGTAGCGATAACGCGGGAAGGTGGCGCGGAACCAGAGGAACAGGAACAGCACGAAGCTCATCTT
>JARLJM010000090.1 GCA_031291185.1 Parasulfuritortus sp. | reverse complement strand
GGGCGCCTAGTGTATGCCTACTGGAGCCGATGGGGAATATCAGGATGCGAGTGTCTGGTTCATGCGCTGCAGGCGCAGGCAAAGCGTGGCGATGATCTGGCGCGAAAACGGTGCCGAGAAGCGCATCAGTTCTTCCAGCATCGGAGGCGGCAGGACCAGTGCGATTGCATTGGACTTGGCGATCACCGACGCCGTGCGTTTTTCCTTGAGCAGATAGGCCATCTCGCCGAACAGTTGGCCGGCTTTCAGCTCTCCCAGCTTGTGCGGCTGGCCGTCCAGGGTTTTGAATAATTCCACCTGGCCGGAATACAAGAAGTAGGCGTCCTGGCTATCGTCGCCTTCATGGATCAAGGTTTCGCCAGGTCCGAAATGGTGACCGTATTTGCCCAGCATCCGGTTGGAGCGGCCGAACACCAGGGCATCCAGCCGATTGCCGTCCGAGGCATTGGCGTTCAGCAGCAGGTTTTCAAGCGCCGCCACATCCACTTTCGATAATGCCTGCAGACATTGAGCCCAGAAAAAGAACGCCAGGCTGGCGAAATAGCTGCCGATCAGCACGAACACCACCCCACCCAGTGCGCCGTACAGACCCCGGTATTGCTCGATATGAAAAAACAGTCCGAAGCCTGCGAACAGACCGGTCAGGGTCAGGGTGCAGAGACCGGCCAGCCAAAGTGCCTGCCTTGCACCGGGTGGCTTCAACGGCAGCCGCCAATAAGCCGCGAAGATGAGTCCCCAGATCGCGGCCAGGGTGAGGATGGTATTGAGCGACTTGAATAGCAGGGTCCGGGCTCCGCCCAGAAGATTGATGTCGGCCAGGAAGGTCAGCGCGCCCTGGGCCAGAACGGCCAGGGCGACGAGCATGAAAATGGTCGGGATGATGATCAATGGCAGCAGCCAGGACACCAGCACGTTGCGTTTGGCGCCATCGGTAAAGATCACCCGGAAGGCGCTATGCACCGCATTGACCAAACCACGTGAGGACAGGATCAGGGTCAGCAGCCCGGCGCTGCCCGCGCTGACTCGCGCCGTGTTCGGGATGAAGCCCATCGCCATCAACTGGTCCAGATGAAACTGATCGTAGAACGCAGCCAGCAGGATGGTGGCGAGATTCGAGGTTTCCGCGACATGGGCCAGAATCTGGCTGGCATAACTGACCAGCAAGGCCATAGGTGCGGCCGAGAGCAGGAAGTAAAAGGCGGTGGCGGCAGCGTGATTCTGGAGTTCATTTTTCATGAACATGCGCCAAGCGGTATAGAGCACCTGGATCAGCCAGTCGCGTCGATGTAGGGTTTCTTGCACCTTTTTCCTTGTACAACGGATGAATTTTGACCTGGATTATCCATCCAAAATCGAGTCCCGCGACAAGATGGGTAAAATGGCGGCAGTACAACTGTTCCGAGGATTTGACCGATGTCGTTGATTCAGCCCTTTCCTGCTCTGCGTCCTGCCCCTGGTCGTGCCCAGGAGGTGATCGCGCCGCCTTACGATGTGCTCAATACCGCCGAGGCGCGGGTGCTGGCTGAAGGTCGTCCCTGGAGTTTTCTGCATATTTCCAAGCCGGAAATCGACCTGCCACCCGAAATCGATCCCTATGCGCCGGAGGTCTATGCCAAGGCTGCCGAGAACCTGCACAGAATGCTGGAAGCCGGTGTCCTGAGGCAGGACGGCAAGGCTTGCTACTACGCGTATCGTCTGATCATGGGCGAACACGTCCAGACCGGCCTGGTCGCGGCGGCCAGCGTCGCGGATTACGATACCAACCGCATTCGCAAGCATGAGTTCACCCGTCCGGACAAGGAAGACGACCGGGTGCGCCAGGTCGAAGCGCTCAACGCACAGACCGGCCCAGTCCTGCTGGCCTATCCCGATGCTCCGGAGGTGGATGCGATCCTGGCGGCAGCCAGCCAGAATGAGCCGGAGGCCGATGCCACGGCCGAAACAGGCGTCCGTCATACGCTCTGGGTCATCGATGACGCCGGCAGCATCACCCGACTGACCGAACTGTTCGATGCCATGCCAGCCATCTATATCGCCGATGGCCACCACCGCTCGGCGGCGGCCAGCCGAGTCTGCGCCGCGCGCAAGGCGGCCAATCCGGGCCATACCGGCAACGAGGCATACAACTACTTCCTGTCGGTGATCTTCCCCGGCCACCAGATGAAGATTCTCGATTACAACCGGGTAATCAAGGATCTGAACGGCCTGAGCGAGGCGGCATTCCTGGAGAAGGTGGAACAATGCTTCACGGTTGAGGCCGCCAGTGGTCCGGTCAAGCCGACCCAGCCAGGTGAGTTCGGCCTGTACATGAACGGCCGCTGGCACAGGCTGCACATCCATGCCGGACTGATTCCTTCCGACCCGGTGGAGCGACTTGACGTCAGCCTGCTGCAAAACAATCTGATCGGTCCGGTCCTGGGCATCACCGACCCGCGACGCGACAAGCGCATCGATTTTGTCGGCGGGATTCGCGGCCTGGTTGAACTGGAAAAACGGGTCGATTCAGGCGAAATGGCGCTGGCTCTGGCCCTGTATCCGACCGGGATGGCACAGCTGATGGCCGTTGCCGACGTCAATCAGGTCATGCCGCCCAAATCCACCTGGTTCGAGCCGAAACTGGCCGACGGGATGGCCTCGCATACGCTGTAGGTTTCGGCCGATCAGATCGGCCCTGCAGGTGTTTCCCGATGGACATGGATGTTGACCGGAATGCGCCGGGCGCCGAACGGACTGCCGAACTTCTGAAATCGCCCGGCGATGGCGGCTCCGCAATGCGGGCAGCAGCCGTCTTCCGTGAGTCGATAATCCGGGATTTCATACCAGTCTCGGCGAATCACGGGCGTCCGGCAGGACGGGCAGTAGGTCGTCCCGCCCTCGGAGTCGTGCACGTTGCCGGTGTAGACAAAATGCAGTCCGGTTTCCATCGCGATGCGCCGGGCCCGGGTCAGGGTTTCGACCGGGGTGGGCGGCAAGTCCAGCAGCTTGTAGTCCGGGTGATAGGCCGAAAAATGTAGCGGTACGCTTGGCCCCAGTTCCTTGAGCAGCCACTCCGCCAGATGGCGGATTTCGGCATCCGAGTCGTTCAGGGTCGGAATCAGCAGGGTGGTAATCTCCAGCCAGACATCGGTCTCCCGCTTGAGGTAGACCAGCGTGTCGAGCACGGGCTGCAGATGGCTGCCGCAGAATTTGACATAAAAATCGTCGGTGAAGCCTTTCAGGTCGACATTGGCCGCGTCCATCAGCGCGAAAAATTCGCTGCGTGGTTCGGCGTGGACATAGCCTGCGGTGACGGCGACATTCTTGAGGCCGGCTTCATGGCAGGCCGCAGCGGTGTCGATGGCGTATTCGGCGAAGATGACCGGGTCGTTGTAGGTGTAGGCGACGCTCTTGCTGCCCATCCGTTTCGCCGTCCGGGCAATTTCATCTGGGCTGGCGGCGTCCATCAGCCGGTCCATATCCCTGGATTTCGAAATATCCCAGTTCTGGCAGAACTTGCAGGCCAGATTGCACCCGGCCGTGCCGAACGAGAACACCGAAGTGCCCGGATAGAAATGGTTGAGTGGCTTTTTCTCGATCGGATCGATGCAGAAGCCGGAACTCCGGCCGTAGGTAGTGAGCACCATGGCGCCGTTTTCCATCTTGCGCACGAAGCAGGCGCCGCGCTGACCTTCGTGCAACTTGCAGTCGCGCGGGCACAGATCGCACTGGATGCGCCCATCGTCCAGCGTGTGCCACCAGCGGCCGGGGTGACTGGTTTCGGGCGTTGTCATGATGATTCCTCGAATTTGGTAACGGTGTAACGCGAGAGCTGGACGGCATCGGACCAGTAATCAGCCGCCAGCCCGGCCTTGAGTTTCAGATGGGTCATGAACTGATGCGGATCGGGCAACTGTTCCCAGACCTGCGGCAGGAAAGTGGACCGGTGCCAACCGGACTGAAGAATCACGCCATCGATGCCTGGACGTAATTTGGCCATGGCGTCGGCTTCGTCGGTGAAATACAGGGATTCCGGTTTCGACAGGATGGAAACCTCGATCCGGGTCAGCGCCAGTTCATCCTGCGTGAGTGGTGGGAAACGCGGGTCGCGGAAAGCCGCGGCCTGGGCATTGTCTTCAAGATCCCGGCCCAATGGACGGTGGGCTTCAAGCGAACCGATGCAGCCGCGCAGATGGCCATTCCGGGTCAAGGTTACAAAGACCGCACTGGGTTCTTCCAGCCAGGCGGGGCTAGGCAGGGGAGCCGGTTCGCTGCCGAACTGGCGTGCAATGGCGGCGCGGGCCATGGCAGTCAGCAACGGTCCTTTGTCGTCATTGGTCATGAGCAGTCTCGGTGAAGGCGATGGCCGCGTAGCCGACCACACGCTGTTTGTCCCCGGCCGTGTCACCGGAACTGCGCAGGTCGAGCAGGTGTGGCTGCAGGTTTTTTCTCCGGGCCGTCAGGAGCAGGCCGTTGATGGGAGATGCGCCGCAGGCCTGTTCGCCGACTAGATGGGTATCGAGAGCGAGGATGGCGTCGATCGTTGCCAGATCGGTGGCTCGGCCCGTATCGTAGGGCAGATAGTGGGACAGGTCGGAACTCACCACGATCAGGGTTTCATCGCCGCCCCACACGGTTTCAAGTACCTGTGCCACCTGCTCCGGCGTGGCGGCGCCCACTACCAGCGGGACCAGACTGAAATCGCCGAGCATGGCCTGCAGGAACGGCAGCTGGACCTCCAGCGAATGTTCCATGGCATGGGCAGACGGGTTGCGTTCGACGAATTGCAATTGGGCCAGTTTCTGGATGGCCTCGGCATCGATCGGGATGCGGCCAAGAGGCGTGTCGAAAAAATCATGACCGGGCAAAGCCAGTCCGTTGACCCAGACTCGATGTGCCGGTCCGAGCAGAATCACTCGCCGGATCCGCCCGGCAATCGGACGGAGCAGGGCATAAGCGGAGGCGGCAATCGGTCCCGAGTATATATAGCCGGCATGAGGCGCAATGATGACCTTGGGCACCCACTGGGCCGGCCTTGCCTGAGCCAGCAGATCGAGTACGTCGTGACGTAAAGTCTTCGGAGTGGCCGGGTAGAACATGCCCGCCACGGCAGGAGGTCTTACGCTTTGCATTGAAATCTCCGCCCAATCGCGATATTGCTATTTAAAATTAGGGCATTGAACCAATAAGACCAAGTTTCCCGATATGGCCCGATACTTTTCCTTGCTGCCGGCAGCGGGAGTGGGTGCCCGAATGGGTTCCGAACTCCCCAAGCAATACCTGCCGCTGGCTGGTCACCCCATGCTTTGGCACGCGATCCATGCCTTCGAGCACGCGGCTGCCATCGAGCGGACCTATGTCGTGCTATCCCCGGACGACGCGTACTGGGGCCGTCACGACTGGTCGCTGCTGACCAAGCTGCGGGTGCTGCATTGCGGCGGAAGCACACGGGCAGAAAGCGTGGTCAATGGGTTGCGCGCCATTGTCGACGAAGTGGCCGAGTCTGACTGGATACTGGTCCACGATGCGGCCAGGCCGTGCCTGAGCCCGGTCCTGCTGGCCAGTCTGCTGGCTGAGTTGTCGACGGACGAAGTCGGCGGGATATTGGCTGCGCCGGTATCGGACACCCTGAAGAGGCAGACTCAGGCCGGACGCATCCTGGAAACGGTGCCAAGGGAGGGATTGTGGGGTGCCCAGACTCCGCAGATGTTCCGCCATGGTCTGTTGCGTCGGGCACTGGAACATGCCGGCACTTCGGTGACCGACGAGGCTTCCGCCATAGAGGCACTGGGCCTGTCACCCAAACTGGTGGAAAGCGACATGACCAATCTCAAGGTTACCTATCCGCGTGACCTCGAAGTAGCTGAATGGCTGCTGACGAGGAAGGCTGGCTGATATGTCCAAGCGTGGCTCGGGGCCACCCCGTCGACCGCGCAATCCGGTGGCCAAGGCCGTCCGTACCCCGGCCTTCAGGATGCGAGTGGTGCCGGACAAGCGCTGGCAGGAACGATTGCAGGAAGGAAAACGGGAACGGGACGAAACGGCCGAAGATGGCAAGGACAACGAGCCGGAAGCGTAGGGCTCAGCAGCATTCCTCTTCCAGTTGCACCAGCAGCCGCATGGCAGACTCGTCCTCCCAGGTCTCGAACAGCTCGCGCACCTGGTTGATGTTGGAGTGGATCAGGAACAGGTCGTCCGGCCGGGGGCCCGAACCGCCATCCCGTTTTTTCATGAAGTATTCCCAGAACACGTTGCTGTGCCCGGGGATGGCCATGTGCCGGTCGATGCATTCCATGACCAGCCTGGCGTTGCCGTCGCAATCGATACCCTCGAAGCTTATGTAACGGTCATTATTCCTGCAGGCGTAGCTTTGGGACATCGGGTTTTCCTGGTCGCAATCGATTCAGGATAAGCCTAAGCGGCGCGGCGACTCGCCGTCCGTCGGCTGGCCGACACAACTAGGGCGTGCAGCGCTCGGCCAGAGCATCCAGCGAGCGGATCAGCAGGCTGCGCCGTCCCTGGCGCTGGACGATGCCTTCCCGTTCCCATTGGTTGATCAAGGACGATACCGATTGCCGAGTGGTGCCGAGCAGGCTGGCGATGTCTTCCGTGCCCAGATCCAGCGTAATCAGCCAGCCGTTGTCCTGAGGCTGGCCCCGCCGTTCGACCAGGCCGAGCAGGAAGCGGGCCAGACGGGCCGGCACCTCCCTGAAGGCCAGGTCTTCGATCAAGGCAACGGCATTGGCCAGCAGCTGGCCGAGCACACGCATCATGACCGGCGTGGCACTGGGGTCGATGGCCAGCTTGCGGGCGAACGAGGGCGTATCCATGACCCAAAGCAGGGTCGGCGCGACGGCCTCGACGTAGGTCGGAGTATGGGTGGTGTAGATATCGCCGGCCTCCAGATAGCTCAGGCTCAGTTCCCGGTTTTCCCCAGCCAGATAAACCCGCAGTCGTCCGGATCGGACCACGAATACCTGGTCTTGCGGGTCGTTCGGGGTGGACAGCAGTTGTCCCTTGGCCAGGTCCAGCGGCTGGAAGCCGGTCAGCAGGCCGTTCGGCTGGTCGGCGCGGGCCAGAGCATTCAGATCGATGGCGGCGGCATGGGGAGGGTGCGGCATGATGCCTTACTCATGCAAGACGGGTGCCATGCTTGAACGCTGAGATATGGCCGCTTTTTGCCGGCTTTGCGACATTGGCGCCGCTTCGTTGCGTGCGCCTTGTCGCGTTTTCCCCAGGAAGTCCTACTTCCGCCTGGCCTGGAACACACCGCGCACGTGGGCGACCTTGGCCAGGAATTTGGCCAGTTGTTCGACATCCTTCACTTCAAGAGTGAATTCCATGCGGGCGATCTCGTTCTGGCTCAGGGTGTTTACCCGGATCACGTTGATGTGCTCCTTGGAGAACAGCTCAGTGATGTCCTTGAGCAGACCCTGACGGTCATAAGCGGCGATTTCGACCAGGACAGCAAACACGTTTTTGCCGGCATTGCCCCATTCGGCCTTGAGCAGACGTGATCGCTTGTCAGCGGGCAAGCGCTGGACGACGGGGCAATCGGCACGATGGATGGTGACGCCCCGGCCAAGCGTGGTGTAGCCGACGATGGCCTCGCCTGGCGCCGGTTTGCAGCAGCCCGCCATGTGGGTGAGCAGGTTGGCCTCGCCTTCGACCAGCAAGCCGCTGGGCGTTTCCCGGCTCCTTGGCGCGGAGACCAGCGGTTTTTCCGGCGGCGGCAGAAATTCGTCCTGGAGCGAGCGGGTGAGCTGGCCGGCACCAAGGTCGCCCCGACCCAGCGCGGCGTACAGTTCCTCTGATTTGGCGAACTTGAGCCGGACGGCGAGTTGCTCCAGATTGACGTTGTTCAGGTTGAGCCGGTGCAGTTCCCGGTCCAGTATGTCGCGGCCTTCCTGGACGTGGCTGTCGTGGTCGAGCTGCTTGAACCACTGGCGCACCTTGCTGCGGGCGCGGGAGGTCGCGGTGAAACCCAGGTGCGCGTTCATCCAGTCGCGGCTGGGTCCGCCTTCCTTGACGGTCAGGATTTCCACGCGCTGACCGGTCTTGAGCGGGGTGTCGAGCGGCACCAGCACGCCGTCCAGCTTGGCGCCCCGGCAGCGGTGGCCGAGTTCGGTGTGGACCGCATAGGCAAAGTCGATCGGCGTGGCGCCTTGCGCCAATGCAACCACCTTGCCCTGCGGAGTGAGCACGAAGACCTCGTCCTGGAAGAGCTCATTCTTGAACTGCCGGGCCAGTTCGGCGCTGTCGGCCACTTCCTGCTTCCAGGCCAGCAGCTGACGTAACCAGGCGACCTTGTCGGCGATCTGGTGGCCCTTGCCGCCTTCCTTGTAGCGCCAGTGGGCGGCGACGCCGAGCTCTGCTTCCTGGTGCATGTCGAAGGTGCGGATCTGGATTTCCAGTGCCTTGTTCTCCGGGCCGACCACGGCGGTATGCAGGCTCTTGTAACCGTTGCCCTTGGGCCGGGAGATGTAGTCGTCGAACTGGCCGGGGATAGGCTGCCACAGGCTGTGGATCAGGCCGAGGGCGTGGTAGCAGTCCTTGACGTCCTTGACCAGCACCCGCACCGCGCGCACGTCGTAGACTTCCTCGAAATCGAGATGTTTCTTGCGCATCTTGGCCAGTATGCTCGCGATGTGCTTGGGTCGGCCGCTGACCGCCACGGTGGCGATGCCGTCCCGGTGCAGCTCGACCTTGACCTGTTCGATGACCTTTTCGATGTACCACTCGCGGTCCATGCGGCGCTCGTCCAGCAAGCGGGCGATCTGCTTGTAGGTATCGGGTTCCAGGTAGCGGCAGGAGAGGTCTTCCAGCTCCCATTTCAGCTGCCAGACTCCAAGGCGGTTGGCCAGTGGGGCGTACAGGTCACGTGCGTCCTGGGCCACCTTGCGGCGCATGGCGGGATCGCCGCTGGCCAGTTCGCGCAAGGCCTGGCAACGGTCGGCCAGCTTGATCAGTACCACCCGGATGTCATCGGTCATGGCCAGCAGCATCTGGCGCAGGGCTTCGCTCTGGTCCTGGCCTTCGGGCTGGGTTGCTGCGATGAAACGGTCCATCTGATGCAGACGGGCGGCGCCTTGCGCCAGGTGGCTGACCGGCTTGCCCAGAGCGGGCTCGATTCGGTCGCTCGAGAGTGAGGGCTCAGGCAGGGTGCAGATCAGCGCAGCGGCGACCGTTTCGGCATCGAACTGCATGCCGGCCAGGATGGCGGCGGTGCCCAGGCTTTGGTCGATCAGCGCAGCGCCGGTATCGGCGGTCAGTCCGTTGCCATGGGTTTCAAGCCAGTCAACGGCCTGCTTCAGCAGGGCGAGGTGTTCCGGGCTGTATTTCTGTTCCAGCGCGGCCAGCCACCCGGAGGCGCCATCATGGGTCTGGGTGAGAGCGTGAGCAACCATCGCTTCTGAGGGGACAGGCTAGGAAGATGTGAGGTATATGCCCGGGGTCGACATGGTTACCAGAAACGCCACCAAGGCTTGCCTTTCTTGATGGTGTTGCCGTCCATCAAGGTGCTGTTGGGGAAGTTTTTCTTTAGCACGCGCAGGGTGTCGTCGCGTAGGTCGTAGATTCCGAGCTTGTCATAGCTCTTGGCCATGATGACCAGGCCCTGTTCGACGGCGGGTGCCTGCTGGTAGTGTTCCAGCAGATACTTGATACGGTCCACGGCCGCGACGTAGGCACCGCGTTCATAGTAGTAGCTGGCCACATGGACTTCATGCGAAGCCAGGCTGTTGACCAGATATTTCATCCGGGCCAGACCGTCCGGCGTGTACTTGCTGTTGGGGAACCGGGTGGTCAGTTCCTTGAATGCCTCGAAGGCTTCATTGGCGGCAAGGGGATCACGTTCGCTCAAGTCCTGGTTGGAAAAGCCGGAAAACAGACCCAGGTCGTCTTTGAAGTTGGCCAGGCCCTTCAGGTAATAGGCGTAGTCGACATTGGCATGGTCGGGGTGCAGCTTGATGAAGCGGTCGCAGGCGGCAATGGCGGAAACAGGTTCATTGTCCTTGTAATAGGCATAGGCTTCTTCCAATTGGGCCTGCTGGGCGTAGGGGCCATAGGGATAGCGCGCCTCAAGCTTCTCGAAATACTTGACGGCATCGGTATAGTTGCTGTCCAGGAGTTCTGTCTTGGCCTTGTCGTAGAGTTTGCTCGCCGACCAGTTTTTGGTCTCGTCGATTTGCTCCGGAAGTAAACCGCAGGCGTTCAGCAAGGTGGCGGCCAGTAAAACGGCTAGAATTTGTTTCATTTCAGGGCCTATTAAAAAGATCGCAGGATTGTATCTCGGATGACTTATAACTTCATTCTCTCGATTCCCACCGAACATGGCGGGCGTCGCCTGGACCAGAGCCTGGCCGAATTGCTGCCGGACTACTCCCGCAACCGCATCCAGCAGTGGATCGAGGAGGGCGGCGTGCTCCTGGACGGATCGCCTACGACGCGCAAGACCAAGATATGGGGCGGCGAAGAGGTGGAAATCAGTGTCGAGGCGCATCCCTCGGAGCAGCCCTATCAGTCCGAGGCGATGACCCTGGATATCGTTTACGAGGACGACTCGGTGATAGTGATCGACAAGCCGGTTGGGCTGGTGGTGCATCCGGGCGCCGGCAACTGGACCGGTACGCTGCTCAATGGCTTGCTCCATCACGCGCCAGAACTGGCAGGCATTCCCCGTGCCGGCATCGTCCACCGCCTGGACAAGGATACCTCCGGCCTGATGGTGGTCGCCCGGACACTGGAATCCCAGACTGCACTGGTGCGGGCCCTGCAGGCGCGTGAGGTCAAGCGGGTGTACTGGGCCGTGGCCCAGGGCGTGTTTCGCCCGGCCGAAGGCGAGATTGACGCACCGATCGGCCGCGACCCGCGTAATCGGCTGCGCATGGCGGTGGTCGAGAACGGCAAGCCGGCCCAGACCCATTATCGGGTGCTGCGCCAGTACCGGAATGCGGCCTGGGTGGAGTGCCATTTGCGCACCGGACGCACCCATCAGATACGGGTTCATCTGACCCATCTCGGTCATCCCTTGCTCGGCGATGCCCTGTACACCGGCCGGAAAACCCATCAGATCGCTTTCCAGCGCCAGGCGCTGCATGCCTTCAGGCTGGGCTTCACCCATCCTGTCAGCGGCGAAGCCATGGAGTGGGAATCGCCCATGCCGGACGATTTCCAGGGTTTGCTGAACGAACTGGACGCTACCGATGCATCCTGACTGGATCGTTCCCGACTGGTCGGCGCCGGCCAACGTGCGGGCCTTCATGACCACGCGGGCGGGTGGGGTGAGTCAGCCGCCTTATGACAGCATGAACCCGGCCAGCCATGTTGGTGATGCCCCCGAATCCGTGGCGGGAAACCGACGGATTTTGCGTACGGATATCCCAGCTGAACCTTTGTGGCTGGAGCAGGTCCATGGGTCTTGTGTGGCGAAGCATGCTGATGGCGATGCAACGCCCTGCGCCGATGCCAGCCTCGCCCGTCAGGCTGGCCAGGTGTGCGCGGTGATGACGGCCGATTGCCTGCCTGTACTGTTTTGCGACCGGGCCGGAACAGTGGTCGCGGCAGCCCATGCCGGCTGGCGCGGCCTGGCTGGTGGGGTGCTGGAAGAGACTATCGCGGCCATGGACGTGCCTCCGTCTGAAATTCTGGTCTGGCTCGGTGCGGCGATTGGACCGGAGACATTCGAGGTCGGCGACGAGGTTCGACTGGCGTTCATGGACCAGCATCCGCTGACCGCCGTGGCCTTTCGTCCTGCCTTCCTGGGAACACTGGACGAAGCGCCCCGCAAGTGGCTGGCGGATATTTATGCCCTGGCTCGCATTCGCCTTGCGGCGGTGGGCGTGGAAGCGGTGTATGGCGGGGATTTGTGTACTTACAAGGATGTCCGGCGTTTCTTCTCCTATCGCCGGGATGCGACAACGGGCCGCATGGCAAGCCTGATCTGGCTTGCATAAACTC
>JARLJM010000089.1 GCA_031291185.1 Parasulfuritortus sp. | reverse complement strand
GGAAATCGTCAAGCAACTGCGCGACTGGGTCGGGCACGAGATCGGTCCCATCGCCAAGCCTGACGAGATACGCTTCGGCGACAACCTGCCCAAGACCCGCTCCGGCAAGATCATGCGCCGTCTGCTGCGTGCGCTGGCCAAGGGCGAGGAAATCACCCAGGACGTGTCGACGCTGGAAAACCCCGCGATCCTCGATCAGCTTAAAGAGGCGATTAAGTAAGCCGTACCTGGTGGGCCTTGATTCTCGACAGTCTGGCCTGCCAGACTCCAGGGGCGTCCATTCGATGGGAATGAAATGGTTCAAAAACAGCAGGCTCATTGCTGGTTAGCGTTGCGCCTTCGGGCAAGGTACTGATCGTGGCTTGATTCTGATGACCAATCCGCGCGTTTCCCCGCACGCACATTACCCCAAGCCGGTCCGGCATCTGCTGGCCCGGCCAAGGTTGTTTGTTGCGGCTGTATTTGGTGTCCTGGTGGCGTTCATGCTGCCGCAGTGGCTGGCCATGCACGACATTACCCGCATGATCATCGGCTGGAACGCCGGGACGGGTCTTTATCTTTTGCTGTCCGGCTTCATGATGGCCAATTCGACTCAGGAGAAGATGCATTTCAGGGCCAGATTGCATGATGAGGGCCGCATCGTCATCCTGATCCTGGTCGTGCTGGCAGCACTCGCGTCGCTGGGCGCGATCATGGCCGAGCTGTCCGTGGCCAGGAATGTCCATGGCGTATTGCGCTACAGTCATGTTGCCCTGGCCGGGGCGACTATCCTGACTTCCTGGTTTTTCACTCAGGTCATGTTCGCCCTGCACTACGCCCACGATTACTACGCGGCCCTGGCGCAGGGAGGATCGGGTGGCCTGGATTTTCCCGGTGAGAAGGCTCCCGATTATGGGGACTTCCTGTATTTCGCCTGCATTATTGGAACGTCAGGCCAAACCGCAGACGTCAGCTTTGTCTCGAAGCCGATGCGCAGGACGGGCCTGGTGCATAGCGTGCTGGCCTTCTTCTTCAACACGACGCTGATTGCGCTGACCATCAACATTGCTTCGAGCCTGTTCTGAAGGCTCAGTTTCCTGCTTTGGCCTGTTTGCCGACCGAGTCGTTGTCGCGTACCCAGTGATTTTTCCAGGCCGCCAGCACCATGTCCGGATAACCGGCCTGGCCCAGGCTCCCGTTGTAACGGCCGAGCGCGCGGAACAGGTCGCCGTGTTCGATGTCGAGGTAGTGGCGGAGGATGGTGCAGCCGTAGCGCAGGTTGGTGCGCAGATGGAACAGATCCTGTTCGGGTGTGCCGATCTGCTGCACCCAGAACGGCATGACCTGCATGTAGCCACGCGCCCCGACACTCGAAACAGCGTATTTCCGGAAACCGCTCTCCACCTCGATCAGGCCCATGACCATTTCCGGGTCGAGGCCGGCACGGCTGGCTTCGTAATAGATGGTGGCCAGCAGATCATCGCGGTATTCCTGGTCCGGCAGGCGTTTGGCCAAACGACGCGACATCTCGGTCAGCCATGACCTTGCGGCTGGCGTTTCAGTCAGGCGGGTTTCCACGGCCTGGTCGGAGATGCTCTTGGACATCGCCGCCTGGACGCTGGCCGACAGGGGCTCATAGATCTGTGCGCCGGCGAATGCCGGTGCCGCGCAGAACAGCGCCAGCCAGACCAGTTTCCTCAGCTTCGACATGTCTTGATGCGTTCCTCAATAAAGGCCGCTGCATCGGCCTGGGCGATCTTGCTCGCCTGGCCGTCGGTACGGGCCATGTATTCGAGCTGGCCTTCCTTCAGGCCGCGCTCGCTGACCACCAGCCGGTGACTGACGCCGATCAGTTCCATGTCGGCGAACATCACGCCCGGCCGTTCATCACGGTCGTCCAGCACCACGTCGATGCCGGCTGCGGCCAATTCCATGTATAGCTTATCGGCGGTTTCCCGGACTTCTTGATTGCGGCCATAGCCGAGCGGCACGATGGCCAGTTCGAACGGCGCTATGGATTGAGGAAAGATGATGCCGCGTTCGTCGTTGCCCTGCTCGATGGCGGCGCCGACGATGCGCGACACGCCGATGCCGTAGCAGCCCATGACCAGGGTGCGGGCCTTGCCCTGCTCGTCGAGCACGGTCGCATTCAGCGCATCGGAATACTTGGTACCGAGCTTGAAAATGTGGCCGACCTCGATGCCGCGACAGAGGCCCAACGTACCCTTGCCGTCAGGGCTGGGGTCACCTTCGACCACGTTGCGGATGTCGGCGACCAGATCGGGTTCGGGCAGGTCGCGCTCCCAGTTGACGCCCGCAGTGTGGAATTTGGGTTTGTTCGCGCCGCAGACGAAGTCGGCCATCGCGGCCACGGTGAGATCGGCGATGACCCGGATTTTCGAGCGGTCGATGCCGACCGGTCCGAGGAAGCCAGGCGGGCAGCTGAACGCGGCGCGGATTTCCTCGTCGGTGGCGAAGCGGAAGTCGGCCAGGCCGTCGAGTTTGCCGGTCTTGACCTCGTTCAGATTGTGATCGCCGCGGATCAGCAGGCAGTTGAGCTTGTCCTGCGCCATGACGGCGATCAGCTTGACCGTCTTCTGCAGCGGGATGCCGAGCAGGGTGGCGACGTCCTCGCAGGTGGTCTGCTTGGGCGTGTCGACGTCGCGCATGGCCTCTGTCGGAGCGGGACGGGGCGTGGCCGGAGCCAGGCCCTCGGCCTTCTCGACGTTGGCGGCGTAGTCGGAGTTGGGGCAGAAGGCGATGCCATCTTCGCCCGAATCTGCCAAAACGTGGAATTCATGCGAGCCGGAACCACCAATCGCGCCGGTATCGGCTGCGACGGCGCGGAACTTCAGGCCCAGGCGGGTGAAGATGCGCGAGTAGGCGGCGTACATGGTCTGGTAGGTCTCGTCCAGGCTGGCCTCGTCGATATGGAAGGAATAGGCATCCTTCATCAGGAACTCGCGCGCCCGCATCACGCCGAAGCGCGGGCGAATCTCGTCGCGGAACTTGGTTTGCACCTGGTAGAAGTTGACCGGCAGCTGTTTGTAGCTCTTCAGTTCCTTGCGCGCCAGGTCGGTGATGACTTCCTCGTGGGTCGGGCCGAAACAGAAATCGCGGGCGTGACGGTCCTTGATCTTCAGCATCTGCGGTCCGAACACCGCCCAGCGGCCGGACTCCTGCCACAGCTCGGCGGGTTGCACGGCGGGCATGAGCAACTCAATGGCCCCAGCCCGGTTCATTTCTTCGCGCACGATGGTCTCGACCTTGCGCAGGATACGCAGGCCGAGTGGCATCCAGGTGTACAGGCCGGAGCCGAGCCGCTTGATCAGGCCGGCGCGGAGCATCAGCCTGTGCGAGGCCAGTTCGGCCTCGGCGGGGGCTTCCTTGCTGGTGGAGAGGAAGAATCTGGAGGTGCGCATGGTAGGCTTTAATAATTAGCGAAACATCAATTCTACCTAATGAGACTCTTTGGCAATAAAAGACAGCTGTCCGATTTCGATCCGGTAGAGATCAGCGAGAAGAAAGGCATCCGTTACCTTCACCTGGGTGGTCCTGCCGTGCAGAGCGCGATGCGCATCAAGGACCCCTATGCCCTGGAACTGGAATACACACGGGCCATGATGGCCTTTCTGTTGTTCAATCCGGCGCCTGCGAATATGGCGTTGATCGGCCTGGGCGGCGGCTCCATCGCCAAATTCATTCATCGCAACCTCGCTGATAGTCATCTGACGGCGCTCGAGATCAATCCGGATGTGGTGTCCGCCGCCCGAAGTTATTTTCTGCTGCCCGCCGATGACGCACGCCTGCAGGTGGAGGTCGGCGATGGCGCACGATTCGTGCGCGAGCAGGACGGAAGTCTGGATGTGCTGCTGGTCGACGGCTACGACGCCAACCGCATCGTCGAGGATCTGGCTTCAGCGGATTTCTACGATGCCTGTCTGCGTGCCTTGGCGCCGGGCGGTATCGCGGCGTTCAACCTGTGGGGTAGCGACAAGTTTTTCGATATTTATTTCGACCGGGTGGCCAAGGCTTTCGCTGATCACACCCTGATGCTGCCGGCGGAGAAGAAGGGCAATATCCAGCTGTTCGCTTTCAAGCCTCCGTTGCCGCATGCCGGCTTCGCCCGCCTGCTGGCGGACGGCAGGCTGCTTGAGGCTCGCCTGGGCCTGGAAATGCCGGTTTTCGTCGAGCGGATGCGGAGTTTCAATCCGTCTTCGGAGCGTGGTTTCTTGGTTTGAGCGGGCGAGGCGGCTTTGCAAGCCCCGCGAAGGATGGGAGAATTCCAGACAGTTAAAGATTTCCGGGGACGGCCATGATCGATAAGGACGGTTACCGGCCAAATGTGGGAATTGTCATATGCAATTCCCGCAATGAGGTTTTTTGGGGGAAACGCGTGCGCCAGGATTCCTGGCAGTTTCCCCAGGGTGGCATCAAGCACGGGGAAACTCCCGAGCTGGCCATGTTTCGCGAGCTCAAGGAAGAAGTTGGGCTGTCGCCCGAGCATGTCCGTATCCTGGGGCGGACGCGGCAATGGTTGCGCTATGACGTGCCCAGGGAATGGGTGCGGCGGGAGTGGCGCGGCCATTATCGCGGCCAGAAACAGATCTGGTTCCTGCTGCGGCTGACTGGTCGGGAGTGCGATGTCTGTCTGCGGGCGACCAATCATCCCGAGTTCGACGCCTGGCGCTGGAACGAGTATTGGGATCCGGTCAGCGCCGTGGTGGACTTCAAACAGGACGTGTATCGCAAGGCACTGGAGGAGCTTCATCATTATTTACGGGTTGACGGCCAGACACGGCATGGTCAGCCCTGCAACCACGGGCTGAAGGCCCAGGGCGAGCCCTGTTGAAGTGCCCGTCCGCCTAGGAGAGACTAGAGTCATGACTTCCACTTATCACGTTCTGCCGGTGGTGCCGATGCAGAAGGGCGCGACCTTCGTTACGCCCAAGCAACTTGTCGCGGAAACGGTGGGGATGGACCAGCCGGCTCTGCTGGTGATGACTGACTTCGCCACGGTTACGGCCCTCACCATCCTGCCGCTGGAAAGCATCGAAGTGGCTCGTACCCGGATGATCCATCACGGGGTCCGCTCGCTGCTGGTGTCGGACGATCAGCACCACATTCTGGGTGTGATTACCGCCAACGACCTGAGCGGCGAGCGGCCCATGCATATCATCAGGACCCAGGGCATCCGCCACGCCGATGTGCTGGTGAAGGACATCATGACCCCGCGCGAGCATCTCGAAGTCATCTGCATGGCCGATCTGCAAAAGGCGAAAGTGGGCGACATCGTCACCACGCTGCAAGCCCAGGGCCGCCAGCACGCCTTGGTGGTCGAACGCGGCGCGGATCAGAGCCAGGTGCTGCGCGGCCTGTTTTCCGCGTCGCAGATCGGCCGTCAGCTTGGCACGTCGATCCAGACTGTGCCGGTGGCGCGCACCTTCGCTGAACTGGGCGAGCACCTGAACGATTGAGGTGTCAGCGCGTGAAATTGCGCTGCCCCTGATTTGTATAATCGAGTAAAATAGTTGGGTATAGCGTTCGGCCAGATGGTCCTGAATAAAGTCGTCTTGAAATAACGGCGGCCTGCCCCCATCTGGCTGACACCCCATTTTTTCGTCTATCGAGGTATGTCATGTCGGTTTCCGAACAGCAAATCCAGGCCGCTCTGAAAGAGCTGGTCGACCCCAATACCCAGAAGGATTTTATCTCCACCAAGTCGGCCAAGAACATCAAGGTCGATGCCGGCAAGGTCACCCTGGAAGTGGTGCTGCCCTATCCTGCCAAGATGGTCCTGAACGAAATCAAGGCGCTGGTCGAGAACAAGATCAAGTCAGTTGCCGGGGTGACTGCTGCCGAAGCCACTGTTTCCTGGAAGGTCCATGCCCATAGCGTGCAGCGCGGCGTGAAGCTGATCCCGGGCGTCAAGAACATCATCGCCGTCGCTTCCGGCAAGGGCGGTGTCGGCAAGTCGACCACCGCCGTTAACCTGGCTCTGGCCCTGGCCGCCGAGGGTGCCTCGGTCGGCATGCTGGACGCCGACATCTACGGCCCGTCGCAGCCGACCATGCTGGGCATCGTCGGTCGTCCGGTTTCGGATGACGGCCAGTCGCTGGAGCCGATGATCGGCCACGGCCTGCAGGCCATGTCGATCGGCTTCCTGATCGATGTCGATACTCCCATGGTCTGGCGCGGTCCGATGGTCACCCAGGCCTTGGAACAACTGCTGAACCAGACCAAGTGGAAAGACATCGACTATCTGGTGGTCGATCTGCCGCCAGGCACCGGCGACATCCAGCTGACCCTGGCCCAGCGCGTGCCGGTGACGGGTGCCGTGATCGTCACCACGCCGCAGGACATCGCCTTGATCGATGCCCGCAAGGGTCTCAAGATGTTCGAAAAGGTGGGCGTGCCCATCCTTGGCGTGGTCGAGAACATGTCCCTGCACATCTGCTCCAAGTGCGGCAACGAAGAGCCGATCTTCGGTACCGGTGGCGGCCAGAAGATGTGCAGCGACTACGGTGTCGAGTTCCTCGGCGGCCTGCCGCTGGATATCCGTATCCGCGAAGAGACCGACGCCGGCAAGCCGACCGTGGTGGCCGAGCCCGAGTCGCGCATTGCCGAGATCTACCGTGCCATTGCCCGTCGCGTCGCGGTCAAGGTGGGCGACCTCGCAGTCGATCACAGCAACAAGTTCCCGAGCATCGTGATTCAGAACACGTAATTGCCGCGAACGGGTAGCATATGGGCCGCACCGAAAGGGGCGGCCTTTTTGTTTTCAGGACAGGTTGAATTATGAGCATCAAATCCGACAAGTGGATCCGCCGCATGGCCGAAGGTCACGGCATGATCGAGCCCTTCGAGCCGGGTCAGGTCAAGTCCGTCAACGGCGAGAAGATCGTATCCTATGGCACGTCCAGTTACGGCTACGACGTGCGCTGCTCCAACGAATTCAAGCTGTTCACCAATATCAACAGTTCCATCGTCGACCCGAAGCACTTCGACCCGAATTCATTTGTTGAAGTGCAGGGCGATTCCTGCATCATTCCGCCCAACTCCTTTGCCCTGGCGCGCACAGTCGAGTATTTCCGCATTCCGCGCAACGTACTGGTGGTCTGCCTGGGCAAGAGCACCTATGCCCGCTGCGGTATCATCGTGAACGTGACGCCGCTGGAGCCGGAGTGGGAAGGCCACGTGACGCTGGAGTTCTCCAACACCACGCCGTTGCCGGCACGCATCTACGCCAACGAGGGCATTGCCCAGATGCTGTTCTTTGAGTCGGATGAAGTCTGCGAGACGTCGTACCGCGACAGGGGCGGCAAATACCAGGGTCAGACCGGCGTCACGCTACCGAAAATTTAATTATTCGGCCTGACGCAGTTCGTATAATTCCGCGAATCACTTAACCGTCCAGCGAGGACAGGCCATGCGCTTCCATTTTCCGGTCATCATCATCGACGAGGACTTCCGCTCCGAGAACGCCTCGGGTCTGGGTATCCGCGCCCTGGCCAAGGCGTTGGAGGAAGAAGGCATGGAAGTGCTGGGCGTCACCAGCTACGGCGACCTGTCCTCGTTCGCCCAGCAGCAGAGCCGAGCCTCCGGCTTCATCCTGTCGGTGGACGACGAGGATTTTTCGTCCGGCGAGGCCGACGAGACCATCGCCGAGCTGCGTTCCTTCGTCGAGGAAATCCGCTTCCGCAACACCGATATCCCCATCTTCCTGTACGGCGAGACGCGCACCAGCCGGCACATCCCCAACGATGTGCTGCGTGAACTGCATGGCTTCATCCATATGTTCGAGGACACGCCGGAGTTCGTCGCCCGCCTGATCGTGCGCGAGACCAAGACCTATCTGGATTCGCTGCCACCGCCGTTCTTCCGCGCGCTGACCCATTACGCCGCCGACGGCTCCTATTCCTGGCACTGCCCCGGCCATTCGGGCGGCGTCGCCTTCCTGAAGTCGCCGGTAGGCCAGATGTTCCACCAGTTCTTTGGCGAGAACATGCTGCGCGCCGACGTCTGCAACGCGGTCGAGGAACTTGGCCAG
>JARLJM010000088.1 GCA_031291185.1 Parasulfuritortus sp. | reverse complement strand
GCCGAACTCCTGCTGGAACAACTCCCGGTCAACAGCCGCCGCCTGCGGGTGGCCCTGGTTACGGAAACCTATCCACCGGAGATCAACGGCGTGGCCATGACCATCGGCCAGATCGTCGCCGCCCTGCAAGAACGCGACCATCAGGTCCAGCTGATCCGTCCCCGGCAAGGCAATGAACCGATGCCGGAGAACGGGGCCAATCTCGAACAGGTACTCCGTCCCGGCATCCCGATCCCAAACTATTCCGGATTGAACATCGGCCTGCCCGCCAAGCGTCTGCTCTCCAGGCTATGGACACTGCGCCGGCCAGACGTGGTGCACATTGCCACTGAAGGCCCGCTGGGCTGGTCTGCCCTGGCCGCCGCCACCAAGCTGCGCATCCCGGTACTGGCCGGGTTTCATACTAATTTCCACAGTTACAGCAGCCACTATGGCTTCAGCTGGCTGAAAAAACCGATATACGCCTACCTGCGCAAATTCCATAACCAGGCCCGACTGACCCTGGTGCCAACCCTCAAATTGCGCGACGAGCTGACCCTGGCCGGTTATCGCAACGTCGAAGTGCTGGCCCGGGGCGTCGACAACCAGTTGTTCAGTCCGGTGCGGCACAGCCAGGACATGCGCAGGCAATGGGGCGTAACCGAAACCGGTTTCGCGGCGATCTATGTCGGCCGCATCGCGCCCGAGAAGAATCTGGGACTGCTGATTCGGGCCTTCGAGGCCATTGAGCGCATCCGCCGGGATGCCCGCCTGGTCCTGGTCGGCGACGGCCCCGAACTGGCACAGCTGCGCTCGGCCTATCCGCGTTTCGTGTTTTGCGGGCCACGCAGTGGCGAAGACCTGGCGCAACATTACGCCTCGGCCGATGCCTTCCTGTTTCCCAGCACCACCGAAACCTTCGGCAATGTCCTGATCGAGGCCATGGCCAGCGGCCTGCCGGTGCTGGGCTACGATTATGCTGCCGCAGCCGAATTCGTCCGCCATGGCGAAAACGGCCTGAAAGTGCAATTTGAACGTGAAGCCGACTTCATCAGGGAAGCCGAATGGCTGGCCGCGCACCCGGAGACGCTGACCCAACTCGGCCAGCAGGCGCGGGAAACGGCACTGAGCATTTCCTGGGAAGAAATCTTCCAGCGTCTGGAGGGCTTTTATCAGCGCGTGGTCAGCGAGCGCGAAGCCGCACAGGAAGCTTCGATCCGGAAACTGGGTTTCAACTGAGGCTGCGGTAAAGCGTCGCCAGCCGGCCGGCCATCCTGTCGTCGGCCCATTCCAGGGCATAGTCCCGCGCTTCGGCGGATAACCGCTGCCTCAGCACCGGATCCTGCATCAGGCGGCTGATGGCTTGCGCGAACTCGGCCACATCGTCGGCTGGCGCAATCGAGCCACGCCCCGGCCCGAGAATATCCTTGGTACCCATCGCAGCCAGCGCCACGACCGGCAGCCCCATCGCCATCGCTTCCAGCAGGACCAGGCCTTGAGTTTCCGTCCGGGAAGCGAAAACGAAGGCATCCGCCGCCGCATAGCAATCCGGCAGTTCACTCTGGCGATCCATGTAGCCCAGAAAGCGCACGTTCCCGGCGACACCCAGGGCCTCGGCCTGACGGCGCAGGGACTTCTCGGCCGGTCCTTCGCCGGTGATCAGGAACAATAGTTCCGGCACCGTCTGGCGAGCCTCGGCCACCGCATCGATCAGGAAGTCGATATTCTTTTCATGCGCCACCCGACCGACGAACAGGACCACGGGCTGCGCCTCCGGAATGCCATGCCGTTCCCGGAACCGGGCACGGTCGCCTTCTGCGAAGCGCGACAATGGAATACCGGTCGGCAGGATGTGCATGGGCACGGTGACGCCATATTCGGCCAGCCTGTCGCGCATTGCGGTCGAAGGCACGATGACCGCATCCAGGTCGTTGCACTGGGTCCGGGAAAAGCGTCGCGCCGCACCCTTGAGCCACTCCGCCGGCAGGAACGGCGCGTAATGGAACAGGTATTCCTCGAACAGGGTGTGATAGGTAGCCAGCACCGGCTTATCCAGCCGGCGCGCGGCCTTGAGTCCGGCATAGTGGGCCACAAAGGGGGTCTGGACATGGATCAGGTCACAGTTTCTGGCCTCGCCGAGAACCGTCCTGTGGGTCGCCCCCCAGGCCAGCAGACGGTCTTCCGGGTCGCGGGGTATCGAGCGCGCACCGACCCGGACGATACCTTCCTGCTCCGCTTCCTCGCCATAACGCGGCACCACCAACTGCATGGTCACACCATGGTCGGTCAGCACCTGGCGGAAGGTTTCTATGGAAGTGGAGACGCCGTTGACCCGGGGAAAATAGACATCGGAGACCGTCAGAACACGAAACGTCACGCTGCCTCGCGTTCCGGCAACGACATCTCTTCCTCTGCCGCTGCCCCTACAACAGCCAGGTTGCGCGACAGTCCGCCCCAGTCGACCAGTTCCATGCGCCCGTCGGAGTGCTCGACGATGGCGGTGCAGGAGTCCACCCAGTCGCCGCAATTGATATAGGTCAGGCCCTCCACATCCTTGATCGCTGCCCAGTGGATGTGGCCGCAGATCACGCCGTCGAGACCGCGATCGCGAACGTTGCGGATGACCGAGTGCTCGAAGTCGAAGATGAACTCAAGGGCGCTCTTGACCTTGCGCTTGGCATAGCCGGCCAGCGACCAGTAGCCGGGCTGACCCAGGTGGCGACGGATCCAGGACAGCCAGCCGTTGATCCGGACCAGGATGTTGTAGGCCATATCGCCCAGCACCGCGACCCATTTATGGTAACGGGTCACCTGATCGAACTCGTCGCCGTGGATCAGCAGGAAGCGTCGGCCATCAGCCGTCACGTGGATGTATTCCTCGGCGACCATGATGTCGCCGAAGGCCACGCCGCCATATTCGCGCAGGGCTTCGTCGTGGTTGCCCGGGATGAATACCACCTTGTCGCCATGGCGGGCCCGGCGCAGCACCTTCTGGATCACCGTGTTCTGGGCCGGACTCCATTGCACGCTGCGACTCATGGACCAGAAGTCGATGATGTCGCCGACCAGAAACAGATGTTCGGAGGAGTATTCGCGGAGGAAATCCAGCAGTCGGTCGGCCTGACACGCACGGGTGCCCAGATGGATGTCGGACAGGAAAATGGAGCGGACATTCGGCATGACCGGAATGCTGACGCCGAAATATGACAGAACGATTAATGAAACAGATCATTTTCATCAAACCGTCAAAATCATCGTTTAGGGTCGGGGTCGGTACCACCTTATCCGAGTCTCACATGGATGACATCGTCCGCGATATCCTGCTCCACCGTCGTCTGCAATCGCTGTTCCAGCCGATACTGGATCTGGGTACTGGTCATATCCATGGTCATGAAGGCCTGATTCGCGGCCCGTCGGACAGCATGCAGCACTCGCCCCTGGCCCTGCTCAAAGCAGCAGACCAGGCCGGCCTGCGGGCCGAGATGGAAATCCTGTGCATCGAGGTGATCATCGAGGATTTCGCCCGCCTGAAACTCGAAGCCAATCTGTTCATCAACCTCTCGCCACGCTTCCTCAATTCCAGCACACCGACCCTGGAACGCCTGCTGCACATACTTGAGACGCATCAGGTCGCGCCGGAACGGGTGGTCATCGAACTGACCGAGGACAGCAATCCGGACGAGATGGTCAATCAGGGCGACTGCCTGAACCGCTACCGGGAGCGCGGCTTCCGCTTTGCCCTGGACGACCTGGGCGAAGGTTATTCCAGCCTGCGCCGCTGGTCGGAGCACCGCCCCAATTACGTCAAGATCGACAAGCACTTCACCTCGGGCATCAATCAGGATCCGGTCAAGCTGCAATTCGTCCGCTCGTTGCAGCAGATTGCTGTCAATTCTGGTGCCATCCTGATTGCAGAGGGGATCGAAACCCGCGCCGAGTTCACCATCATGCGCGACCTCGGGATCGGTTTTGGTCAGGGCTACTTCATCGCCCGGCCAAGCAGCACCGCACAGGGGGTCAGCATCGATGCCATCGACGCCATAAAGTCGTCAGCCTCAGGACGCGGACAGTCCACCTCCTCGTTCCTGACCCAGGCCAACAAACTGTTGATCGATGCGCCGTGCATGCATCCCGGCGACAATAACGAAATCGCGCTGGACATGTTCAAGTCCCACCCCCTGCTGCATGCGCTGGCCGTGGTCGAGGATGGCCGCCCCATCGGCCTGATCAACCGCTACGCACTGGTCGATCACTTCTCTCGCGTGTACGTGCGGGAACTGCATGGCCGGCGCACCTGCACCCAGTTCATGGACCCCAACCCGCTGATCGTGGACAGATCCACACCGGTGGAGGAACTCAGCAAGCTGGTCATCCACAAGGGCAAGGCCACGTTCACCGACGGCTTCATCATCACGGAAAACGGCCATTACCTGGGGCTGGGTTCGGGCTATGACCTGATGGAAGTGATCATGCAACTGCAGATCGCCGCCGCACGCTACTCCAATCCGCTGACCCTGCTGCCGGGCAATGTCCCGATCAGCAACCATATCCAGCAGTTCCTGGACGACCGCACCCCGTTTTGCGCCGCCTATTGCGACCTGGACAACTTCAAGCCGTTCAACGACATCTATGGTTATGACCGTGGCGACGAAATCATCCTGCTGCTGTCCGGCATACTCAAGGACGAGGTCGATACCAGCCGCGATTTCCTGGGCCATATCGGCGGCGATGATTTTTTCATCCTGTTCCGGAGCGAAGACTGGGAGCAGCGCTGCCATGCCATCCTCAACCAGTTTGCCAGTGCCAGCCGTCGCTGTTTTCAGCAACGGCATCTCGCCGATGGCGGCTATTTCAGCGAAGACCGATGCGGCCGCACCGTATTTCATCCTCTGCCCAGCCTGTCCATCGGCGCCGTCACCGTCAATCCGGATGGCTACCACTCCCACCATGAAGTTGCCGGCGCCGCCAGCGTAGCCAAGAAACAGGCCAAGAAGATTTCCGGCAACAGCCTGTTCGCAGAGCGCCGCCAGGCACAGCAAACCGATGTCGGTCCGCAGGCCGAGGCCGCCTGATCCAGGCACCATCGGATAGTAACCAATTTTTCATCGTCGTTTCATGTGGCTGTCACGGCTACATCCTAAATTTGTCAGCATTGATGACCGAGAAGGAAATAACGATGATGCAATCTGGGTTGCAGGCTGAAGAAGGACGTCGCAAACGCCATTTCCACGTCGGCCTGGCGACCAGCCGGAGCGAAATCCGCGAGGCCCAGCGCCTGCGCTGGCAGGTCTTCGCCGAAGAAATGGGCGCCCGTCTGGACACACCCGAACCCGGCCTCGACATCGACCTGTACGACACCTGGTGCGATCATCTCCTGGTGCGCGACATGGACAGCGGCGAAGTGGTCGGCACCTATCGCATCCTGAGCCCGGACGCCGCCAAGAAACTGGGCAGCTTCTACTCCGACCACGAATTCGACCTGACCCGCCTCGGCCATCTGCGCGAGCGCATGGTCGAGATCGGCCGCTCCTGCGTGCACCCCGATTACCGCAGCGGCGGCGCCATCACCCTGCTCTGGTCCGGTCTGGCCAGCTACATGAAGGAAAACGGCTACGACTACCTGATGGGTTGCGCCAGCATCGCCATGCAGGATGGTGGCCACAATGCCGCCGGTGTCTGGCACGCGGTCAGGGAAAAACATCTGGCGCCGGTGGAATGGCGGGTCTTTCCCCGCTGCCCGCTACCGCTGGAAGCGCTGACCACCGAAGCCGCGCCCATCGTCCCGCCGCTGATCAAGGGCTATCTGCGCGCCGGCGCCTATGTCTGCGGCGAACCGGCCTGGGATCCCGACTTCAACACCGCCGACATCCTGATCCTGCTGCCCATGCAAAAGGTCAGCCCGGCCTATGCCCGGCACTTCCTGAGCAGCCAGGCCGCCTGAACGCGTTCGCCACAGGGACAGCACTGCTGTCTCTGCGGTGAACACAGGTACTCCAATTGTTACAACTGTCATCTCCCTGGAATATTTGGGGGCTATCGTGTCCGTCGAAAATACCGATCTCCCATTCGACAGCCAGCCCCAATAGATGCCAACGTCCCACGCTATCGCTTCCCGATTGATCCCCATTGTTGCCGGCATACGCCAGCATGCCCTCGAACTGGAGCTCGGCCATGTCGAGGCCATCGAAGCCATTCCGGAGAGCCACCGCAACAGTGCCTGCAACCTGCTGCATTATCTGTCGCTCAGACAACACGACATCCGCGATCTGCAGCAGCAACTGGCCCTGTTGGGCCTGAGCCGGCTGGCCCGTTCCGAGGCGCATACCCTGGCCAGCCTGGATGCGGTCATCCATGCCTTGCATGCACTGGCCGGCAAACCAGCGGCAGAAGGCAACGAACGGAATGGCGTAAACATACATGACGGCGACGGCCTTCTGAGAACACACGCCGAAACACTGCTTGGCACACCCTCCCCGACTCACAGCAGCCACATCATGGTCACCCTGCCCTCGGAAGCCGCAAGCCAGCCGCAATTGCTGCGCGACCTTCTGGAAGCCGGCATGGATATCGTCCGCATCAATTGCGCACACGACGGCCCCGACGAATGGCTGGCCATGATCCACAATCTGCGCGCGGCGGAGCAGGCTACCGGCCGCACCTGCAGGATACACGCCGACCTCCCGGGCCCCAAGTTGCGCACCGGCGAGATCGAACCCATTGGCCGTCTGGTGGAATTCAAGACCCAGCGCGACGCCTGGGGCAGGGTCACCGCCCCGGCCCGGATCTGGCTGACGCCACGCGGTCGACCCGAAGCCCCAAGCCTGGACGTGGATGCCACACTACCCCTGGAAGACGGGCTGATCCAGGCGGCCAACGCCAAGGACATCGTGGAAGTGGAAGACAGCCGTGGCGCACGCCGGCAGCTGCGCCTGAAGGAACGCTTCGGAAACTCCTGGCTGGCCCACTGCTTTCAGCGCGGATTCATACCCGATGATAGCGAGGCCCAGCTTTACCGGGGTGACGAGCGCATCGCATCGGGCACAGTAGGCCCCCTGCCGGAAGTCTGCCTGCCCATCCTGCTGCACATCGGCGACAAGCTGCTGGTGACCAGCGAATCACAGCCTGGCGCCATGGCCAGGCATGACGATGCCGGCCGCCTGATCCGTGCCGCCTCCATCCCCTGCACCCTGGACGCGGTGTTTGCCGCCGCCCGGCCGGACCAGGCGATCTGGTTCGACGACGGCCGCATCGGCGGCCGCATTCTGGAAAACCGCGACGATGTCATCACGGTGGAAATCACCCATTCCTCGCCGCAAGGCAGCAAGTTGCGCTCCGAGAAGGGCATCAACCTGCCGGACACCGACCTCGCGATCCCCGCCCTGACCGACAAGGACAAGGCCGATCTGGCGATCCTTGCGCCCCATGTCGATACGGTCGGCCTCTCCTTCGTGCGCGGCCCCGATGACCTGACCGATCTGCACCATGAGTTGCAAGCATTGAAAGCGACCCATCTGGGCACCATCGTCAAGATCGAGACCCGGCAGGGATTCGAGCATCTGCCGGAGATCCTGCTGGCAGGCCTGCGCAACCCGCCACTCGGTGTGATGGTGGCGCGCGGCGATCTGGCTGTGGAAGTAGGTTTCGAACGCCTGTCGGAAGTGCAAGAAGAGATACTCTGGTTATGCGAGGCGGCGCACGTGCCGGTGATCTGGGCGACCCAGGTCTTGGAGACAATGGCCAAGCGGGGCATTCCCTCACGCGCCGAAGTCTCGGATGCGGCACTGTCGGCGCGAGCCGAGTGCGTGATGCTCAACAAGGGGCCGTACATCGTCGAAACCACCCGCTTCCTGAGCGGCGTCCTGGCCCGAATGGGTGGTCACAACACCAAGCGTTCCCCCATCATGCGTCGCCTGGCGGTGTCCGAACTGCCGGACAGGGCACCCTAGGGTTCTACGCCCCGGCCACGGCCCGCACGGCGTCAGCAATGCGGGTGGCACAGCGATTGACCTGGGCCTCATCCCGGCCCTCCACCATGACCCGGATCAGCGGTTCGGTACCGGAAGCGCGCAGCACTACCCGGCCGCTGTCGCCAAGTTCGGTTTCCACTTCGGTCACCGACTGGCTGATCTCCGGCTGACCATTCAGCTTGAAACCCTTGGCCACCGGCACGTTGATCAATATCTGCGGGAAGATCGGGCAGTCGCGCATGGTGTCGGCCAGCGTCCGGCCGGAACGACACAGCGCCTCCAGCACCTGCAGCGCAGAGACAATGCCGTCGCCGGTAGTGTGCTTGTCCAGGCACAGGATGTGACCCGAGGTCTCGCCACCCAGGTGCCAGCTGTGTTCCTTCAGCATTTCCAGCACATAGCGGTCGCCCACACTGGCCCGTCGGAAATCGCAGCCGAGCGCACGCAAGGCCGTCTCGGTACCAAGGTTGGTCATCAGGGTGCCGACTACTCCACCCTTCAGCCAGCCATGTTCCTTGAGATGCCGGGCAATGGCATAGAGAAGACGGTCACCATCGGCGATTTCACCGTTGGCATCGGCCATCATGAGGCGGTCACCGTCACCGTCCAGCGCGATACCCAGGTCGGCCTTGTGCTTGCGTACGGCCCTGGCCAGGGTTTCCGGATGGGTCGCACCGCAGGCGTGGTTGATGTTGAAGCCATCCGGCTCGTTGGCGATCGCGATCACGTCGGCACCCAACTCATGCAATACCGGCGGGGCAATGTGATAGGCGGCGCCGTTGGCGCAGTCAACCACGATGCGCATGCCGCGCAGGTCCATGTCGTTGGGGAACGTGCTCTTGCAGAATTCGATATAGCGGCCGGCGGCGTCATCGAGCCGTTTGACCTTGCCCAGCCCTTTGGAAGGTGCCGTCTTCATCGGCTCGTCGAGCGCGGCCTCGATGGCCAGTTCGATCTCGTCCGGCAATTTGGAGCCGGAGGCGGAAAAGAATTTGATGCCATTGTCGTCGTAGGGATTGTGCGAAGCGGAAATGACCACGCCAGCCTGCAGGCGCAATGCGCGGGTCAGGTAGGCAATGCCGGGCGTCGGCATCGGGCCGGTCAGACGCACGTCGACGCCGGCGGCGGTAAGCCCGGCCTCGAGCGCCGATTCCAGCATGTAGCCGGATACTCGGGTGTCCTTCCCGATCAGCACGACCGGCCGCTCGCCGTGCATCGACTCATGCTCGGCCGCAACCAGCACCTTGCCGGCCGCATAACCCAGACGCATGACAAAGTCAGGGGTAATGGGAGCCTCGCCAACCTTGCCGCGCACGCCGTCCGTTCCGAAATACTTTCTGCTCATCGAATTTCCTCTACTTCCCTTAATCTTGGCTTCGGCATTATGTCTCAACAAGCGGCGACGGAAGGCATTTGCGGACGCTAGGCCCCACAACTCATGCCATCTCCAGCCAAACTTTCAATGCATCTGTCGTTTCCCTGACATCATGCACCCGCACAATGGCCGCACCATTCTCCACTGCCCGGATCGCCGCCGCCAGACTACCGGCCATGCGATCCTGGATATCCCGTCCGGTGAGCACACCGATCATTCTTTTTCTCGATACCCCGACCAGAACCGGGGCCACTTTTCTCAGCCGGGGAAGGGCGCGCATCAGGGCAAGATTATGGTCCAGTGTCTTGCCGAAACCAAAACCGGGATCAATGAAAATCCGCTCATGTGCGATGCCCGCCGCCTTCGCCGAGGCCATCCTTTCAAGTAGAAACGATTCCACCTCGGCCACAACGTCATCGTAATGCGGATCATCCTGCATGGTGCGCGGCTCGCCCCGCATATGCATGATGCACAGGGAGCAGTCACTGTCCTTGACCGCCTCCCATGCACCTGGCGCGCGAAAACCGTAAACGTCATTGATCATCGCTGCACCGGCTTCAATGGCGGCACGCATGACCACCGGCTTCATGGTATCGACCGACACCGGGACACCCAGGCCACGCACGCCCTCAAGCACCGGCATGACCCGGTCAAGTTCTTCCTGCGGGGAAACCGGCTGCGCACCTGGGCGGGTCGATTCGCCGCCAATATCGAGGATGTCTGCCCCCTCCTCGGCCAGCCGCTGACCATGAGCGATAGCGGATTCGGGATCGATGAAACAACCGCCGTCGGAGAAGGAGTCGGGGGTGACATTGACGATACCCATGACAAGAGGACGGTCGGCAGGTGCAAGCATGGGAAGAGAAACGGCGCGGCGGACGGGATCCCAATCCCGTCGGTCACGCCTTTACTTTGACTGAATTTATCAGGCCTCTTTCGCCGGCGTCGCCGTCGGCGCAGCCGGCGCGCTGGGGGCATCGCCGCCGCTTGAACGTGCCGGCGGCTGGGATGAGGGCTTGGGCGGACGCGGGGACAGACCGTTCATGATGTCGTCGATCTGTTCGGCGTCGATGGTTTCCCATTCCAGCAGGGCATGGGTCATGGCCTCGATCTTGTCCCGGTTATCCTCGATGATCTTGCGGGCACGTCCGTATTGCTCGTCTATGATTCGCCGCACTTCGGTATCGACCCGTTGCAGGGTCGCCTCGGACACGCTCTTGTGGGTGGTGACGGAACGGCCCAGGAAGACTTCGCCCTCCTCCTCGCCGTAGACCATGGTACCCAGGCTGTCGGACATGCCCCACTGGGTGACCATGCGCCGGGCCAGATCGGTCGCGCGCTGGAAGTCGTTGGAAGCGCCGGTGGTCATCTGGTTCATGAAAATCTCCTCGGCGATGCGACCGCCGAACAGCACGCAGATGGTCGACAGCAGACGAATCTTGTCCTGGCTGTAGCGGTCCTCGGTCGGCAACTGCATGGTCACGCCCAGGGCACGGCCGCGCGGAATGATGGTGACCTTGTGCACCGGATCGGTCTTGGGCAACATGCGCGCGACCACGGCATGACCGGACTCGTGATAGGCCGTATTGCGACGCTCTTCCTCGGGCATGATCATGGAGCGGCGCTCGGCGCCCATCATGATCTTGTCCTTGGCCCGCTCGAAGTCGTCCATGTCGACCACGCGCTTGTTGGAGCGGGCGGCGAACAAGGCAGCCTCATTGACCAGGTTGGCCAGGTCGGCGCCAGAGAAGCCGGGCGTGCCACGGGCGATGATGTCGGCCTTGACGTCGGTGGCCATCGGCACCTTGCGCATGTGGACCAGAAGAATCTGCTCGCGGCCGCGAATATCGGGCAGAGGCACCACCACCTGGCGGTCGAAGCGACCCGGACGCATCAGGGCCGGATCGAGCACATCGGGACGGTTGGTGGCGGCGATCACGATGACGCCAACATTGCCTTCGAAGCCATCCATTTCGACCAGCAACTGGTTCAGGGTCTGTTCGCGTTCGTCGTTACCACCACCGAGGCCGGCGCCGCGCTGGCGACCGACCGCGTCGATCTCGTCGATGAAGATGATGCAGGGCGCCGACTTCTTGGCCTGCTCGAACATGTCGCGCACCCGTGCCGCGCCAACGCCGACGAACATCTCGACGAAGTCGGAACCGGAGATGGAGAAGAACGGCACCTTGGCCTCACCGGCGATAGCCTTCGCCAGAAGGGTCTTGCCGGTACCCGGCGAACCGACCATCAACACGCCGCGCGGAATGCGTCCGCCCAGTTTCTGGAACTTGGACGGGTCGCGCAGGAACTCGACCAGTTCGCTCACCTCTTCCTTGGCTTCATCGCAACCGGCGACATCGGCGAAGGTAATGTTATTGGTTTCCTGATCGAGCATTCGAGCCTTGCTCTTGCCGAACGAGAACGCGCCGCCCTTGCCGCCACCCTGCATCTGGCGCATGAAGAAAATCCAGACTCCGATCAGCAAGAGCATGGGGAACCAGGAGACGAAGATGTTCATCAGCATCGACGGTTCTTCTTCCGGCTTGGCCTGAACCGCCACGCCGGCCTTGAGCAGATCGGACACCATCCAGGGATCGGACGGGGCATAGGTCGTGAAATGGCTGCCATCGGTCCGTACACCGCGCACGATGTGATTCTCGATGGAAACCTTGGTCACCACACCCTGCTTCACATCGTCCAGGAACTGGGAATAGTCGACCTGACTCTGGGCCGCCTGATGCTGACCGAACTGGTTGAAAACCGTCATCAGGACGAGGGCGATGACCAACCAGATGGCTATATTCTTGACTAAGCTGTTCACTTCGATTCCTTTGCGTACTTACGCAATCAATAATTCAGACCCTATCCCAAACCGGACGTTCAGGCAATCTTCAACCCTTTTCCGAGCAGGTAGACCTCACGGCTGCGATCACGCGAGGCCTTGGGCTTGCGTGTTGCCACCGACACGAATACCCCGCGCATTTCCCGGACATAGTCCTCGAACCCGGCGCCCTGGAACACCTTGATCAGGAAGCCACCCTCCGGCTTCAGATGCTGGCGGGCGAAATCCAGCGCAAGTTCCGCCAGATAATAGCTTTTAGCCTGATCGGACGAGTCCACGCCGCTTATATTGGGGGCCATGTCGGAAAGCACAAGGTCCAGTTTTTTCCCGCCTACCGCTGACTCAAGTTCGGCCAGCGCCGCATCCTCGGTGAAATCGCCCTGAATGAAGGTGACATTGTTCATCCCGACGCATTCCAGCAGGTCGATGCCGACGATACGGCCCTGACCCTTCATCCGCTCCACCGCGACCTGGCACCAGCCGCCGGGCGCACAGCCCAGATCGACAACCAGCGACCCCGGCTTGAGCAGGTGATCCTTGTCGTCGATTTCCAGCAACTTGAACGCGGCGCGTGACCGCCAGCCCTGCTCGTTGGCCTGTTTCACGTAGAAATCGTTGACATGCTCGTGATGCCAGGCGTGGGTTTTGGCTTGTCTTTTCATGTAATATCGCGCGCTTTGGAGGGTTACATGCTCGAACTAACGCCGCAACAGCGCAAGTTTCTCAAGGCCCAGGCCCATGGCCTCAAACCGGTAGTGATGATCGGCAATGCCGGTCTGACCGAGGCGGTGGTTAAAGAAACCGCCCGCAGCCTGGCTGCGCACGAACTGATCAAGATCCGCGTTCTGAACGACAATCGGGACGACCGCGAAACGTGGCTCGCAGCAATTTGCGAACAACTGGATTGCGCCCCGGTGCAGCACATCGGCAAGCTGCTGCTGATCTACAAACCGGCCGAGGAACCGCGTCTGGTATTACCTTGAATTCTGCTTGGCCACCAGAGCCAGGCCGAGCAGCGATTCGATCAGGTAGACCACGCTGGACACGCCGTGCCAGGCCGCGAAACGATCCTTGAACAGACTCTGCATCACATCCTGGGGCATGGCCTGATCCTTCAGATGCTGCAGAATCGGCTGAATACCGAAATGCTGAGCCAGGGTCAGCAACAACATAATCAACGCGATCCAGAAAAAACCCTGCTTGAAGGCCTGTCCACCAAATCGCGACAGCCTGAAAACCAGCAACCAGACTGCGGCCGCAATACCGAACAGGGCGACCCAGGTAAACATGTGACCCGCCAGCCGGCCAGCCAGCATCTTGTCATCCAGATGGTAGAACAGCACCGGAGCGGCCAGATAGCCGATGGCCCACAGGCCGCCGACCCACAGGGTCATGGCCCAGGTGGCCAGCAAATCAGGCAGGTTTTTCATCTCAGATGTAGTGGACGTCGAGGATTTCGTAGTGCCGGATTCCACCCGGCGCATGCACGTCGGCCACGTCGCCGGCGTACTTGCCGATCAGGGCGCGGGCGATGGGTGAGGACACCGAGATCTTGCCGCCCTTGATGTCGGCCTCGTCGTCGCCGACGATCTGGTACTTCACCTCGGTGCCGGTTTCGGCATCCACCAGTTCGATGGTCGCACCGAACACGATCCGGCCCTCGGCATCGAGGTGGCGGGGATCGATGATCTGGGCATTGGACAGTTTGCCCTCCAGTTCCTTGATCCGGCCCTCGATGAAGCCCTGACGTTCCTTGGCGGCATCATATTCGGCATTTTCCGAGAGATCGCCATGGGAGCGGGCCTCGGCGATAGCCGCAATGACACTTGGACGCTCGACGGATTTCAGGCGTTGCAGCTCGACCTTGAGCAATTCCGCACCGGTGACGGTCAATGGGACCTTTTGCATTATTTTCCTTCCGGTCGCATCAGCCCAGGCGGCGATGCAGACTCTGTAGATCGTAAACGGTGATGTCGCCCCGGTCCTTCATGCCCAGGCACGCGGCCTCGGCTCCGGCCAGGGTGGTGTAATAGGCGACGTTCTGGGCCAGTGCGGCGGTCCGGATCGAAGCGGAATCCTTCACCGCCCGCTTGTCCTCGACCACGTTGACGATGAACTGAATCTCCTGATTCTTGATCATGTCGACAATGTGCGGCCGGCCTTCGGCCACCTTGTTGACCCTGGTGACGGGGAGCCCGGCCGCCTGGATGCTGGCAGCCGTACCCTTGGTGGCGTACATCTTGAAGCCCAGATCGTTCAGGTGACGGGCAATCTGCACCACGTCCGGGTGCTCGTTGTTGCGCACCGAGAGGAAGGCCGTGCCCCGCTTCGGCAACTTGACGCTGGCGGCATACTGGGCCTTGAGGAAGGCCTCGCCGAAGGTCTCGGCCACACCCATGACCTCGCCGGTGGACTTCATTTCCGGTCCCAGCAGCGGATCGACACCCGGGAACTTGCGGAACGGAAAGACCGCTTCCTTGACCGAGAAATAAGGCGGGATGATCTCCACCTCGGCACCCTGCTCCTTCAGCGTCCTGCCGGTCATGCAACGGGCGGCGATCTTGGCCAGTGGCCGGCCCGTGGCCTTGGACACGAACGGCACGGTGCGCGAGCCGCGCGGGTTTACTTCGAGTACGTAGACCGTTTCGCCCTTGATCGCGAACTGGACGTTCATCAGGCCGACCACGTTCAGCGCCCGGGCCATGGCCACGGTCTGACGGCGCATTTCGTCCTGCAAGGCCTTGGACAGGCTGTAGGGCGGCAATGAGCAGGCCGAGTCGCCTGAGTGCACGCCGGCTTGTTCGATATGTTCCATGATGCCGCCGATCAGCACGTCGGTGCCGTCAGACAGGGCATCGACATCAACCTCGATGGCATCGTTGAGGAAGCGGTCGAGCAGCACCGGCGAATCGTTCGACACCTTGACCGCCTCGCGCATGTAGCGCTGCAGGTCGGCTTCCTCGTGGACGATCTCCATGGCCCGGCCGCCGAGCACGTAGGACGGCCGCACCACCAATGGATAGCCGATCTCGGCCGCAAGGCGAAGGGCGTCGGGCTCGGTTCGCGCGGTGCGGTTGGGCGGCTGGAGCAGTCCTAGCTGATGCAACATCTGCTGGAAGCGCTCGCGGTCCTCAGCGGCGTCGATCATGTCCGGCGTGGTGCCAATGATGGGCACGCCATTCTTTTCCAGATCGCGCGCCAGCTTGAGTGGAGTCTGGCCGCCATATTGGACGATGACGCCGACCGGCTTCTCGATGCGAACGATTTCCAGCACATCCTCCAGCGTCAGGGGTTCGAAATACAGGCGGTCGGAGGTGTCGTAGTCGGTGGACACGGTCTCCGGGTTGCAGTTGACCATGATGGTCTCGTAGCCGTCTTCCCGGCAGGCCTGGGCAGCGTGGACGCAGCAGTAGTCGAATTCGATGCCTTGGCCGATCCGGTTCGGACCGCCGCCCAGCACCATGATCTTCTTGCGGTCGCTGGGATTGGCTTCGCACTCTTCTTCGTACGAGGAATACAGATACGCCGTGGAGGTGGCGAATTCGGCCGCGCAGGTATCGACCCGCTTGTAGACCGGGTGTACGTCGAGCGCCCAGCGGTAGGCACGCACGGTATGCTGGTCGGTGCCGAGCAGGTTCGCCAGTCGACGATCGGAGAAACCGTTGCGCTTCAGGGTAAACAACTCGTCCTTGGCCAGGCTGGCAAGATCGCGGCCGCGAATCTCGTTTTCCTGGCGGACGATGTCCTGGATCTGGGCCAGGAACCAGGGATCGATCTTGCAGATCCGGAAAATCTCTTCCAGCGACATGCCAATCCGGAAGGCGTCGGCCACGTAGAACAGGCGATCCGAACCGGGATTGCCCATCTCGCTGACGATTTCATCCGGGTCGGTGGTCTTTTCGTCCAGACCGTCGACTCCGGTCTCCAGGCCACGCAGTGCCTTTTGCAGCGACTCCATCTGGGTCCGGCCGATCGCCATCACCTCGCCCACCGACTTCATCTGGGTGGTCAGGCGGTTGTTGGCCTGGGGGAATTTCTCGAACGCGAAGCGTGGGATCTTGGTCACCACGTAGTCGATGGACGGCTCAAACGAAGCCGGGGTCGCGCCGCCAGTGATCTCGTTCTTCAGTTCGTCGAGCGTGTAGCCGACCGCCAGCTTGGCCGCGACCTTGGCAATGGGGAAGCCGGTCGCCTTGGAAGCCAGTGCGGAGGAACGCGACACGCGCGGGTTCATCTCGATGACGATCATGCGGCCGTCTTCGGGATTGATGGAGAACTGGACGTTGGACCCTCCGGTGTCGACACCGATCTCGCGCAGCACGGCGATCGAGGCGTCGCGCAGGATCTGGTATTCGCGATCGGTCAGGGTCTGGGCCGGAGCGACGGTGATCGAGTCGCCGGTATGCACGCCCATGGGATCGAGGTTCTCGATCGAGCAGACGATGATGCAGTTGTCGGCCCGGTCGCGGACCACTTCCATCTCGTACTCTTTCCAGCCGATCAGCGATTCCTCGATCAGCAGCTCGCGGGTCGGCGAGGCCTCCAGGCCGTATTCGCAGATGCCGACGAACTCTTCCATGTTGTAGGCGATGCCGCCGCCGGTGCCGCCCATGGTGAACGACGGACGGATGATGACCGGGAAGCCGATGCCGGCCTGGACCTGGACCGCTTCTTCCATCGAGTGGGCGATGCCGGAGCGGGCCGAACCGAGGCCGATGCGGGTCATCGCCTCCTTGAACAGCTGGCGGTCCTCGGCCATGTCGATGGCCTCTTTCTTGGCCCCGATCAGCTCGCAGCCGTACTTGTCCAGCACGCCGTGCTTGGCCAGGTCGAGGGCGCAGTTGAGCGCGGTCTGGCCGCCCATGGTGGGCAGCACGGCATCGGGCCGTTCCTTCTCGATGATCTTCTCGACCGTCTGCCAGTTGATCGGCTCGATGTAGGTCGCGTCGGCCATCTCCGG
>JARLJM010000087.1 GCA_031291185.1 Parasulfuritortus sp. | reverse complement strand
TGCGATTGCCATTGCCGGGGCGCACCTGACTGGCAAGCCGGCGATGCTCAAGGCCGTTGCCAAGGCGCTGGCCTTCCCGGACTACTTCGGTCACAACTGGGATGCGCTGGAGGAATGTCTGACCGATCTGTCCTGGCACGAAGGTACGGTCGCGCTGTTGATCGAAGCGGCTGGCACGCCGGAAGACAAAGCCGGAGAGGACTGGGGCATCCTGCTCGATATCCTGGCCGATTCGGCGGGTTACTGGCAGGCCGAAGGCCGCCCGTTTGCGGTGTTCCTCCAGGGCGGCCACACTGCCTATCCGGCGGTTGCAGCATGATCCGGCTGCTGGCGTACCTCTGGGCCTCGCCCAATAGCCTGCTCGGCCTGCTGTTCGGCCTGACCGGCAAGCGATGGAGATGGCAGCAGGGCGTCCTCGAAATTACCGATTCCTGCTTTCTGGGGCTGCTCGGCCGCAATGCCCAAGCGGTGACGCTCGGCCACGTCATCCTGGCCAGACATGCCGATGCAATGGATGACTGGCGTGAACATGAACTCCGGCATGTGCGGCAATACGAGTGGTTCGGCCCGCTATTCCTGCCAGCCTATTTTGGGCTCGCACTCCTCACGGCCGTGCGTGGCCGTCACCCGTATCGCGATCACCCGCTGGAGCGTCACGCAGGACTCTGACCTCAGCGTAACCGGTGTGGCGGTCAGCCAGCTTTCTTCGCCGGGCCAGCCCTGGGTGGTACCGGTGCCAGATAGCCGGCGCCCAGGACCAGCAGGCCGACGCCGATCAGCGATAGCACTCGCAACATCCCGCTCACATTGGCCAGATCGACGCCGACCAGTTTCACGCACACCAACAGCAACAGGCCGAGGCCCGCGAACCAGGCCAGCCGGACCTGCCGACGCGAGGCGGCGACCATCACGATCAGGGCGAAGGCGGTCCAGCCCAGCGACAGCAGGGCCTGCAACAGGGCCGAGTGCCAGAGCATGTCGGGCAGGAAGGGAACGCCGGTCCAGTGGTGCACGACGCGGGCCAGGATCAGGCTGAGCCAGAGCAGCAACACCAGGCCGAACAGGGCGGGATAGCCAGACTTCATGGCGAAGTAGCCCGCCGCCCGCCAGTGGCCGTACAGCGCCCAGATCAGCAACAACGCCGCAGCATCGAGCGGATTCAGGATTGGCACATAGGGCAGGGCCCAGGTCCCGGTCAGGCTGGTCGCCGTGGAGAACAGCCAAAACCAGGCCAGCAGCGCGGGCAGGATGAGCCCGATCTTGAGATACGTTTCGCGATGGGTGTTGAAGGGCCAACCGAGGCCGGGGCGCGGAATGAGCCGCAGCGCGGCGGCCAGCACCAGGGCACGCAACGCTTCGGGGATGGCGTAGCCCAGGGCCGGAAATTGAGCCGCCTGCCAGGCGATTTCCCAGGCCAGGGCCCAGGTCAGCAGCCAGAACGCGCCGACATGCCGCTCTGCGACGAACCAGTCCAGGCCGTCGCGTTCCTGCCGGTACAGGCCGAGCCAGTGCACCGTAAGGGCCAGGGGAAAGATCAACCAGAGCCCGTTGGCCAATGGATGTCCGGCATCCAGGTAGGTCGCGGCGAGGGTCAGGGCCATGGTTGGCAGCAGCATGAGCGAAGCGGCGCGGACATCGGTCATGGCCAGCCGGCGGCCGATCCATTCCAGGGTGGCTGAGGTGAGCGCCGCCAGACCGAGCATGGCCACCCAGGTCTGGGCTACGTTCAGCGTGCGGCTCAGTTCCAGATGGAAGATGGCGAACCACCAGAGCAGTGTCCAGGCCAGGAATGGCCGGTGCTGGTCGGGTTTCGAACGGGTGGCGTAGCTGCTCAGGCCGCCCGCCGCGACCAGGAGCAGGCTGGCGTGGAACAGGCTGTCGCGGAAGGGCAGGCCGTCCGGACCCCGCAACCAGAGATCGATCAGCAGCAGACCGGACAACAGTTGCAGCAGGGCCCCCGCCAGCACAGGCAAGCGGCGGTCGGCACGCATGCCGAACCAGACCAGCCCGCCACCCTCCAGCGCCCAGAACACGCCGGCCACGTTCTGGCTGAAGGCGAGCCAGGGTGCCAGGGACAGAAAGGCGAGGGCGAGGCCGACCTGGGCCTGGGTCAGCAGGCTGTCGCCGGTGGGCCGGGTCAGGCGGAAAAGCAGCCCGTACCAGAGCCCGGCGCACAGGCTGCTCAGGGCCAGGAAACCGGTATCACCGGCATACAGCGATGCCTGTGCCGCGGCGGCGGCGGTAGGGGGTCCGAACAGCAGCATGGCCGATTGCCAGCCCCACTGGGCCGGCGGCCCGCGCCGGGCGGCCTGCCAGGGCGTCGCGGTGTAGAGCGCGAACAGGGCCAGCACCAGTGCTTCGACATGGGAGCGCAGTTCAGGTTGGTAGCTGGAGGCCGCCCAGGCCAGCCCGAGCGCGATGCTGGCAACGAAGCTGGTGACGATGAGCAGTCGCCAGGCCCGGAGCAGGCTCACGCCCAGGATAAAGGCGTCGAGCAGGACAAGATAACCGAACAGGATGACATGGTTGCCCTGACCGGGCACCAGCATCGGGGCCAGGAAGGCACCGAGCAGGCCGAGCAGGGCGAAGCTCTGGCTTTCCTGGCGCATGGCCATGATCAGGCAGGACACGCCCAGCCCGGCGAACAACAGGAAGGCCGTCACCGGACCGATGTAGCCGTAGTACTCCAGCGCGAAATAGGTGGCGATGTAGAGGATGCCGAAACCGCCGCCTTCCAGGGCGAAGCCGAACCCGGTTCGCGTCTGCTCCGCGATCGGTGCGAAGCGGAACAGCCAGGCCGGCCGGAACGGCTGGCCGCTGGCCGGGGCGGCGCCGGCCCAGATGCTGAGCAGACCGGCCAGGGTGGCGGCGATCAGCCGCAGGTAGGGCGGGAAAACGCCATGCTCGGCGGCGAGCTTCAGGGCGGAGGCGATGCCGAAGAACAGCAGCACCATACCCAGCTTGGCCAGGATGTTGCCGGACAAAAGGCGCGTGATCAGCCCGGACGACCAGGGCGCGGGCGGCGGCGCAGCAGAGCGGGGAGCGGATTCCGGAATCGGCCTTGGAATGGTCACCGGTTCGACCACGGTTGCCATCTCGGCGGGGGCCGGATTGACCAGCGTTGCCGGGGGCACTTCACGGGTGGCCGGGGCGGGTTCGATATGCGCGGTCGGTTTGACTTCCAGTGCCTTCAGGCGGGTATCCATCACCTTGAGGCGGGCCTCGACCCGGTCCAGACGGGTCAGC
>JARLJM010000086.1 GCA_031291185.1 Parasulfuritortus sp. | reverse complement strand
TTCTCTCGATCCTGTTGGCGCTCGGCGGATGAAACTTTTGGTTGGTAAAGTAGTTGAATGGCTCGAAGATCAAGCAACCTCAGCGAGGGGCTGGAGATCGACTTTGAAGCCGAGCTTGGTGAGTTGGGCGACGAGGCGGTTGGCTTTGACCTCAGTCGAGCGGTGGTCAAAATGGTTGGCGCCGAAATCCTGATGTACGGTGCCATTCTTCAGCATGTGATAGATCGCGGTTAGCATTGAGGCGGCAACGGCGCAGATGGCCTTTTTCGGGCCGCGCTTGCTTCGCAATCGGTTGAATTGCGCCTTGTAATAGCTGTCCTTCTTGCGGCTGGCCGACCAGGCGCATTGAACCATCATGGTCTTGAGCCAAGGGTCACCCTTGCGCAGGCGCGACGGCTTGCGCTTTCCAGCGCTCTCGTTCTGGCCCGGACACAGGCCGGCCCAGGACAGCAGGTGTCCGGCTGTCGGGAACCGGCTCATGTCAGTCCCGATTTCCGCCAGGATGGTCATTGCCGCCAAGGGACCGATACCCGGAATCGTGCACAGCAGGCTGATCAAGGCGCGAAAGGTGGCCTGACCGGCCTCCACCTCCTTGTCCATTCGGGCAATCGCGGCATCAACCGTCTGATCGATCTTCGTGATCGCGGCGTCCAGGGCATCGTACTGATCCAGATAGAGCTGAAGCATGAAGCGATGATAGTCCGTCACCCGGCCACGAAGCGATTCGACCAGCAAATCGCGGGGTGCCTTGATCCTTCGATGGGCCAATTCAGCAAGCCGCAGCGGATTGGTCTCGCCCGCGATGATCGCCTCGATCATCTTGCGGCCCGAAAGCCCCATAATGTCGGTGATAACCGAATCCAGCTTGATGTTGGCTTCTTCGAGCGTCTTCTGGATCCGGAGAACGTGGCTGCTTTGCTCGCGGATGAGCTGCTTGCGTGCCCGCAAGAACGAGCGCAATTCCTGAATGACCTCTTCCGGAACGAAGCTCGCCCGGATCAGACCACAAGCCACCAGGTCGGCGATCCACATGGCATCGTTGACGTCGGTCTTGCGGCCTGGAACATTCTTGATGTGCGCCGCGTTGGCCACGATCAGTTCGAAGACGCCGTCGCTCAGGATATTCCACACCGGCTTCCAGTAAACCCCAGTGGCCTCCATTGCCACCTGGGTGCATCCCTGTTCAGTCAACCAGGCCAGCAACGCCAGCAGTCCCGACGTCGCCGTGCTAAATGTCCGGCATTCCCGGATCGCCTTGCCACCCACCATGAGGCGCACGCAGGCAACGATCATTGCCTTGTGAACATCAAGACCGGCAACGCGCTCATGCATTTCGTCCATCGGGTTCCCTCCACAAGGTTGCTGTCAGCGTGGAGACCTCGCTGAAAAAGAACTCTAACAAACGTGCTCCGGGAACCTTTCGGCTCCCTGGCGCCAATGGGGGTAATCAAGGCGCTCCGGGTCCAACTAGAGCACGGGCTCGTCCGCACCATAGAAAAACCGAC
>JARLJM010000085.1 GCA_031291185.1 Parasulfuritortus sp. | reverse complement strand
GATCTGAAGCGCCACTGTCACAGCGTTCTGGATACGCTCAAACTGGCCAAGGAACTGCATCCCGGTCAAAAGAACAATCTCGATGCACTTTGCCGACGCTATGAAGTTGACAATTCAGGGCGTGCATATCATGGAGCCCTGCTCGACGCGCAGTTATTGGCGGAGGTCTATCTGGCCATGACGCGCGGTCAGGACAGCCTCGCGATCGAGTCGGTATTGACTCCACCACCACAATCTAGCCGGAACGGCATATTGTCCGGAATCCGGGTGGTGAGGGCCAATGCTGAAGAGTTGGTGGAGCATGATGCCTATCTTGCGAAAATGGGCAAGGATTGCGCACGGGAACTGGCATGGTGATTCCGCAAAAATTTTTTGTTAACGGTGAGGTTATTAGAATTGATACCGATGTACCATGAATTAGGATTCATAAATTGAGCTGCTGAGCGCCGGCTATCAGGCTGGGCCAAAATAAAATCAAGATGACAGGTGAGGATGTAATGCTGGCATTTGCCGAGCGATCGGGTGTTCTGTGGCGTTTATGAGACGCGCAATCTGGCTTGGCGCCTACCTGTGTTTGCTGTTTGCGTTCCAGCCCATGGCAAGTGCCGAGAGTTCCAACCGTGTAAGCGTCATTCTGAGCGAATCGGGTTCTGTCTACCGTGAAGTGGCCGAGGGCTTTTCAACGTCCCTGGCCGGGAAATATGCTGTCCAGGTTGATGTGCTCGACGCCTTGCAGGACCGGGATATAAAACAGAAAGACTTGGCCGGGGATTTGATCGTTCCGGTCGGAGTCAGGTCAATGCGCAGAGTGTACGGTTTACATCCTAACCATGCCTCCATTCTGTCGCTCATGGTTCCTCGCGAGGCCGCAGCATCGATTATCGAAAATGCCAATATGACGGGGCGCGAAGCGGCAGTTTATATAGATCAGCCTTTATCCCGCTCTCTATCATTCATCCGCAAGCTGCTGCCACACGTGGAAAATGTTGGTCTTGTGCTCTCTGACGAGGCTCAGAGCGATATCCCTGTATATCGGCAGGAGGCTGCCCGTCTCAAGATCGATTTGGTCGTGGAAACTGTGGCGACCTCACTGGATGTGTCCCAGGCCTTGCAACGCCTGCTGCATCGGGTCGATGTCTTGCTTATGCTACCGGACGCAAAAGTGGTAAATGACAGTACGGTGCGACTTATCCTGCTGACGAGCTATCGTCAGCAGATCCCGGTGGTCGGATTTTCCAGAGGACTGGCTACAGCGGGCGCAGTTGCCGCAGTGGTTTCGGACCCAAGTTCGATCGGCCATGAAGGCGCCATGCTGGTCCGGCAATGGAATCCGTCTACAGGGGCACTTCCGCCCTCCCGTCCCGCAAGCGAATTTTCCTTGGTATTCAACAATCAGGTCGCACGTTCACTCGGTGTAGACATCCCCGAGGACGGGAAGGAACTGCTCAAGTGGCGCAACAGCCTGGAGTGATCAGCTTTCGACCTGAAAACCGCCGTTGATGATACTTTGGCGCATGACCGACGGATCAACCAGCGCGGGGTTGTAATCGATATTGGCCAGCCCGCTGGCCAAGTCGACATCCACCTGGCTGACGCCGGGGAGTTGGCCGAGAAATTTTTTGACGCTGTTGACGCAACCCATGCAAGTCATGCCGCCAACTTTGAGAGTGATGTGTTCCTGGTTCATGCTTTATCGAAAGTGTGTGGTGATTTGTAGGCTTCCACGATGAGGCCGTTGGCGTCGTAGAGTGTACCGCGGTTGGCTGCATTTTGAAGTACATCCAGCGCTTGCCGGGTACGCCGCATCTGGGCTTCGATCAGAATGCTGTTGCCCTGGTTGAGTATCTCGGCCGTTTCAGCCAGCTGACGGATTTTTCGCCACCTCACCTGCAAGTCCGGAAAATTGTTCAATGCGCTTTCCAGGCTCTCGCCTCGCCGGGCGTCGATACCGCTGGCTACGACCAGCCGGTTCCAGGCAGTATTGGTGGCCTGGGACCACTGGGTTTTTTCCGCCACGACTCCGGACAGGGTCTCGGCGTGAATATCCTGCAAGGCTTCCGACTCCAGCCCCAGAAGCCGCACAAAGGTTGTTAGCGCACTCTCCAGTTCATCCAAGGCTGTGTTTATGGGGTTCACTTCCGGCCCTGCCGTTTCAGCGATTCCATGCTGTTTTGTACAAGGGCATCCGCAACCGCTTCTTCATCAACATGAAAACTGCCCTCGGCGATAGCCTGTTTGACAGCGTCGAGTTTGCTGGATTCGGATGTGTCCAGATTGCTGAGTTTGTCTTCTAGCATGCTCAGATGGGTAGATGTCTGCGTTATTTCGACGCTGTCCTGGGTCGTGCTGGTGTTGACTGGGGAAGTGGAGTATTTGCCTTTCCCGGTCCGGGTTTTCTGAGTACGGACGCTGGAGGCACCCGTCAAGGAATCGTCGATTTTCACATCCACCTCCAATGTATTGATACCGCAATATCGGCATCCGGCAGGCAAGCTTTAGCGGATTCTGAAATCATGGCTTGATGGTGACTGTGCCGTCATTCTGCACGACTCCCTGTACATAACGGCCGGAACTGAGTTTTATCCTGAGCAATTCGCCTGCGCCGGCCTGCTGCTGGGCGAAGCCCTCCTGGCTGACCTGGAAACCCGGGCCATCGGCCAGTATCCTGACCCGCTGCCCGGCCTGGATCAGCGGCTTTATCCGGAGAATGTCAACCGTGATCGGGCTGTCCGTGGCAAGCGGCATGGCCAGCGTCGCGCCATGCAAATTATCCGGATTGCGCGGATAACGGTCGGGATCAATGGCGTATTCGACCTCGCTCCTGCTCAGGTCCTGCGCCGTGGGCGCGTAATGGCTGGGCAACGGGCGACGGGCAACTAAAGCCGGGCCTCTCAGCCGGATTCGATAGGTCAGATAGAGGCTCCAGCTGCTGGGTGCATCGCAACGAATGCCCAGGTTGCCAACTCCCCATAGGTGGCTGCCTTGGGCTAGAGATAGGCTCGGCGTCGGGCATGCGGGAAGATGAAGGCGTTCATCCACCGAGCCCACGGTAATTTCAGCTGTGCTGTCGGGGTAGGCTGCGGCGATTTGGCTGCCAAGATAGTGGATGGCGGCTGTCCGAAGCGATTCGGTATCGCGAATGGTCCCGGCTCGGGCCGCCACCGCGTAAAACTGTACCAGTGCCAGCAAGATCAGTAGACAACGCATACGGACTCCCATGATCATTAGGGGATATTTTACCTTTCACTCTATCTGTAGCCATGGAACCGATAACCCAGCCCAACGATATTGCAAGGGAAGCCATCAAACGCTTGGCTACCAGAAAACAGCCGCCGACTCCCGAGAACTTCCGTCGTGCCTACTTGGAGGTCCAGGGCGCCGCTTCGGTTCAATCGAACTGGCCCGAATCGATTCGTACTTTGCTGGCGCAATGGGAAAGCTATCAGGCGGGGCTGACCCAGGCAAAGAAGCGCGACATGCTGGACCGCGTTCTGATCAACTTCGGTAACGATCCGGACCAACTGGCAGTAAAGCTGACCGGCCTGGCCCGTTCGTGGGGCGAATCCGGTAGTGCCTCTGCTGCGGTGGAGGGGGCCGGAATGGAAACCCCGGCTCCGGATGTGGCTGCCGCCGCCCAGGCTGTGCCAGCAAGCACTGCGCTGCCGTCGTCGCCGATTGTAGGTTCAGGAGGCGATTCGTCTACTGTGGGGCGGCTGATTGTCCGGTATCTGGAAGAGTTTTCGAGTGGCTGCCGCAGTCAATGGCCCGATCTGGCGACTCAAGGTGATTCGCTGGTGCGCAAAATATCGAACTCTGGCCATCTCCTCGAGGAAAAGGATGTCGAGACGATGGTCGGCCTTTGGCGCGAGATTGTTATCCGTGCCGACGATGAGCATGAGCTCCTGTTCAGTTTGAGGCGTCTACTGACCCTTCTGTTCAAGAACATCAGTGAACTGGTGTCGGAAGATGCCTGGCTGTCCGGCCAGATGGTCACCATGCAGGCCGCGTTGTCGGATCATCTGAATCCGCATGCACTGTTCCAGGCAGAAGAAGGCTTGAAGGAACTGGTCCAGAAGCAGAAACAGATCAAGGGCAGCATGAACGAAGCCAAGGAGAAGCTCAAACGGCTCGTTTCCAGCTTCATCAATCGTATTGGCGAGATGTCCGAGAGCACCGGCCAATACAATGCCCGGATCAAGGACTATTCTGTCCGCATATCGAAGGCGGAGGACATCGCCGAACTGTCTGATGTCATGGATGGTCTCTCGTCGGATATGGCGCAAATGGAAAATCAGATGGTCAGCACCCATCAGGAGCTGCTGACTGCGCGGACTCATGCCGAAGAGGCCGAGATGCGTATTCACACCCTGGAAAAGGAACTGGAGGAGGTTTCCAGCCTGGTTCGTGAAGATCAGCTTACCGGCGCACTGAACCGACGTGGCATGGAAGAGGCCTTTGCCAAAGAATTGGCCAGAGCGGATCGAATGACCGCGCCGTTCTCGGTTGCCCTGCTGGATATCGACCATTTCAAGCGCCTGAACGACGCACTGGGGCATCAAGCCGGCGACCAGGCGCTGGTCCATCTGACCAGTGTCGTCCGGCAACTTTTGCGTCCGACCGATTCGTTCGCCCGCTATGGTGGCGAAGAATTTCTCGTCCTGTTGCCCAACAGCGATCTGGCGGATGCGGAAAGGATCATGCTCCGTGTCCAGCGTGAATTGACCAAGCAGTTCTTCCTGCACGATAACCAGAGGGTGCTCATCACCTTCAGCGCGGGCGTGGCCCAGTTGCAGACCGGCGAGGCTCAGGCGGATCTACTCAAACGTGCCGATAGCGCGATGTACAAGGCCAAGGCAGCGGGGCGCAATCGCGTTGAGCGCGCCTGATCGGTCGGGGTTCCGGTTGGGCGGCAATTATTGCCAGCGCTTGCCGGTATTCCCGGTCGAATTTATCTTGTCCAGGATAAAATCAATATAAAACAAGGTGTTGAGAAGTAGATAGAAGTTGGCATGCGACTTGCTGTTCCTTGCAACGAGGAACTTAAACATGCTCAGCAAAATCGACCAGGATCTCCGTTTCGCACAAACTGCCTTAAGCCTTCGGGCCAGGCGCCAGGAGGTCATTGCCTCCAATCTGGCGAACTCGGACACCCCGAATTACAAGGCTCGCGACATCGATTTTTCTTCTGCCTTGCGGTCTGCGCTGGGTGGAACGGGTGGGGCGGTCACGTTGGCGACTACCTCGCCGGGACATATCTCTAGTCTGGGCGGCGGTGCGGGTGGATCGGGTGGTGCTGAGTTGATGTACCGGTCAAGCCTGCAACCCAGTCTGGATGGCAATACGGTCGACACGGATGTGGAGCGGGCCAGCTTTGCCGACAACGCCATGCACTACCAGTTCCTGCTCCAGAGTTTGAGCGGCACTTTCCATACTATGAGCCTGGCTGTAGCGGCCAATAACTAATCATGTCGATGAATAACGTCTTCTACATTGCAGCCTCCGCCTTGACGGCTCAGTCCATGCGGCTCAATGCGGTGGCCAGCAATCTGGCTAATGCCGATTCCGCGCATTCATCAACCGGTGGCGGTTACAAGGCCAAACAGGTTTTTTTCCAGGCAACGCCCATGGATGCATCTACCCCATGGGCGCAGGGCGTGAGTATGACTCAGGTGACTGAGGACACTCGCCCCGACCGGTTGGTCTATGACCCGCACAATCCGGTGGCCGATGCCAAGGGTTACGTGGCTTACCCCAATGTGGATGTGGTAGAGGAAATGGTGAACATGATTTCCGCCTCCCGTTCCTACCAGACCAACGTCGAAGTCATGTCGACGGCCAAAGATCTCATGCAGCGCACTGTTGCGCTGATGCAAAGCTGAGCAAGGAGAAATAAATGACGGTTTCATCGACGACTTCCAATGCTGCTCTGGTCGCCACCCTGAATGGCACCAGCGGTACATCGACCTCTGCAGTGAGTTCCAGTCTCAGCGATGTGCAGACGTCGTTCCTGAAATTGCTAACGACGCAGTTGCAGAATCAGGATCCGACCAATCCCATGGATAACTCCCAGATGACGACTCAACTGGCGCAGATGTCCACTGCGCAGGGTATCAGCGATCTCAATACCACGCTGAACAGTCTGCTGAGTTCCTATCAGTCGACGCAGACCTTGCAGGCGGCGTCCTTGATCGGGCATCAGGTGTTGGCTGACGGCAATTCGCTCGTTTTGAGCAACTCGCAGGCGGTGGGTGCGGCCACTCTGGCCAGTGCTGCGGATACGGTTAATGTCCAGATTCTCGATGCCAACGGCCAGGTGGTGCGCAACATGAGTCTTGGTGCGCAAAGCTCGGGCCTGGTCAGCTTCCAGTGGGACGGAAAGAATGACCAGGGTCAGGTTGTTGCGGATGGAAATTACAGCACCAGCATAACCGCATCGAGTGGTGCTACAGCGGTAACGGCCACCCCGCTGGCCTTGGCCAGCGTATCCAGCGTGTCATTGACCGGCGGGGCACTAAAAGTGAACACATCAGGCCTGGGTCAGCTTGACCTCAGCCAGATCCAGCAGATTTTCTAACGGAGGAATGTCATGAGTTTCGAGCAAGGATTAAGCGGTCTTAACGCCTCCTCCAAGAATCTGGATGTCATCGGCAACAACATCTCGAATGCATCGACGGTCGGTTTCAAGCAGGCGACTACGCAGTTTGCCGACGTCTATGCAAATTCCGTATACGGCAGCGGTGGTTTGCAGACCGGGATCGGTACAAAGGTTGCTGCAGTAGCGCAGCAATTCACTCAGGGCAATACAACCGTTACCAACAATCCTCTTGATGTGGCGATCAACGGCGACGGGTTCTTCAAGCTTAATGACAATGGTTCAACGACCTATTCGCGCAATGGCCAGTTCCACCTTGATGCCAATGGTTATCTGGTGAACAGTACGGGCCAGAATGTGGTGGGTTATACCAGTCTGACGACCAATGCCTCCGGCGGCGTGACGAGCGTAAGCAGCCCGGGCAACATCCAGATTGATCTCAATAATCTGGCGCCCCAGGCTACGAGCACGTTATCCACGGCGGTCAATCTGAATGCCACTTCGGCAGCCGCATCCGGCACGTTCGATCCTGCCAATTCCAGTACATATAATTACTCGACGACGGCCACCGTCTACGATACCCAGGGCGCCAGTCATTCCCTGACCCTTTACTTCAGCAAGAGCTCAACTGCCAACACCTGGGCTGTCAATGCAACAGTGGATGGCGTCAGTGGAACGGTCAGCCCTAGCGCTATTCCACTCACCTTTGATGCAAGTGGACAGTTGACCTCGCCAACCAGCGCAACCTCACTCACTTTTGGCGCTTTGTCGACTGGTGCGACACTTGGGCCGGTTGCCTGGGATTTGACCGGCAGTACACAGGTTGCGGGCAAATCAGGTGTCAATTCGATCAGCCAGGATGGCTATGCCCAGGGGCAGATCGTGGGGGTTTCGATCGACAGCAGCGGCATCATTTATGGCCGGTACAGCAACAATCTCAGCCGCCCTCTGCAGCAACTCCAGCTGGCCAGCTTCCGCAATCCTAACGGTCTGATTCCTCTGGGTGACAACCAATGGGCTGCGTCGCAGGCCGCTGGTTCAGAGGTGATCAACACACCCGGCGTAGGCATTGCGGGGACCGTCCAGTCTGGTGCAACAGAGGATTCAAACGTCGATCTGACCAATGAACTGGTCAACATGATTGTGGCGCAACGCCAGTATCAGGCCAATGCCCAGACAATCAAGGCGGAAGACACGATTATGCAGACACTGGTCAACCTGTGATTTTCCTTGAACAAACGGAGCTGATATGGATCGCGTGATTTATGTCGCAATGACCGGGGCGAGGGAAATCACCCAGCAGCAGGCGGTCGTTTCGCACAATCTGTCGAATGTCTCGACCACGGGTTTCAAGTCGGAGATGAATGTTTTTCGAGCCTTGCCAGTGGTCGGGGATGGTGCGAAAACGCGGGCCTTTGTGCTGGAGACGACCCCGACCAACGATTATTCTTCAGGTGTACTTCAGGCGACAGGGCGCAATCTTGACGTTGCCGTGAACGGCCAGGGCTGGATTGCGGTGCAAGGCACGGACGGGCAGGAGGCTTACACCCGCATGGGAGACCTGCAGACTTCCTCGGATGGCGTTTTGCAGACTGGTACGGGGCACACGGTCATGGGCGATGGCGGTCCAATTTCGGTTGTGCCTGGCCAGCAGATTCTGATTGCCAAGGATGGGACGGTTTCCACAACGCCGATAGGCCAGGGTCAGAATGCGGTCACGATCGCCGGGCGAATAAAATTGGTCAACCCACCTGAATCTGATCTCGTTCGGGGTGATGATGGCCTGTTTCGGCTCAGCAGTGGGCAGCCCGCACCTGCAGATGCCAACGTTAATCTGGCAGTGGGAACCCTGGAGTCCAGCAACGTTAATCCCACTGATGCGTTGGTAAAAATGATCAGTTTGGGACGGCAGTTCGATTTGCAAATGCGTGTGCTGACCGCGGCAAATGACAATGACAAAGATGCCAATAAAATCATCACGGCTTGACCTAAAGGACAGATGACATGCTACGTTCCCTCTATATTGCAAGCACGGGCCTCAATGCCCAGCAGACACAGCTTGATGTCATCTCCAATAACCTGGCCAACGTCAGCACGACCGGGTTCAAGAAAGGTAGGCCGGTTTTTGAGGATCTGCTTTACCAGACCATACGCCAGCCGGGTGCCCAATCGTCGCAGCAGACTCAACTGCCCAGTGGCTTCCAGTTGGGTGTCGGTGTAGGCACGGTTGCGACGGAACGTCTGCATACCCAGGGCAATCTTCAACAGACCAACAACTCACTGGATGTGGCAGTCAATGGCAATGGGTTTTTCCAGATTCTGATGCCGGATGGCAGTACGGCATATACCCGCGATGGCTCGTTCCAGTTGAACAGTCAGGGGGTCATGGTGACGGCTAGCGGCTATACACTGCAGCCCTCGATCACGATTCCTGCCGATGCGCAGACGGTGACCATTGCCAAGGACGGCACCGTATCGGTAACTCAACCTAACACTACATCAGCCTCTACTGTAGGACAGCTTCAGCTTGCGACTTTCGTGAATCCGACCGGGCTGCAAAGCCTGGGTGAGAACCTCTATGCGGAAACTGCTTCGTCTGGCGCGCCCCAGGTCAATAATCCCGGGATTAGCGGCACGGGCATGCTCAATCAGAACTTCATCGAAACCTCCAACGTCAACGTGGCCGAAGAATTGGTGAATATGATCGTTGCACAGCGGGCCTATGAACTGAACTCACGGGCCATCACCACCTCGGATCAGATGCTCCAGAACCTCACCCAGATTGGCTGATCAATCCTGGGTTTGCCGTAAGCGGCAAATCTTGCCGTTTTTCATTGCCCGTATCTGCCGCGACATCCACCTGTTTACCCGGAACCCCACATTCCTAGGGGGTTTCGGGAGCTGCTGCGTGTGGCATGTGCCTTGCTATGTAAGTTACAGGTAGTGGATGTTTTTAGGGAAGAGGTCATGTTCAAACACAGTCGCGGTTTCCTGATGGTGGCATTACTGATCGCAGTAAGCGGGTGTGCCATGACGCCTTCAACCAATATCAAACAGCCTCTGACCGCCAAGCCTGTTGCCAAACCAGTCACGATGGTCAATGACGGTGCCATTTACCAGCCGCAGCAGGGTATGGCCCTGTTCGAGGACCGGCGCGCGCGTCATGTGGGCGACACCATCACGGTCAATCTGGTCGAGAACACGCAGATCACCCGGAATCTGGATAACAAGCAGAACCGTACCGGGAACGCCACCGTCAGCATTCCGTCGCCGACTCTTCTCGGGTATTCGAACATACTCGGCGCGAGTAGCTGGTCGCCGAACGCAGCCGCCAATTCCGAGGTCAAGGCGGCGGTCACCAATAACAACAATATTACGGGTGGCATTACCGTTACGGTGATTGAGGTCCTGGACAATGGCAATCTCAGTGTGACGGGCGAGAAGCAGGTGTCACTCGACAACGATACACAATTCATTCGCCTGGCCGGTGTGGTGAATCCGAACGATATCGGTGTGGATGGCACCATCGATTCGAACAAGCTGGCGGACGTCAAGTTTGAATCCAAGAGTTCAACAGGTATTGATCGCTCAACGCTGGTAAGCATGATGGCCCGATTCTTTGTTTCGGTATTGCCCTTCTCGTTCTAAGGAAAAAAGCATGCTGGGACGATACGCATTGTTGAAAACGATCTCCGAAGTGTTAAGGGTGTTCGCCCTGTGTCTGGGTGGGCTCATGTTGAGCACCAATGTCCTGGCAGACCGGGTCAAGGATATTGCCGACATAGCTGGGGTACGGTCGAATCAACTTATCGGCTACGGACTGGTTGTCGGCCTTGACGGCACTGGTGCCACAAGCCAGTTTGCACAAAAAAGTATCATTTCGATGCTGGGTCAGATGGGTGTGAATCTGCCGCCCGGTAACACTATCTCACTGAAAAACGTATCTGCCGTGATGCTGACGGCGACCTTGCCGGCTTTTGCCCGGCCTGGACAGGAGATCGATGTCACGGTTTCGGCGCTTGACAATGCCAAGAGCCTGCGTGGCGGCACCCTGCTGATGTCGCCGCTAAAGGGCGGTGACGGGCAGGTCTACGCCATGGCCCAGGGCAATGTTCTGGTAGCCGGCGTGGGGGCCTCGTCCGGTGGTTCAAGCCAGCAGGTCAACCATCTCGATGCTGGACGCATTCCGAACGGCGCCACTGTCGAACGGGCGGTTCAGAACCGGTTCGGCCAGGGCGACACAATCCAGCTTGAACTCAAGGACTCCGATTTCACGACAGCCAATCGGGTCAGCGACGCGATCAACAAGCAATTTGGTGGCGGTACGGCTGTCCCGCTCGATGGCCGCCTCATTCAGGTCAGGGCACCTGTCGAATCGGGAGAGCGGATTGCATTCCTGTCCCAACTGGAGAGTGTAAATCTCAACCCGGGTACGCCGACGCCCAAGGTCATCATCAATCCACGTACCGGCTCCATCGTGATGAATCAGCTGGTCACCCTCGACAAATGCGCCATCGCACACGGCAACCTGTCAGTGACCATAAACAGTGAACCCCAGGTCAGCCAGCCTGGCGCCCTGTCAGGGGGCAAGACAGTTGTCACCCAGAAATCGGATGTCCAGGTTAAAAGCGACAAGGGCGAACTGGTGGTTGTGCCGACTTCGGCTTCACTGGGTGATGTGGTCAAGGCCTTGAATGCCGTCGGCGCGACGCCGCAGGATCTGCTGGCAATCCTCCAGGCCATGAAGGCAGCCGGGGCGCTCAAGGCTGATCTGGAGGTGATCTGATGCTGGCCGGCACCGATCTCTCCAACCGTCTGTCATTCGATGTCCAGGGCGCGGCTGCCCTGCGCTTGAAGGCGACTTCGGGCGATCCGGCTGCGCTGAAGGCAGCGGCCAAGCAGTTCGAGGCGATGTTTGTCCAGACGATGCTTAAGACCATGCGCGCGACCCACTTCACGTCTGAAGGCGATGTCTTTGGCGATAGTTCCAGTCTCAAGCTCTATCAGGAATTGCTGGACCAGCAATGGGCCCAGAACATTGTCGGTAACAAGGGATTCGGTCTGGCCGACATGATCGTGAAACGGCTGACCCTGGCCACGGTGGATCCAACTACGCTGCAGGACGATACGGCCGTGAAGACAACGCCGCAGGGTATCAAGGCAAATGCGACAGCGTCTGCATTGCCCGCCGCTACAGCACTGCCAGGCGTCTTGCATCAGCAGGCTACGACGCATGGCACTACTGATCAGCCGGGTGATGCAACCGAGCAATCGCCGAGCAGGAACGGGCGTGGCAATCAGAACCCTGATCGGAAGCAACGCTTTGTCGAAGCCATGTTGCCTTATGCCCAGGAGGCCGAGAAGGTGTCCGGCATCCCGGCGCGCTTCGTCCTGGCGCATGCCGGTCTGGAGTCTGGCTGGGGACGGCATGAGATCGTTGCTGCGGACGGTACGGCGAGCCACAACCTGTTCGGCATCAAGGCTGATGGCGGCTGGGATGGGCATGCCGTGAGCACGGTGACCACGGAATATCGTCAGGGTCTGGCGATGAAGATATCGGCCAAGTTCCGGGCCTATGCGGATTATGCCGAGGGGTTTATCGACTATGCCCGTTTGCTGAAACGACGCTACCGTGAGGCCGTTGCTGCGGGCCATGACGCACAGGCCTTTGCAACAGGGCTGGTGGCGGGCGGGTATGCGACGGACCCATCGTATGCAGAAAAACTGAAGGGCGTCATACACAGCATTTCGCTGGTGGGCGCTTAAGTTACGTCTTTTGGTTGTAAAGCTTTGCTAGACGTGGCCGTTAACAGGGCGACGAGAAACGAGGATTGAAATGGCATCGGGACTTCTTGGAATCAGCCTCACCGGGCTCAACGCAGCCCAGGCGAACCTGGCCACGACTTCACAGAACATATCCAATGTGAATACGGCCGGGTACCACCGTCAATCGACCAATCTGGCGACCGCGAATCCTACGACAGCCAGTTATGGCTCGATCGGCAATGGCGTCGATGTGGCCAGCGTGGGGCGCGCCTACAGCAGCTTCCTGGATAACCAGGTGATATCGAGCCAGGGCCAGCTTTCCAATTATCAGACTTATTCCCAGTACGCAACGCAACTGAATTCGCTGCTCGGCGATCAGAACAGCGCGTTGTCCACGTCAATCTCCAATTTCTTTTCGAGCCTTCAGAACGTCGCCAATGACCCGACTTCTATTGTGGCCAGGCAAACAGCCATTTCCGCCGGCACCGGGTTGGCAGGGCAGTTCAGTAACGTCAGCAGTGGCATTGCCGATATTCAGCAGAGCGTCAATCAGCAGGTCCAGACCATCTCCAGTCAGGTTACTGCCTATGCCCAAAGCGTTGCCAGCCTGAATTCGCAGATTGCCGTTGCCCAGTCGTCCAATGGCGCCAATGCCAATACCTTGATGGATCAACGCGATCAACTGGTGGCGGATATCAACAAGCTGGTCAATGTCACCGTGGTCAATCAAGCGGGCAGTGGCTACAACCTCTACCTTGGAAACGGGCAGCCCCTGGTCGTCGGTACAACCGCCAATGGCCTGTCGGCCGTATCCAATCCTGCAGACCCCATTCAAATGCAGCCCGCGCTTCAAGTCGGTAACAGCCAGGTTGTGCTTGACTCGACACAAATCACCGGAGGCCAGTTAGGTGGATTGCTTTCCTTCAGGGATCAGATGCTGGTGCCGACTCAACGTGAACTGGGCAACGTGGCCTATACGTTGGCGACACAAGTGAATGCACAAAGCACTCAGGGCTTCGATTTGAATGGAACGGCAGGAACCAGTTTCTTCAATACGCCTTCGATTCAGAGCCCGATTGCCAACAAGAATAATACGGGTACCGGTGTTCTCAGTCTTGCCGTGACCAACTCGAATCTGCTGGCCAATAGCGACTATAAATTGAGCTATGACGGGACCAATTACACCCTGACCCGATCATCGGATGGCACAAGTTATAGTAATGGATCCCTGGCGGGTCTGAGCACCACGGTTCAGGCCAGCGAGGGTTTCAGCCTTGGCCTGACCAGCGGTACGATTAACGCAAATGACACCTACCTCATTCGCCCGACACAGTATTCGGCCAATAGCTTTTCGGTGGAAATTACCGATCCGACCAAGATCGCCGCTGCCGGGCCGGGTGCTACAGCTACTGTTTCCGCCGGCCCAGGCGACAACAGTAATGCGCTTGCAATGGCACAATTGCAGACCAGCAAGTTGCTGTCCAACGGCACGGCTACTTTACAGACTGCATTCAATCAAATCGTCGGGGGCAATGCGACCCTGACCAACGCCGCAACGGTCAACCAGACTTCATATCAGACCCTGACCGATCAGGCTACGCAGGCCCAGCAATCCTTTTCCGGGGTTAATCTGGACGAGGAGGCGGCCAACATGATCCAGTACCAGCAGGCCTATCAGGCAGCGGCGAAGGCCTTGCAAGTGGCGTCGAGCCTGTTCAACACTATCCTTACGGCAATCCAGTAACAGGAGGTCGCCATGCGTATCAGTTCCAGTACTTTCTATTCGAGTTCACTTGGCGGAATACTGAATCAGCAGTCCTCGATCTCGACACTCAATCAGCAGATCGCGAGCGGGAACAAACTTTTGACTGCGGCAGACGATCCTGTAGCCGCCAGTCAGGTGATGTCGCTAAACGATCGCATTTCGTTGAGTACACAGTACACCACCAACCAGCAAAGCATCAGTCAGACCCAGAGCGAGGAAACCACGATCCTCAATCAGATTCAGAAAACTCTTCAGAGTGCGCAATCTGCACTGACCGGAGTCAGTGCCAGTAACGACCAAAGCACCAAGAATGCGATAGGCGCAACTTTGTCCGGGCTCTACCAGCAAATCAAGGATCTGGCCAATTCACAGGATACAAACGGCAACTATATCTTTTCCGGCTTCCAGACCTCGACCCAGCCCTACGATGGCACGAGTTACAACGGTGACAACGGTTTGCGCTATGTTCAGATTGCCCAAGGCCAGACGGTTCAGGCGAACGACAATCTCAACACGGTCTTGAATGCGGGTACTGGCACGACCACTGGTCCAACCTTTGACCTGCTCCAGACCATGCAGCAAACGGCCGCCGCTCTGCAATCCACTACGACTCCTGTCACGTCGACTCAGCTTACCAATGCCTACACAGCGGTGACTGGTGCACTTAGCGGCCTGCAAGACATCCAGACCTCTTTGGTAGCACGGCAGCAACAGGTGCAAAGCCAGCAAACCGCTACCCAGCAATTGCAAGCTACCAACCAGAATGCGCTGGGCAATTTGAGCCAACTGAGCGATGCCGACAAGGCCAGTGCCATCGTCGAACTTCAGATGCGTCAGACTTCCCTTCAAGCCGCTGAAAGCGCATTTGCTTCGACCTCGAAGCTGTCTCTTTTCAATTACCTGTAATTTCAGCCAGACTGGCCCGGATCAGGGTCAGTCTGGCTTCCAGTCCCTCAGAAGCTTTCTCCACCCTCAGTTTGTCCTGACCGGCCAGCTTGTATTCCCGCTTGGTTTGGATCAGCTTGATCAGCCGAGCCGGGTCGATGGGCGGATTGGTGATGAACTGGATGCTGATCGCCTTGTCGCCGGCGTCCAGCTTCTGGATGCCCATGGGTTGCGTGTCCAGCCTCAGGCGGTGCGTTTCGATCAGAGCGCGGGCAGGTTCCGGCGGCAGCCCGAAGCGGTCGATAAGTTCTTCTTCCAGGGACTGCAAATCCTCGCGTGAGCCGCAGCTGGCCAGGCGCTTGTAGAGCACCAGCCGTTCGTGGACGTCTTCGCAGTAATCCGCCGGCAGCAGGGCGGGGACATGCAGGTTGATTTCCGAGGTCACGGCCAGCGGCGAGGCAAGGTCGGGTTCGCGTCCTTCTTTAAGTGATTTGACAGCAGACAGTAGCATCTCATTGAAAATACTGAATCCTACTTCCTGCATCTCGCCACTCTGACTCTCGCCCAATACTTCGCCAGCCCCCCGGATTTCGAGGTCATGCATGGCCAGATAGAAGCCCGAGCCCAGCTCTTCCATGGTCTGGATGGCCTCCAGTCGCTTGGTTGCAGCGGGTGTGATCTTGGCCCCGCCGGGTGGGGTCAGCAGGTAGGCATAGGCCTGATGGTGGGACCGTCCGACTCGGCCGCGTAGCTGGTGCAGCTGGGCCAGACCGAATTTGTCGGCCCGGTGCATCAGGATGGTGTTCGCGGTCGGCACGTTGATGCCGGTCTCGATGATGGTGGTACAGAGCAGGACGTTGAAGCGCTGGTGATAGAAGTCGCGCATCACATGCTCCAGTTCGCGTTCCGGCATCTGCCCGTGGGCGACCTCGATCCGCGCCTCGGGCAGCAGCTTGGCCAGCTTGTCCTTCATCGCGGCGATGGTGTCGACCTCGTTGTGCAGGAAATAGACCTGGCCGCCGCGCTTCAGCTCGCGCAGCACAGCCTCGCGGATCAGTCCTTCGGACCAGGGCTGGACGAAGGTCTTGATCGCCAGGCGTTTCTGCGGCGCGGTGGCAATGACCGAGAAGTCGCGGATGCCTTCCATTGACATGGCCAGGGTGCGCGGGATCGGGGTGGCGGTCAGGGTCAGGACGTCGACTTCGGCGCGCAGGGCCTTGAGTTGCTCTTTTTGACGAACACCGAAGCGGTGTTCCTCGTCAATGATCACCAGGCCCAGGTTTTTGAATTTGACGTCTGGCTGGACCAGCTTGTGGGTGCCGATGACGATGTCGATGCCGCCGGCCTTGAGTCCTTCCAGTGCGGCGGCGACTTCCTTGGGTGAGCGGAAGCGGGACAGTTCGGCCAGCTTGACCGGGAAATCGGCGAAGCGGTCTGCGAAGTTCTGGAAATGCTGCTCGGCCAGCAAGGTAGTCGGGCATAGTACGGCGACCTGTTTGCCGTCGGCCACGGCAACATAGGCAGCGCGCAGAGCGACTTCGGTTTTGCCGAAACCTACATCGCCGCAGACCAGCCGGTCCATTGGTCGGCCGCTGGTCATGTCGGCGATGACGGCATTGATGGCAGCCAACTGGTCCGGCGTTTCCTCGAATTCAAACCCGGCGGCGAAGGCGTCCAGACCATGTGCATCGAGGCCGAAGGCCATGCCTTCGCGGGCGGCGCGTTGGGCATAAAGGTTGAGCAATTCGGCAGCCGTGTCGCGGGCCTTTTCCATGGCCCGGCGCTTGGCCTTTTCCCACTGGCCGCTACCGAGCTTGTGCAGTGGCGTGGTGTCAGGGTCGCCACCCATGTAGCGAGCGATCAGATGCAGATGCGCGACCGGGACGTAGAGCTTGTCGCCGCCAGCAAATTCCAGAGTCAGGAATTCCTCGACGCCATCGCCCATATCCATGCCGACCAGTCCCAGATAGCGGCCGATGCCATGCTGGACATGGACCACCGGGTCGTTGATCTTGAGTTCGGACAGGTCGCGCAGCAGCCCCTCGATCTGGGTCTGCTTGCCGGCTCGGGCGCCGCGGTTGGTCGGGCTGCGGGCATACAGTTCGGTCTCGGTGAGTACGGCCAGATGCGCTTCAAGGTCGATGTAGCCGGCGGCCAGCGGGCCGGTGGTGAGCAGAAATTTTGTTTCACCACCGGGCAGCGTGGCTGGCCAGCCTTCCAGCAATTGCGGCTTGAGTCCGTATTCCGCCAGGGTGTTGGCGATGGTTTCACGTCGGCCCAGCGTTTCCGCGACCAGAAGGGTCGTGCCCTTGAAACTGTCGAGATGATGAGACAGCCGGGCATAGGGCGATTCGGCCCGACGGTCGGTTTCGATCTGGGGTGGCGCTGAAAATGGGAGTGCGCTTTCGTCACCCGATGTCAGCTCCAGCCGGCCATAAGGCCGAATCCGGCCAAAGAATTGGTCAGGCAACAGGAACAGCGCGTCCGGCGCCAGCAAGGGGCGGTCCTTGTCGCCGGCCAGCAGGCGGTGCCGGTTCCGGGTGTCGCGCCAGAATCCTTCCACCGCAGTCTGGATGTTGCCGTGCAGGACCAGGCCGATGTCATCCGGCAGGTAGTCGAACAGGGTAGCCAGTTCGTCGAAGAATAGCGGCAGGTAGTACTCGATACCGGCCGGCGCCAGTTTGTTGGAAACGTCCTTGTAGAGCTTGCTGCGACTCGGGTCGCCTTCGAAGGCATCGCGGTAGGCCTGGCGGAAATGGGTCACGCCGTCCTCGTCGAGCGGGAACTCGCGGGCCGGCAGCAGACGCACGTCGGCGACCTTGTAGAGCGTGCGCTGGGTGTCCGGGTCGAAAGTGCGGATCGACTCGATCTCGTTGTCGAATAGGTCAAGGCGATAGGGCAGGGCGACGCCCATCGGAAACAGGTCGATCAGTCCGCCGCGAACCGCGAATTCTCCGGGACTCAGTACCTGACTGACATGGCTGTAGCCGGCGTCGGTCAACCGACTGCGGAAGCCGTCGACATCCAGCTTTTCACCTTGCTTGAACAGGAAGGCATGGGCGGCCAGGAAGCTGCGCGGCGCAAGCCGCTGCATCGCGGTGGCAGCCGGGGCGACCAGGACATCCAGCCGTTTTTCCGAGGCCAGCCAGAGAGCGGCCAGCCGTTCCGAAATCAAATCGGGATGGGGCGAAATGGGGTCGTAGGGCAGCGTCTCCCAGTCGGGAAACAGGCTGACCGCCAGTTCCGGCGCGAACCAGGCGATTTCCTCGCGCAGACGCGAGGCATCCTGGGCCGTCTCGGTCAGGATCAGCAGGCGGGACTGGCCGGCCAGCCTGGCCAGCGTCAGTGCATCTGCAGAGCCAGAGGGAAGGGCAAGACGATGACGCTGGCCGGGAGAGGGGAGGGTAATGAAACTGGACATGAAGCACGCGGCAGGTGAAAAAAACGTGACGTTCCGGCTCAAGCCGCCAACGTCACGCCGCAATTGTCGCCTGTTGCAGCGTTGAGGTCACGCACTCAATGCGGCGCGTCGCTTCTCCATCATTTCTTCCAGGATCGGGCCGCAGATCACGGACAGCGCCAGCCTGAGTTCCCCGCCCGGGACCACCATGGTGCTGTGCCGGGTCATGCGGGAGCCGGGCAGGCGTGCCAGTAGGTCAGGGAAGTTGTAGCGTTTGCGATCGCGGAAATGGATGACCAGGACTGATTCATCCGGGGCCGGCACGTCCCGCGCGATGAACGGATTGGACGTGTCCACCAGCGGAACGCGCTGGATGTTGATATCGGTCAGGCCAAACTGGGGCACGATGAAATGCAGATAGTCGTCCAGGCGGCGCAGGATGGTCTCGACGCTTTCCTGAGGCGTGCAATGGTGTTTGTCGCACTCGCGATGGATTTTCTGGATCCACTCCAGGTTGACGGCCGGCACCACCCCGATCAGCAAATCGACGTGCTGGGCGACATCGATGCCAACCGCGTTCTTGCGGCGGTCGACATCGGACGGGAATTCCGCATCGTCCTTGCGCCGGGTCCAGGTGTTCGCCCGGACGCCGCCATGTTGCCCTTCATAGAGCAGGATGTCGTTGCCGGCGGACAGAGGATGCCAGGGCGTGAATTCGCCGACCAGCACGCCCAGTTCACGGGCATGGACTTCGTTGTGGGCGTAATCGCGCAGGATGCCGCTGCCGGTTTCGCCGTAGGTGCGGAACAGCGCTTCCAGTTCGGCGACATAGTTGCAATCCGGTCCGAACCACGAGATATGCCGGTCACTGGCACGGGCTTCCTTGAGCAGGGCATCGAACTGGCTCTCGGTATAGCGTCGGAACGAATCGCCGTGCACCAGCGCAGGCTTGATCCCGAGCCGACGGCAGATATCCTTGAAGGCGTGACGTACCGTGGATAGCCCGGCACCCGTGGAACCGGTCACGGCAATGATTGGGTGTTTCAAAGACATTGGCGTACTCCCCCAGCACGTCTAGGTCGGGCGCCTAGTGTATGCCTACTGGAGCCGATGGGGAATATCAGGATGCGAGTGTCTGGTTCATGCGCTGCAGGCGCAGGCAAAGCGTGGCGATGATCTGGCGCGAAAACGGTGCCGAGAAGCGCATCAGTTCTTCCAGCAT